>CAYGBN010000045.1:0-3623 GCA_964348155.1 uncultured Methanomassiliicoccales archaeon
GCACACCGTGGTGTGTCCGATGGACCAGGGTCACTGGGCCCGGGGACGGTGGGCGCAGGGGCGCGGCCCCGGGCACTGCGGCGAGATCACGGTCAACCAGAGCGACCGCATCACCGGCCAGTGCAACTACTACTCCCCCAAGGTCAGCATCGAAAAGGCCTGAGGCCGCAGCCCACCCACCAAGGAGACACACATGGCGAAATGGGGAATGGTCATCGATCTGGACAAGTGCACCGGCTGCCAGGCCTGCACCACCGCCTGTTCGATGGAGAACAACCGGCTGCCCGGTGAGAACTGGCAGGACGTGCTCTTCTATCACGAGGGCAGCTACCCGAACGTGAACCTTCAGTGGTTCCCGCGGCCCTGCATGCACTGCGACAACCCGCCCTGCGTGAAGGTGTGTCCCGTCGGGTCTCGCTACAAGCGGGCGGATGGCATCGTGGTAACGGACTGGGAGCGTTGCATCGGCTGCCGCTACTGCGAGGTGGCCTGCCCCTACGGCGTCAACTACTTCAACTGGAAGGACCCCGCGGAGGGCTACTACCTCGACTGGGGGCGCGAGGATGTCCCCTCCATAACCGGGGGGGCCAATCCTCCCTACAAGAACCCGGACCTCGACGTCCCCCATGGCGATGAGGAACGGTTCATTGCGGGCGGCGGCCACTACAAGGGCGTCATGGGGAAGTGTACCTTCTGCATCCAGCGGGTGGAGAAGGGTCTGAGTACGGCGTGCTCGGACAGCTGCCCCACCCACGCGATCCACTTCGGAGACCTCGAAGACCCGGAGAGCGAGGTCTCTGAGGTCCTCCAGGAGAACTTCCACTTCCGTCTACTGGACGACGTCGGGACACGACCCCGTGTCTTCTACGTCGCGGGCAAGGCACCGGGCACGGAAACCCGACAGACGGAGGTCCCCCTGGGGAGGGTGGGGCAATGACGGCAGCAACGCTTGAAGCGAGGTTGCCCCAGGGTGTGGGGCAGATTAGCCGCGCCTGGATCGTCTTCATGGGCCTCTCGGTCGTGGCCCTCGCCTTCGGGGCCTACGCCTACACGGTGCAGTTCACCCAGGGCGAGATCGCCACGGGGATGCGGGACGTGGGGACCATGGGCGGTGCAGCCTGGGGGCTGTACATTACCATGGCGATCTACTTCGTGGGGGTGAGCTTCGCGGGAATCACCGTGGCCGCCTTCATCAGGCTGACGGGCCAGGTGCATCTCCGACCTCTCGCTCGAATCGCGGAGGTACTCACTGTCGTCGCCCTGATCCTCGGGGCGCTCGCCATCCTGGCAGACCTGGGTCAGCCCATCCGGGGCATCGCCAACCTCTTCATCTACGCCCGCCCCCAATCCCCGTTCTTCGGTACCTTTACCCTCGTCATCACCGGGTATCTCTACGCCAGCATCGTGTACCTCTATCTGGACAGTCGGGCGGACGCAGCGGTCCTGGCGCGGGTTCCGGGCAGGCTGCAGCGGCTCCACCGCCTCTGGGCTGCCGGCTATCGAGACACGCCCGAGGAGAGAGAGCGGCACAAGCGTACGAACTTCTGGATGTCCGTGGCCGTCATCCCCCTCCTGGTCATCGCGCACTCCACCCTCGGCTTCGTCTTCGGCCTTCAGGTGGGCCGCCCTGGATGGTACAGCGCCCTCCAGGCCCCCGCCTTTGTGGTGCTGGCCGGCATCTCGGGCCTGGGCCACCTCGTCGTCTTTGCCGCCGTGGTCAGGTATCGGATTCGGGAAGGCCGCCTCAACATGCGATTGTTCAGCTGGATGGGCAAGCTGCTGCTGGCCCTCCTGCTGATCTACGTCTACTTCCTCATCGTGGATCATCTGACAAGCACCTTCACCGCTCGGGAGGAGGAGCTCCGGGTTTTCAACGCCATCCTGTGGGGGGAGTATGCGTGGATCTACTGGCTCTCCGTTGCCGCCCTCGCGGCCCCTCTGATGATGCTCGCATGGCAGTTCTTTACGAAGAAGTGGAGCATCGCCCTGCTGGTGCTCAGCGGTCTTCTCGTGAACGTGGCGGCCATCGGGAAGCGCTACCTGATCGTTGTGCCCTCCCAGACCTACGGGACCTTGCTCCCCTACGGCATCGGCGCCTACGCCCCCACCTGGGTGGAGATCGGGACCGTCATCGGCCTGTTCGCCCTGGGGGCCGTTCTCCTGGGGCTCTTCGCAAAGGCCTTCCCCCTCGTCCACCTCCAAGAGGAGCCCGAAGGAGGTGCGTAGCCTGCGCGGAATCACGGCACTGGGGATCGTGGCCCTGGGCATGGTCCTCATGGGGGTGAGCTTCTTCCTGCTGGCTGCACCCATCGGCTTCCCGCCCAGCGGTGTGGAGCACAGCAACCCCAGGGTGCCCTTTGCCCCCACGTTCTTCATCCTGGGGGTCGTCATCGTATTCCTGGCGCCGGTGCTGTACGAACTGCTGCCGGAGAGAGGGAATGGCTGAGTGGGATGGGGAGGCCCTCGGGCGGCTTCGGCAAGGCCTCTACCGCGTCTTCGCGTCTCTGTTTCTCTACCCGGAGGAGGGGAGGATGGCCATCCTTATGGATACCGTCAAGGGGCTCAACGAAGACCACCTTGCCCAGTTCGCCTTCCACAACAGCTGGGTGCGCCTCGCCCAGGCGCTGCAGAGCGAGGCCAACGCGGCCGCGCTTGAGAGGGAATACGTCCGCCTGTTCTTCGCGGGACCGAGGGGGATTCTCTGCCCGCCAAACGAGTCCTCCTACGTGGCTGCTCCCGGCCAACCGGCCTCCCCCTTCCTCGTGCTCCTGGAGAGGGAGTACGCGGAGCTGGGACTTGCCCTCTCGCCCGATCACCCAAACCTTCCCGACCACGTCTCAGTCGAAATGGAGGCGATGGCCTTCCTTTGCGGTCGGGAGGCCGAGGCCTGGAGGGAGAGGGATGCCGAGAGCGCGCGCCGTGCCCTGAAGCACGAAGGACGCTTCGTTACGCGACACCTTGGCAGCTGGTTTCCCTTCTTGGCGGCAAGCGTGAAGAGGGAGACCCGCGTGGACCTCTACGGCGCCACCTCGGAGGCCGCCGATGCCTTCGTCAGGCACGACCGTGACCTCACACGCCTGTTGACGGGGGAGGTGACTGCGCCGTGAGGGCGGCGCGTGCCTCGGTGTTGATCTGTGGCGACACGGACCAAAGTGCCCATCTCGCTGAATGGCAGGTCGATCCGCACGTCGACCTGCAGGTGGCTGGGGGGCTCTGCCGCAGGCCTGGAATGATAAGGTCCCTCCTCGCCGGCAGGGAGGTGGAACGACTCGCCCTGGGACTCTGCCCCGACGAGTACTCCCTTGCGGAGGTGCAGACGGAGGCGAGAAAGGTCGGTCTCGACGCTCTCGGCCTGGAGATCGTCCATCTCCGCTCCTTGGGGCTGGAGAAGGCGAAACGTACCCTTCGGGCGGCCGTGGCCAGGGCCCGGGCGTTTCGGGGGAGCGGGCCCGAGAACGCGAAGCTCAGGCTCTCCGGGCGGGTCTCCAGGAGGGCCCTCTTGAAGCTCTCCTTCAGCGAGTACGTCGCGGCTCCCTCGATCGAGCGCGCGAGTTGCGCGGCTGGCACTGGCTGCCGTGCCTGCGTGGATGTCTGTCCCCAGGATGCCCTCGAATGGTCACGGG
>CAYGBN010000045.1:3633-9285 GCA_964348155.1 uncultured Methanomassiliicoccales archaeon
ATACACTTGGTGTAGCTAAGTGGTGCATGAGTAAAAGGGTGAATGAAGTCGGATACCGGGTGGTGGTCACGGGGGAAGGTTCGGTACGACAAGTCCAAGTGTGAACCCTGCGGGCTCTGCTTGACTGCCTGCCCCACCGGGGCCGTGAGCAATCCGGCCTTCACCCCCTCCCAGATCGAGACTCAGATGCGCACCCTCCTCGACGAGACCCAGGGACCCTGCGGCATCGCGTTCCACTGCCAGTATGGGGGGGAGCCGCCGACGGCGGACGGGTGGATGGCGGTGAGGCTCCCGTGCGTCGGCATGGCGACTCCCCCGTGGCTCTTGACCCCTCTTCTGATGGGAGCGAGTGCGGTGGGCGTGGTGTCTTGCCCGGCTGAGTGCCCTGCCAACCAGGTGGAGGCCTCTCGCGAGAACGTGGACTTCTGCCGCCAGCTTCTGCGACGGTTGGGGGCCCCGGAGGAACTTGTAGCGCTCGACCCCGATCTGGCCCGCGACCCTCCGGAGAGGCAGCAAGGCGCGCCTCTCGAGGGTCCCTTCAGCCATCAATCCGGCGCGGCCCCCCTGGAAGGGCTTGCTTCGCGCTGGGGAGTAGAACGTGTGACCCTAGAGCACGCCAGGTCCCCCCTGGGGCTCATCGAGATTGGCGAGGCGTGCACGGCCTGTGGCATGTGTGCCGACTCCTGTCCCACGGGGGCCTTGGCCCTTGAGGTACGTCCGGAGAGCTGCACGCTGACCTTCGACGCAGGGGCCTGCGTGACCTGCGGCCAGTGCCTTCCGAAGTGTCCTGAACTCGCCCAGGGAGCCATCACCCTGCGCAGGAAGCTGGACGTGGAGCGTCTGAAGCGCGGCAGAAACCCCCTTTACCGGGTGGGGATCGCGAGATGCACATCGTGCGGCGCCCTCATCGCCTCGAGCAAGATGGTCGAGCGCGTGGGGGAGTTGCTGGGGGAGGAGCACGCTTCCGTGATGCCCATCCTCGCGCGCTACTGTCCCGAGTGTCGGGTGACATCGCAGGTGGCATAGGGAGCGAGCACCCCGCCCGCGGGGAGCTTGGCTGTCCGCCCGGCAGCGACAGGAAGGTGACGCGAAGATCGCTCATCTCTACCCACGCGCGGTCATCCTTGGAGGCGTGCGCCTGGGACCCAGGCTTTAAGAGCGCCGATTCTCTGGCGGGCTCACTTGACCTCGGCGGAAGCGGGTTTGGCCTTCAACCGCCGCGAGCTGGCGGGGGCCTTCGGTGACCTGGGGACCGACCTCCCCCTCATCCTGGGCATGGTCGTCATCAACGGCCTGGACGCCACCAGCACCTTCGTGATGTTCGGGGCCCTCCAGGTCCTCACCGCCCTCCGCTACCGCCTCCCCATGCCCGTGCAGCCCCTGAAGGCCATGGCGGCCATCATGATCGCCACGGGCTCCCCGGCGGGCTTCCTGTACGGAGGGGGCCTGGTGGTGGGCGTCGTCATGCTCCTGCTCTGGGCGACCCGTTCCATCGATCGGATTCACCGCCTGCTCCCGGAGGGCGTCGTGCGGGGGATCCAGTTCGGCCTCGGGCTCAGCCTGATGCTCATCGCCTTCGACTTCGTGCAGCGGGAGGGGGCCCTGGGACTGGCCGTGGCCGCTGGCGGCGTTGCGGTGGTGCTGCTCCTGAGCCGGTCCACGCGACTGCCGCCCGCCCTCCTCCTCATCGCCGGCGGCGTCGGCCTGGCCGTGTACCAGGGGCTGGACATCGCCGCCCTCGCGGGCGGCATCGGGTTCGCCCTCCCCTCCCTGCACCTCCCCACGCCGACGGAGGTGTTCCAAGGCGGCCTCCTCCTGGCCATCCCCCAGATCCCCCTCTCCATCGCGAACTCCATCGTGGCCACGGCGTACCTGGTGCGGGACCTCTACCCGGAGCGGCGGGACGTCACCCCGGATCGCATCTCCCTCACCTACTCCGCCATGAACCTTGCGGCCCCCTTCCTGGGGGGGGTCCCCGTCTGCCACGGCTCCGGGGGGCTGGCGGGGCACCACCGCTTTGGCGGCCGCACGGGGGGCTCCGTGCTCCTCTACGGGGGGATCTACCTCGTCCTGGGCCTCTTCTTCGGCGGCGTGATCCTGGAGGCGGTGAAGGTCTTCCCCTTCCCCATCCTGGGCGTCCTCCTGCTGTTCGAGGGCTTCGCCTTGGCGAAGCTGGTGGGGAAGGTGGTGGACAGGCGTGTCGACCTGACGGTGGCCCTCATGGTGGGCATCGTGAGCGCGGGGCTGCCCTACGGGTACGTCATCGGCATGGTGGGGGGCACGGCAGCGTACCACTTGCTCCGCCGGGGGAAGATCCTTCTGTGAGGGGCGGCAAAGCTTGAAGGGGCGGCCTCGATACCCCGCCTGAGGTGGAAGAATGCCGAAGCTGCCAAAGCCGTTCGAGGAGTTCAAGGTCAACCATCCCGAGGTCTACCGGGCCTACGAGGCCCTGGGAGACGCGAGCCTGGACGCGGGCCCGCTGGACGGGAAGACGCGGGAATTGGTGAAGCTGGGCATGGCCTTCGGCGCCGGGATGGAGGGAGCCGCCCACTCCCACGTCCGCAGGGCAGTGGAGCAGGGAGCCACGGCGGAGGAGCTGCGCCACGCGGCCCTCCTGGGCGTCACGACCTTGGGCTTTCCCAACATGATGAAGTGCCTGCGTTGGGTGGAGGACGTTCTCTAGGCGAGGTAAGAACAGCTCAGCGCGTGTTGCAGGTGGTCGAGGTCCTCGGATCCTCGCGGGGAACCAGTCCCGAGCCTCGGGGAACGCTTATTAGGTCACCTCCGAATACGGGTCGCGGGGGAAGCCTTCAACGATGACCAGCTGCTGGCCTGGTCATGATGTTCTTGCGCCGAGGAGGGGCGCGATAGAAGTACCCAGGGCCCGGGGGAGGGGGGAGGTGATAGGATAGCCCACTGTCCAGGATGCGGTGCTGGAGCAAAGACCCCTCCCGAGCGTTACGGTCACGTACTCGGATGCGGCACGGAGGAACTCTACCCCGGCGAGCCTGTGAGGGACCGACACTGTCCATGGAATGAAAAGATGGTCCATGCGATCATTCGGCGCGCGTACGAGCGAACCCAAGCGGACCTCGAGCAAATGGAGGGCGGGGACCCGGCCGATCGGCTCGCCCTGAACCTAGGAGAAGAACTCCGCCGGTGGAACGAGAACCCGGACGGATACATGGAGGAGTTCGGAGCCTAGGCCCGCCGTCCCCACCCGTTTGGACCTCCTTCAGCTGGCCTCCTTCACGACCCGGAGAGCCTCCGCCGCCTTCCCTTCGAGAGGCTTCGAGATCCTCGCCAGCTCATGACGGGCCCTCTCCAAGACCTCTCTCGCTTCCTCAGATGCACCCAGGGAGGCGAGGAACTGGCCGTGCTCCAGGAGAAGCTCTCCTCGGAAGTCGGAGACGGGGATCTTCGCGGCCTCCTCGTAGGCAGCGAGGGCGCCGTCGACGTCTCCTTCGTTCGCATCCAGGGCTGCTCGCGCCCACGCGACGGCCCTCCTCGCGTGCTCCGAGGATGCCTCATCTTCCAGGGCCCCGGCCTCCGTGAGATGTGCCCGGGCTGCGGAGGGGTCGCCCGCGAGAAGGCAGACGCGCGCCATCAGAGAGAGCGCGTCGACTCTGCTCTCCGCGTTTAGCATGTCGCCGCTGGCCTTCAAGAAGTACTCCAGGGATTCCTTCGCCTCCTCGTAGCGCTCCTGGTACCGGTGGAGCTCCGCGAGATGCCAGTAGTGCCACACGAGCATGCTGTGCATGTTCGTGGCCTTCGCAAGCCTGTAGGTCTCGTGGTACAACGCCTCGGCCTGCTCGTATTCCCCGTAATATAAGGCAAGGTAGCGGGCCCGGGTGAAGAGCGCTACGGTCCTGGCGGGGAGGTGGCCGATGGACTCCGCAATCTCCGCACTCCGGTTCAAGTGCTCCATGGCCTTCTCAACCTCCCCCAGCTCCAACTCCGCCAGGCTCAGGTTGTTGTAGGCGAGGCAGAGGCTGGCATTGTTGCCGATGGAGGCGAAGGCGTTCACTGCCTCCTGGAAGGCTTCCTGCGCCTGCGTGTAGTCGGCCCGCGTTGGATCGGAGAGGTGAATCAGGCCCCACCAGTTTGCCAGATGACCTCCCAGGTCGGGGTCCTTGGGCAGCCCCGACAGCCAGCCGATGACCTTCTCGACCTCCTCGAGAGCCGCGTCGTAATCCTGCCTTTCGAAGGCCAGCCCCGCCTTCTCCTGTAGAAGCCAGGCCGCCTCCATGGAGGGAGCGTCGGAAACGAGCTCCAACCCTGCGGCGATCTGCCGCTTCGCCTCCTCGTGGTCCGCCTGGGTCGTGTAGCAGCGGGCGAGCTCCGCGCGAAGCCTCGCCTGCTCCCCAGGCTCCTCGGTCTCTCGTAGGGCCGCCCCGTAGGCTTCGATGGCCCCGGCATAGTCGCCCGCGTACTTGCGAAGCTTGCCCAGCAGCCTCAGACTGGAGGAGAGCCGGGCTGCCTTGGTGTCCACCGCCACTGCGTTTCCGACGTACGTGATGGCGGCTTGGACGTCCCCCGCATCGGCGACCCGGGCGGCCTTGTCGCGGAGCCACTCCACCACGCGGGAGACGAGTTTCTCCGCGCGGTTCGGCGGGACTCCCTGCCGGAAGTACGTGCGTAGTGCATCGTGCAGGACGAATTGACCGGCATCGGTCCGGTCCAGGAGTCCCTTCCGATGGAGGCGGATGAGGGTCCTCCTGCGCGCTCCCGGCTCCAAGAGCAGGCCGTCCACCGGCACGGGGAATCGGTAGAGGGAGGCTGTCTCGAGGCACGCACGCTCGGCGTCGCCCAAGCCAGGCTCGATCTCCTCCGCGATGTAGGTCTCCATGGTGCTCAGGCTGCCCTCTCGGGTGCCTCCCGATCCGGCGCTGGCGATCAACCGAAGGAAGAGGGGGTTGCCGCCGCCCGCGCTCGCGAGAGCGGAGAGGTGACGCTCGGAGAGGCCCGCCTCTGCCAGGAGGCGCTGGCTGCTCTCGAGGTCCAGGGCCCGCAGGGGAACCTCAAGAACGGACCGCTCCACCGCAACGTCGCGCCGGCTGTAGAAGTCCGGCACGGAGCGCGAGAGCAAGAGAAGGGCGCTCTCCTTGTGGGCCTTCCCCGCCTCATGCAGGATCGAGATGAAGGCCGTCGCATCCTCCGATGCGTTGTGGACGTCGTCGAAGACGAGGAGTGAGCTCAGGCCCGTGAGGTCCGCAGTGAGGAGCTTCTTCATCCGGCCCAGCTCCTTCTCTCCCCGCGACGAGAGGTAGCCGTAGAGCTCGACCCTACCCAGGGCCTTCAGAAAGCTGGCCAGACGGTGGGCCAGGTCCCGGGGCGTGTCCCAGGCTCGGACCTGCCTCCAGAAGAGAGACCGCCTTTCCCGCACGAGCTCGCAGACCCGCGAGCCCAGCGTCGTCTTCCCCATCCCTGCCATCCCCGTGACGACGATTGTCGGATGGTCCTCCATGCCTCGCAGAATCTCGTCGAGTTCCTCTTGCCGCCCGTAGAACTTCTCGACCTCGGGGGCCTCCTGCGTGAAGTCGACGAGCTCCCCTGCCGCGACCCCGGCAGCTTCGGAGATGTGTCCGACGGCTGCGCGCTCCTGCAGGAGGCTCAACAGGCGTTCCCCCCTCCGGTGTTCATGGTAGATCT
>CAYGBN010000045.1:9295-11428 GCA_964348155.1 uncultured Methanomassiliicoccales archaeon
CGGGCCTCCACGAGGTTCCCGCTTCGGTCCTCGAAGGGCATCCGCTCCTTGAGGAGCACTTCGCGAAGCGACGCCGCTTGCTGGCGTCCCTTGGGCGTGAGGAAGTACACCTTGCGGCGGCGGGCCTTCCGGTGGATGTGCCGGGTGCTCTCCTCCAGCAGCTCCTCCTCCAAGAGGGGCTTCACGTACTGGGTGACGTGCTGGACCCGGATGGCCACCGCCCGGGCGATGCCCTGCTGCGTCACCTCCACAGGCGCCTCGTACTCCTCCTTGTGATGGCTGAAGTCGAAGAGATGCAGGAGGACCTTCTCCTTGATGATGAGCTCGCGGACCACGCCCTCCGTCGCTCCTCCCTCACGATGGGGTGGACGCTAGATAACGCTTGGCACGCCCAGGCTGCGTGGCAGGAGCCGGGGGACCGAGGAATCCGGGCCTCCCCGGCCGGGGGACCGTTGGCTAGAGCGCCAGCGTAGAAACGTTAAACACCTCAGATAGTCTCCCGAGCCCCACGGCGCAGGAGGGAATGCCGCCGCCAGAGGCGGTTCGTAGAGGCATCAGCACGATGGTCCTGGCGATCTCCGTGGTCGTCGTCTTCATCGTGGCGTTCTTTGTCGGAGCCTCCGTATGCCTTCCGCCTACGGGTGGCTAATCATCGCGGAGATCATCCTGGGCGCCCTGGCCGTGGCAGTTCTGGGCTTGGCTGGAGTCCTCACTTCGCTGACGGCACTGGCTCTCGTCGTCGGTGCGAACCTGATCGCCCCGGGGGCGACGTACACTCCGTTCGGGCTTGCCGTTCGACGGGGTCCCATTCCCTAGTCCCCTCACGCTGCCGGCCTGCGCCCGGGAAGCCAAGGCACGGTTCCCGCCCGGGCCTGCAGAGATGTGGGGTCGCCCTTTCGGCATCGGCCCTCCGGGCCGCCGCTGGGAGGGACAGCCTTATATAATGTTTCACGATGGACGCACGTGGCTCAAGAAGGAGCAGCACCCGAAGGGGCTAAGACAGTCTCGCAGGCCCTAGCCATCGTCCTCGCCATCGTCCTGCTCGTGGTCGGCATTGGCGTCGGCTACGGCATCGGCTTTGTCGTCATCCAGCCCACCGAGCGCACGGCGGACACCCTCTTGGAGGAGATCTACCTCCGCGGACACCTCATCGTCGGCACGGACGCAGCCTTCCCGCCCTTTGAGAACGTGAACCCCGACACGGGGGACATCGAAGGGTTCGACATCGACCTCATCACCGCCATCGCCGAAGTCATGGGATTGGACGTGGAGATTCGCAACATCGGATGGGATCCCCTCTTCACCGCCATTCCCGACAAGACCCTGGACCTGGGCATCTCAGCCATGACCATCACCGAGGAGCGGAGGAACACGTTCCTCTTCTCGGAGCCCTACTTCCGCAGCAACCTGACGGTCATCATCCGTGATGGCGGCCCCATGGAGGGCGTCATCGACTCCGTTGATGACCTTGACGGACGAAGCATCGCCTACCAGGAGTTCACCACCTCCGAGGGGTGGGTGGCGGATGAACTGGAGGGCACCATGGGCTTCACCGTCACGAAGACGGCCACCACCCTGTTCACCGATGCGGTCCAGCTCCTCCTGGCGGATGAGGTGGATGCGGTGATCATCGACTCGCCGGTGGCCGAAGGGTATCAAGCGGCCGGCAGCGTCATCATCGTGGACACCATCATCACCGACGAGAAGTTCGGCATTCCGATGCCCCTGGGCGAGGTGGCCCTAAAGGGTGCGGTGGACGCGGCCCTGGCGGAGCTCGTGGCCGACGGGACCTACGACGACATCTTCGACGAGTGGTTCGGCCCGTAGGGTATAAGGGCTCCCCCCGGCTCCCCCCATGCGCAAGCGGAGGCCTAGCGTGGGGAAGGTCCAGTCCAGCCTCGTCCTCGTCGCGGGCGGCGTCATTGCCGTGGTCGTCGGCGTCCTCACTTCCTGCCGCGTTGGGCTCCTCACCCCCTTCGCCTGCTTCTGGGCCCTGGCCGTGGCGAACACGGTCTTCCTCTTCCTGGGGTCGGCGATGCTGGGGCTGGGCATCGGGTTCTTCGTGGGGTGGGCGCGCTCCTCGCGCCGCATGGACTGGCAATACTTACCGGGGTGGCGAAACACCGATCAACC
>CAYGBN010000046.1:0-8997 GCA_964348155.1 uncultured Methanomassiliicoccales archaeon
TCACCTCTCTCCGATTCATTTGAGCCTCCGTATTTAGGTCATTTCCCAACTCACGCCGCCCTTCCCCCGTCTCGGTCGACTCCCTCCGCAGCGTGAAAAAGGTTTATGGCACCCCGGAAATCGTGGGCCGGCCATGGAACTCGTCTTCCTCGGCACGGGCGGGAGCATGCCCTCCCCCAAGCGCGGCGTCCCCGCCATCGCCCTGAAGCGGGGGGGCGAAATCATCCTCATGGATTGCGGCGAGGGGACGCAGCGGCAGTTCATGCTCTCGAAGCTCTCCTTCATGCAGGTCTCCAAGGTCCTCCTGAGCCACTTCCACGGGGACCACTTCCTCGGGCTGCCGGGGATGGTCATGACCATGGCCCTCAACGACCGGGAGGAGCCCCTGGAGGTGTACGGGCCCGTGGGCACGGAGCGGACGGTCGAGATCCTCATGGAGATCAACCTGTTCCGGCCGACCTTCGAGCTACGGGTGCACGAGCTGAAGGCGGGGGCGAAAGTGGACTGCGGGGAGTACGTCCTGCGGACGACCCGCTCCCTCCACCAGGTCCCCACCCTGACCTTCTGCGTGGAGGAGAAGGAGCGCCCTGGCCGGTTCCACCTGGAGAAGGCCCAGGCCCTGGGCCTGCCGGAGGGGCCGCTCTACCGGCGGCTGCAGCGGGGGGAGGAGGTGGAGTGGGAGGGGAGGACGATCCGGCCGGAGCAAGTCCTGGGACCGCCCCGCCGAGGCCGCAAGGTCGTCTACACCTCGGACACTCGCCCCAACGAGGGACTCGTCGCCTTCGCCCGGGACTGCGACGTCCTCATCCACGACTCCACGGTAGAGTCGGCCCTGGAGGAGCAGGCCAACGAGTACGGCCACTCCTCCGCGCGCCAGGCGGCGGAGATCGCCTCCAGGTGCGGGGCGGGGGTCCTCTTCCTGACCCACATCAGCCCCCGCTACGGCGACCCCCAGGCCATGGAGGCGGAGGCGCGGGCGCTCTTCCCGGAGTCCCGTTTGGCCCACGACTTCCTGGCGTACGTCGTCCCCATGCCCGACGGCGAGACTGGCCCGGAGAAAGGCATATAAGAAGGCCCTCCCTTCCACTGCCCCACTCCAGGGGGTCCAGCGTGGCCAGGAACATCGTTGTCGAAGGGCTGACCCATACGCCCATCGAGCGGCAGTTCAGCGAGATTGCAGAGCGCAAGGGTGTCGGCCACCCCGACAGCATCGCCGACGCCATCGCCGAGGCCGTCTCTCGCGCCCTCTGCAGCCTCTACCTGGATCGGTTCGGCCGCATCCTCCACCACAACACAGACGAGCTCCAGATCGTGGGGGGCCAGTCTGCCCCCCGCTTCGGCGGGGGGGACGTCCTGGAGCCGGCCCGCCTCATCCTCGTGGGCCGGGCCACCACGGAGGTCAACGGCGAACGCTTGCCCGTGGGGCCCACGGCGGTGAAGGCGGCCAAGGAGTACCTCCGGGACACCGTCCCCACGTTGGACGTGGACAAGGACGTCACCCTGGAGTGCCTTATCGGGAAAGGGTCGGTGGACCTCCGGGCCCTCTACGACACACAGAAACACCTGGCCAACGACACCTCCTTCGGGGTGAGCTTCGCTCCGCTGAGCGAGACGGAGCGCCTCATCCTGGAGGCGGAGCGGTACGTGAACGGCCCCCTGAAGGAGGAGATGCCGGAGGTGGGCCACGACATCAAGGTCATGGGCGTGCGGAAAGGAGACAACATCCGGCTGACGCTGGCGGCGGCCATGGTGGACCGCCACGTCCCGGACAAGGACCACTACGTGGCTGCGAAGGAGCAGCTGGGGGACCGCATCCTGGACCTGAGCACAAAGTACACCCAGCGGAACGTGAAGGTGGACGTGAACACGGGGGACCACCACGACCAAGGCGTGTACTACCTGACGGTCACCGGCCTCTCCATGGAGAACGGGGACGACGGCTCCGTGGGCCGGGGGAACCGGGCGAACGGCCTCATCACCCCCTACCGCCCCATGAGCATGGAGGCGTGCGCGGGGAAGAACCCCGTGACCCACGTGGGGAAGCTCTACAACGTCCTGGCGCGGGAGCTGGCGGCGCGCATCTACGACCTGGGGCAGGGCGACATCGAGGAGGTTCACACCCGGATCGTATCGCAGATCGGGAAGCCCATCGACTACCCCCAGGCGGCCACGGCCAAGCTGATGATGGCGGAGGGCGTGCCCGTCTCCAAGGTCCAGGCGGAGGTGGAGGGGCTCATCGACGAGGGGCTCCGCCGGATCTCCGACCTCACCATGCGGTTCGTGAAGGGCGAGGTCCAGGTCTTCTGAGTCAGGGCGGCCGGTTCGCCACGAGGACGGGGACGCGGGACCGGAGGATGACCTCCCGGGCCACCTTCTCCCCCGGTCGGTCGCGGGCTTCGTACCCCCGGAGCACGACGAGCCCCGGGCTCCGCGTCATGCGGCCGACGATGGTCTCCACCAGGTCCCCCAGGCGGTACTTCACGTCGCAGGGCAGGTTGGCCCGGTCGCATCGCCTCAGGACGGCGGAGACCAGCGGCACCAGGCTCCGCTCCAGCCCCTCCACCAGCTCCTCCTCCGGGATGGCCTCCCGGGCAAGGGCATCCTCCACCATCTCCACGAACTCTGCCTCCACCAGGGCCAGGACCTCCAGTTCGTCCCGCGCCAGGCGGAGGGCCCACATGGCGGCGGCCTGGCTCAGGGGCTCGTCGTCGAAGACGGCCAGGCGGACGTGCCGCAGGACCTCCTGGGGGTCCATGTCTGGATGGCGGGCCACGAGGATGGGGAGGCGCGCCCGGGCCAGCATCACGTCCAGGTTCGTCCCCACGCTGTCCTCCCCTAGGGAGTCGATGTCCCGGAAGTAGGGAGCGGGCAGGACCAGGAGGTCCGCCTCCGCCTCCCGGAGCGCCGCGAGGGTCTTGTCGAAGGAGTGCTCCCCTTCCGCCAGCACGGGGCGGGCGTCGCGGCCCGCCCGGCGGAGCTCCGCTACCGCCTCCTCCACGTACGCCTCCAGCTCCCCTCCCAGCTCCTCCGGAAAGCCGCTCGTCACCGCCACGGAAGCGTCGAAGCGGCGGGCCAGCTCGGCCCCCAGCCCCAGGACGAGGCGGTCTTGGTTGGAGTGGTCCAAAGCCAGGAGGAGGGTCTTCAGGGGCGGCGTGGGGAGGTCCACCGAGGGGCGGAGGGCGTCCTCGAAGGCCTCCATCTGCGCCTCCACGAAGCGCTCCACGTCCTTGCGTCCCAGCTCCACGGTCTCACCCCGGCAGGGCGGGAATCGCCCCTAGGGCGTTCAGCAGCCACAGGTAGCCCGTGGCGGCCGCCATCTGCACGAGCATGATGCCACCGCCTATCTTAATGAACGCGGGCCAGGAGACCCGGGTGTTCGCCTCCGTCTCCAACGCGTGGAGGGCGATGACGCAGGAGATGCTGCCGATGGGGGTCAGGCTGCCACCCAGGTTCGCGCCAAGAATCACGCTCCACCACAGGGGGTCCGTGTTGAGGCCCGCCTGGCCCATGGAGGCCACGATGGGGACCAGCGTGGCGGAGACGGGGATGTTGTCCACCACCCCGGAGGCGCCGGCCGAAAACCAGAGGAGGAGGGTCTGGGTGGCGAGGGGGTCCCCCGCCGTCAGCTCCACCATGCGGAGGGCCGCGGCCTCCAGGAGGCCCGAGGCCTCCACGGCGGCGATGAGGGTGAAGAGGCCCACGAAGAAGAGGACGATGGGCCAGTTGACCTGGCGGATGGCGTCCTCTGTGTCGATGCCCGAGAGGAGAAGGGCCGCCGTGGCTCCCGCCAGGGCCACGAAGTCCAGGCCGATGCCGAACTGCCGGGCGAAGGCGAAGCCCAGGATCGTGCCCAGGAGGATGACACCGGAGCGGCGGAAGAAGGCCCGATCCTTCACGACGCTCCACTCGTCGAAGGCCGCCACCCGGCGGCGCAGCTCCTCCCGCTCCCCAGGCGAGGGTCGGCTCCCCAGGGACCCGCGCATGTAGCCCCGCAGCAGGACGTGGGCCAGGCCAAGGCTGATCAGGGCAAAGGGGGCGGTGACCAGCAGGAAGTGGGCGTACGGGATGTCCGCCGCCGTGCCGACGATGAGGTTGGGCAGGCTGCTGGCGTACGTGGTCAGGGCGCCGGCGTTGGCCACGATGGCCTCGCTGATGAGGAAGGGCTTGGGGTCGTACTGGAGCGCCCGGCAGGCCACCAGCGTCAGGGAGACGATGATGAGCATGGAGGGGACGATGGTGAGGAAGCTCACGAAGCCGAAGGTCAGGAGATTCAGATAGAGGAAGAGGCGAACCCGGTCGCCGCCGGTGGCCTTCACCATGCGGATGCCCACGAACTGGAAGAGGCCGGAGCGGGACGTGACATCCACAAGGATGCCCGTGCCGACGATGACGCCGATGACATTCAGGTCGTCCTTCAGCACATCGTAGACGGCGTTGTAGGGGAAGACGCCCAGGCCCACGCCCAGGAGGATGGCGGCGCCCGCCCCCACCAGGGCCGCCGTGGTCTTGTGGAGGCGCTCGTAGGCGATGCCCACGTAAGTGAGGACCATGACGAGGGCGAAGGAAGCCATGATGGCGGACGTGTTGAGGGCCATCTGCGACCTCCATGGGGTTCCGCCTAAAGAGGTTTCAAGGACGGGACGGACGAGGCGGAGGCTCTGTGGTCTTCGGTCCCAACTGTGACCGAAGACTCCAGTGCGTCCCAGGACGGCGTCCAGGCCCTACGAATCGAGGTACGTCCTCACGGTTCGGAGGACCACCAGAAAGGATTCCCTCGAAAGCAGCCCCGTGTTCGTGTTGCGGGGGCTCGGATGGTAGGAGGCGAAGAGGGCGGGCATCTCCGACTTGAACTCAAAGGCGGCCCCGTGACCGAAGCGGAGCTTCGTCCGCCGCACACCGAATCGCTGTTCCAGGTAGCGCGTGGCCGCCTGGAACGCGAGGTGGCCCAGCGCGAGGAGCGCCTTCGGTCGGACCAGGTCGAGCTCCTCCCAAAGGTAGGGCGCACAATTGTGCACCTCCTCCGCCGTGGGTCGGTTTCCGGGGGGCGCGCAACGGACGGCGGCCGTGATGTAGGCGTCGCGGAGGCGGAGTCCATCGTCCCGGCTCTCCGAGGTGGGCTGGTTCGCGTATCCGGCCTCGTGGAGTCCCCGCATGAGAAAGGCGGCGCTGGGATCGCCCGTGAAGACACGACCCGTCCGGTTTCCCCCATGGGCGGCGGGGGCCAGGCCGATGATCGCCAGGCCGGCCGTCGGGTCTCCAAAGCCGGGAACGGGGCTTGCCCAGTACTCCCAGTCCTCGAAGGATCGCCGCTTCTTCTGGGCCACCCGTTCTCGATGGTCGACCAGTCGGGGGCACCTTCGGCAGGAGACAATGGTCTCCCGCAGGGTCTCCAACGCATCCATAGGATGCGAAGCCCCACCGCCTCGGAGGTTTTTAACAGCCCGCCCCCTTCCCACGGCGTGGCTCCCATGAACGAGGACGCGAAGTTCATCCTGGAGCAGGTGGACAAGCACCACGGCTGGTTCCGCGACGCCCTCTGCCTCATCGCCTCGGAGAACCTCATGAGCCCCCTGGCCATGGAGATGTACCTGACGGACTTCGGCCACCGGTACGCCGAGGGGCTGCCGGGGGAGCGCTACTACCAGGGAAACGTCTACACGGACGAGGTGGAGGTGCGCATCACGGAGATGCTGAAGCGCATTTTCCGCTGCGAATTCGCCGATCCGCGTCCCATTTCCGGCACGGTGGCGAACCTGGCCGTCCTCTTCGCCCTCACGAAGCCGGGGGACATCATCACCACCGTCGCCCTCTCCGACGGTGCCCACATCAGCACCGCCCGCTTCGGGGCGGTGGGCGTGCGCAGCCTGAACGCCATCACCTACCCGTGGGACCGCGACCGCATGACCATCGACGTGGACGCCGCGGACGCGCTGATCCGCCAGGTGAAACCGAAGGTGGCCCTCTTCGGCCAGTCCGTCTTCCCCTTTCCCACGCCCATCGCGGAGCTGCGGGACGCCTTCGCGGAGGCGGGCTGTACCGTCTGGTACGACGCCGCTCACGTTCTCGGCCTCATCGCCGGAGGGCAGTTCCAGGACCCCCTGCGGGAGGGGGCGGAGATCATCTCCGGGAGCACCCACAAGACCCTCCCAGGGCCGCAGCACGGCGTCCTCCTGGCGAACCCGAAGGACGAGAAGATGGAGAAGCGGCTCCTGCGGGGCGTCTTCCCCGGCGTCGTCAGCAACCACCACCTCCACGCCATGGCCGCCCTGGGCATCGCCCTGGCGGAGTTCGAGGTGTATGGGGAGGCCTATGCGAAACAGGTGGTGGCCAACGCGCAGGCCCTGGGCCAGGCCCTCCACGAGCGAGGGATGCGGGTCCTGGGGGAGAAGCGGGGCTTCACCGCCTCCCACACCCTGGCCGTGGACGTGTCGAAAGAGGGGGGCGGGGCGCAGGTGGCCCTGGACCTGGAACGGGCGAACGTCATCACGAACAAGAACCTCCTGCCGGAGGACACGAGCCCCGTCCATCCCAGCGGCATTCGCCTGGGGAGTCAGGAGCTCACGCGTCTGGGCATGGGACCGGCGGAGATGGAGGCCGTGGCCGACCTCATCGTCCGGGTGGCGGTGCAGAAGGAGGACCCCGCCCGCGTGGCGAGGGACGTGGCCGCCCTGCGGCGGGAGTTCACCACCATCCAGTACTGCTTCCACGACCGGGAGGAGGCGTACAAGCGGTACCGCCTGGTGGAGGCGTAGCGGCCGCGGGCGGACCCCGGGCGCTGGCAGGCGTGGTGAGCGAAAAGGTTTAAGGCGCCAGCCTCTCCTAGCAGAGCCAGTCGCATGACGGAGCTGCTGTCCGAGCTCGAGGAGAAGCGGAGGCACGCCAACGAGCAGGCGGACCTCCACCGTAGCCGACGGGACGAGCTCAACGACAAGACGAAGGAGTGGATCCGCCGTCGCGACGAACTCAACGCCCGGGTGCGGGAGCTGGTGGACGAGGCCCAGACGCACAAGACGGCCCGGGACAAGCTGAACGAGGCGGTGCAGGAGGCGAAGGCGAAGCGGGAGACCTGGAACCGGAAGGTCTCGGAGCTCCTGGACCAGCTGAACCGCCAGAAGCGGAAGAAGGTCCCCCGGGGCGGGGTCCCCCTGGAGAAGCTGAAGCGGGACCTCCGCGGTTTGGAGTTCAAGCAACAGACCTCCGTCCTGGCCGTGGACAAGGAGCGGGACCTCATCGAGCAGATGACCCGCCTCCAGGCGGAGATCAAGAAGCGGGAGAAGCAGCTGCAGGAGGACGAGGAGGTCCGGAAGCTCCAGAAAGAGGTGGACGCGGCCCGGGAGACGGCGGAGGCCCACCACCAGGAGGTCAGCCGCCTGGCGGAGGAGGCCCAGGTCCACCACGACACCATGGTCTCCCTCTACGAGCAGGCCGACGAGGTGCGGGCGGAGGCGGACGGCGCGCAGGAGGAGTTCATCAAGACGAAGATCGCGGCCGACGAGCGCCACCAGAAGCACATCGACTTCATCCGGGAGGTCCATGACTACGACAAGATCATCCACGGCATCCGGTCCAAGGACCGGCGCAGCCGGGCGCGGACGGCGGAGGTCAGCGCCAAGAAGGAGGCCAAGGAGATCTACGAGAGGTTCAAGAAGGGGGAGAAGCTGAGCACGGAGGACCTCATGGTCCTCCAGAAGTCGGGGTACCTCTAGCTCCTGCCGCCTCCCTTCGGACGCCTGGAGAAGGGCCCCGGGGGGGCCCAGACCCCCTGTTTTTCGCCCCGATTTGCGAAAACATATATATAGGCGTGACAGGTAATATCAGATGGGGAGAATGGGCTAGTGCGTTAGAGTGCATCCCATCCCTTCTGACAATGCTAGCCCTCTCCCTGTTTTCTTCTTCGTGCGACGGCGCCCGGCGCGCAACCCCTAAATACGCCGTCTCCGCATGGTGACGCCATGGTCTTGGAGAAGCTGGGCGAGTCCCTCCGCTCCGTGATCCGCCGGGTCGCAGGGGCCTCCCACGTCAGCCCGGACCTGGTCAAGGAGGTCGTCCGGGACCTGCAGCGCGCCCTGCTCCAGGCGGACGTGAAGGTGGAGATGGCCTTGGCCCTCAGCCGAGGGGTGGAGAAACGGGCCCTCTCAGAGAAGCCCCCGGCGGGGATGAGCGCCCGGGAGCATGTGATCCGGATCATCTACGAGGAGCTCGTGGCCATCCTGGGCTCCGCGCGGGAGCTGAAGCTCGTTCCCCAGCGGGTCCTCCTGGTGGGGCTCTACGGCCAGGGGAAGACCACCTCCGCCGCCAAGTTGGGGAAGTGGTTCCAGCGGAAGGGGCTCCGCGTGGGCCTCGTCCAGGCGGATACCCACCGCCCGGCGGCCTACGACCAGCTCCGGCAGCTGGCCGAGCAGCTGGAGGTCCCCTTCTACGGGGATCCAAAGGAGAAGGACGCCGTGAAGCTGGTGAGGGCCGGCCTGCGACACCTGGCGGACCAAGACGCCGTCATCGTGGACTCCAGCGGCCGCCACGCCCTGGAGGACGACCTGATCCGGGAGATCAAGGCGGTGGCCAAGGTCGTGAAGCCGGACGAGACGATCCTCGTCCTCGACGCCTCCACGGGCCAGCAGGCGGGCCCTCAGGCCAAGGCCTTCCACGAAGCCGTGGGGGTCACGGCCGTCGTTTTGACGAAGTTGGACGGCACGGCCAAGGGGGGAGGCGCCCTGGGAGCTGTGGGGGAGACGGGGGCCCCCATCGTCTTCGTGGGGGTGGGGGAGAAGGTGGAGGACCTGGAGGCGTTCGACCCGCCCCGCTTCATCTCCCGGCTCCTGGGCATGGGGGACCTCCAGACCCTCCTGGAGCGGGCCCAGGAAGCCCTGGACCAGGAGGCGATGGAGGAGACCGCCCGGAAGCTCCTCTCCGGCCGCTTCACGCTGAAGGAGATGTACGAGCAGATGGAGGCCCTCACCCGTATGGGCCCCCTCTCCAAGATCTTCAGCATGCTGCCGG
>CAYGBN010000046.1:9050-10243 GCA_964348155.1 uncultured Methanomassiliicoccales archaeon
TCATCAGGGATTCCATGACGGAGGAGGAGCAGGAGAACCCGAAGCTCATCAAGGCCTCCCGCGTCCTCCGCATCTCCCGGGGCAGCGGCACGGATCCCAAGCAGGTCAAGGAACTCCTGAAGTACTACAACGCCTCCCGCAAGGCCATCCGCGGCCTGGCGGGCAACCGGAAGATGCGGCGTCAGCTGATGAAGCAGATGAAGGCGGGGGGCTTCGACCTGGGGGACCTGGGCGGCTAGCCCTCCTCCTGGGAGATGACGTCGTTGATGGCCACCTCGGCGATGTCCGAGGCGTAGCCGCCAATGCGGCTGAGGCTGTCCACCACCGTGGCCAGGGGGAGGACGGGCGCCCCCCTGACGCCGCCCACGGCCTGGGAGAGCCCCTCCACTTTCTCGTTCAGCGCCTTCCACCCGTCCAGCGCCTCGTTGGCCCGGTCCAGGTCGTCGGCCATGAGGGCGGTGAAGGCCCCCTCCAGGATCTCCAGGGCGAGCCCCAGGGCCTCCTCCACCCGATGCAGGAACGCCTCCTCCGGCTTCCGTCCCCCGAGCTGGAGGACGGAGGTGGCAATCTTCTCGGAGTGGTCGCCGATGCGCTCCAGGAGCTTCCCCACGGTGCTGAAGTGGTGGAGCTTCTCCCGCAACTCGTACGCCGCCATGTAGCCGGGGTCCGTCACGGCCAGGTGGTACTGTTTCGCCACCATCCAGTAGAGGCGGTCCACGTCCTGGTCGCGGGGCCGCACGTCCTGGGCCCGCCGGAGGTCCGCCTGGCGGAGGGCGGCGATGGAGTCCTCCGCCATGGACCGCACGGTCATGTACATGCGCCGCAGGCACTTGTCCGCGGAGAGCTCCATGGGGCTCGCCAGGTCCTGGATGAGCACACGGCCTCCGGTCTCCTCCACAACCTCGGCGCCGATGACCATCCGGGTGAACTCCTGGGCGACCTTCCGCGCCATGGCCGCCTGGCCGGAGCCGAAGCGGAGTTCGATAAACTGGTACCCCGTGACGTAGGCGCCGATGAGCTTCCGCAGAACGTGCTCGCGCCGCTCCCCTCCCTCTACGTGGAGGACCTTCGTCCGAGGCTCGCGGGTCCCGCCTCGCTGGGCCCGCAGCAGGAGGGCGTCCCCCATGCGCTCGAAGAAGACCATCTCCCCAGGCTTCAGCTTCATCTCCCGGGCCCACGGCTTGGGCAACGAG
>CAYGBN010000047.1:0-1644 GCA_964348155.1 uncultured Methanomassiliicoccales archaeon
GACGGAGAACGTGGACGAGCGGATTCACAAGGCCAAGGAGCGGACGGGGCTGAACCGCCTGCTGGATCGCTTCCTCAACTGGGCGAAGCGGAGCTCCCCCTGGCCCCTCCACTGGGGCATCATGTGCTGCGCCATCGAGATGGCGGCAACCTCGGACCCCCGCTTCGACGCCGAGCGGTTCGGGGTGATCTACCGGTCCACCCCGCGCCAGTGCGACATTCTCCTCCTGAACGGCCCCATCAGCCTGAAGCTCCGGCCCTCCGTCCTGCGGCTGTACGAGCAGATGCCCGACCCCAAGTGGGTCATCGCCATGGGGGAGTGCACCATCTGCGGCGGGCCCTACTACGACTCCTACAGCGTGCTCAAGGGCTCCTACACCATCGTCCCCACGGACATCTTCATCCCAGGCTGTCCGGTGCGCCCGGAGGCGCTGCTGGACGGATTCCTGAAGCTGCGGAAGAAGATCGAGGCGGAGAAGCAGGGCTACATCGCCACCCGCACGGGCCGGCTGGTGAGCTCCCGCGAGGGGCAGCTGAAGCGATGGGAAGAGGGCGAGATGACCTATGAAGTCCCCCAAGTCCAGTCCCCCAAGGTCAAAGGCTGACGCTTCCATCACGAAGCTCATCCTGAAGCCCATGGCGGTGACGCTCAAGCAGTTCTTCAAGTCCACCTTCCTCTCCCGGCCCAACACCGTCCTCTACCCCTACGAGCGGCCCCAGTTCCCGGAGAACGTCCGCAACCAGCACGAGATCGACTGGGAGAAGTGCATCGGCTGCGAGATCTGTCGGAAGGTTTGCCCCAACGAGTGCATCTACTTCGAGTTCGCGGAGGTGGAGGAGGCCGACGGCCCCCTGCGCTCCGAGGTGGATGAGATCAAGCGGCAGGTGCGCCGGCCGGCGGTGGACGTTGGCCACTGCCTCTTCTGCGGGGACTGCGAGGAGTTCTGCCCCACCGACGCGTACGGCTTCGTGGACACCATCGAGCTGGCGGACTACGCCCGGGAGGATCTGTACTACCACGCCGAGGAGCTGGCCAAGGACCCGGAGGCCAGCGACAAGGAGAAGGTCCTCTTCAACCGCATGGGGGAGAACCCGATCCTCCAGGTGGACGTTTGCATCGGATGTTTGCGGTGCTCGCGGGAGTGCCCCACGCGCTGCATCGAGATGGTCCCCGGCCCCAACCAGAGGAAGGAGAAGCCCGTCCTCATCCCCGACGTGGATTACGCCCGTTGCATCGGCTGCGCCCAGTGTGTGGACGTCTGCCCGGTGAACTGCCTCCACATGGAGGACATCGAGGTGGACGACGCCATCTTCTACCACGTGAACCCGCAGCGGGAGGTGCCCGTGGTCAGCACCCTGGTGACTGAAGAGTAGGAGGGCAGGCGCTCCCTCGGGGATGCTCACTCAAAGAGTCGTTGCTCCGGTGCAAGACGCTATAGGACGGAGTGCGATGCTCCTCACGTGCCCACCCCCGCCATTGGCTACTGGGCTCCGCAGGAGCAGCACGACCCGGAGACCCTGCTCCGTCTGCTCCTCCAGGCGGAGACCCTGGGCCTTCGGCGCTGCATCACTAGCGACCACTACCACCCCTGGTTCCACGAGGGCGCGAGCTCTGGTGCCACGCAGGTGTGGCTGGCCACCGCCC
>CAYGBN010000047.1:1654-4976 GCA_964348155.1 uncultured Methanomassiliicoccales archaeon
TCGTCTTCATCGGCACCGGCGTCTCCGCCCCCATCCACCGCTACCACCCCGCCATGCTCGCCCAAGCCTTCGCCACGCTCGACCACCTCCATCCCGGCCGGGTGGCTGTCGGTGTGGCCACGGGGGAGGCCATGAACGAGGTGCCTCTTGGTTTCCCGTGGCCGCCCTTCAAGGAGCGGGCGGAACGCCTGGAGGAGGCCATCCTCATCATGCGGAAGCTGTGGTCTCAGGACTTTGTCCGCTTTGAGGGCAAGCACTACCGCCTGCGGGACGCCAACCTCTACGTGCGGCCTGAGGCTTCTATCCCCATCTACGTGGCGGCCTCGGGCCCCACGGCGGCCGGTATTGCTGGACGCCTCGCCGACGGCCTCCTTACGGTCCCGCAGCAGGGCGACCGCCTGGAGGAGGTCATCCTCCCCGCCTTCCGGCAGGGCGCGAAGGCCAGAGGGAGGGCGGAGGGGGCCCTGAACCTTCTCCTCGAGTTCAAGTACGCCTACGACCCGGACTACGACGCCGCCCTGGCCTCCATCCGGCGATGGGGAGCCACGGAGGTTCCCGGCATCTTCGACCGCGAGATCTACGACCCCCGGGAGCTGGAAAGGCTGGCCCTCGCCGTTCCCCCGGAGGAGCTCCTGAAGACGTGGCATGTAGTCACGGACCCGGAGGACCTCGTGAAGCCCCTGGAGGCCTTTGCGAAGATGGGGTTCAGGGAAATCTACCTCCACAGCTCAAGCCCGAACGAGGAGCGCACCCTAGCCGAGGTCGCCCCCGCCCTCGTCCAGGCATTCCCAGGGTCGTGAGAACCCACGGGGAAACCATAAAAAGGGCGGGCCCACTATCTTCACCCAGAGGTGGCGACATGCCTACCGAGGAGGAAGTCACGGCCGTCCTCAAGAAGTGCTACGACCCGGAAATCCCCATCAACCTGGTGGACCTCGGGCTCATCTATGACGTCGACCTGAAGGGCGACAAGGTCCACGTGAAGATGACCCTGACGGCCCCCGGGTGTCCTATGCACACCACCATCTCCGAGGATGTCAAGCGGAAGCTTCTGACCCTCGACGGCGTCACCGAGGCAGAGGTGGAAGTCGTCTGGGAGCCCCCGTGGACGCCGGAACTCATGTCCGAGACGGCCAAGCGGATGCTAGGCTGGGGCATCTAGTCCGGGCAGCGCCGCTTCGCACCAGCCCTGCTTTCTCAAATCACCTGGGACTCGCGCGCTGTTGCCACGTTGACCTTTTGGGCGATAGCATGGCCCGAAAACCGTGTCGACGATTCCGTGCGTGTAGCGGAGGCGGCGGGACAAGGTCTTATTAGGACCCCCCACTTAGGCGCCCCGCGAGGCACGGACCTCAGGGGGCAACGCCACGGCCCAGATCACGGATTGGGAGGACGACATCTTCGCCTGCCTCATGTGCGGGTACTGCGCCCCCGTCTGCCCGCCGTACCAGGAGATGGGATGGGAATCCATCACCCCCCGGGCGAAGATGCACTTCCTGAAGCAGAACTATCTTCGCGGCCCCACGGACTGGATTCTCCGTCGGAAGGTGAAGGTGGGGGAGGAGTTCGCCGAGGCCGTCTACAAGTGCACCTCCTGCGGCCACTGCGAGACGGTATGCCCCGTGGACATCCCCTTCCAGAAGCGATGGGACGAGATCAAGCAGTGGCTCATCGACAAGGACGTGGCCCACTTCCCCGAGCACAGGGAAGTGGCGGAGAACGTCTTTCGGGAGCACAACATCTACGGAGAACCCCACGCGGAGCGGGACGCATGGATCCCTGAGGAGGCCCGGCTCTCCCGCCACCCGGAGGTCATCTTCTGGGTGGGGTGCGCCCAGAGCTACCGGCAGAAGGAGGTGGCTCGCGGGGTCGTGAAGATCCTCAACGCCGCGGGCGTGAAGTACTCCATTCTCGGGAAGGACGAGTGGTGCAGCGGCGCCCCCCTCATGCGCATGGGCTACGTCCGTCCTGTCCGCGCCCAGCTCGCCCCCCACAACGTGGAGGCCGTGGCCGCCACGGGAGCGAAGACCCTCGTCACCGCGTGCGCGGAGTGCTTCCGGGCCTTCTGGCGGGACTACCGCGAGATGATCGGGAACCCGCCCTTCAGCGTGTACCACATCTCCCAGTACGTGCAGCGCCTGGCGAAGCAGAAGCGGCTGAAGCTGTCGAAGCCCCTCCCCAAGACCGTCACCCTCCACGACGCCTGCCAGCTGGGGCGGAACTGCGGCGTGGTGGACGAGCCCCGGGCGGCCATGAAGCTCGTGCCCCAGGCCAAGGCGGTCGAAATGCGGCGGAACCGGGAGGAGACGCTGTGCAGCGGCGCCTCGGGCGGGTTCAACCTGGTCTGGACGAGGGAGGCGGCGAACATCGCGCGCCGCCGGCTGGAGGAGGCGGTGGCCAGCGGTGCGGAGGTCCTGGCGACGACCTGCCCCCACGCCGAGGCCCACATGCGGGATGTGGCCCGGCGGGCGAACATTCCCATCGAGACGAAGGACCTAGTGGAGCTCCTCGCCGACGCCATCGAGCTTCCGGAGGAGAAGGAGCAGGCCGTAGAGGCCGTAGCGGAGTCCTAGAGCCACCGGAAGAGGACCTTATAGAACCCCTGCTTCTCCACGTTGCCCTGGAACCCGAACCAAGAGACGACGGCGTCCCGCAGCTCCTCCTGGCTCTGGAAGCCTGTGAGGAGGGCGTCGTAGACCGTCAGGTCTTCCACCTTCTGCGCCTCCACGAGGACGACCTGGGCCTCCGCCAGCTCCTCCTCCCCGAGGTACACGTGGAAGATGTTCCCCGGAAACCACATCTCCTTCTCCGCCTCCTCCTTGCTTCGGTAGGCGTAGTAGACGCGCTGCTCTCGGAGCTTCTCCTCCTCGATGGGGGGGCGGTAGACGTACTCTCGGGCAGGCTTCTCGGGGGTTCCCGCGGGATGGCCTCCTGGCAGGTCGGCATCAAGAGCGGGCATGTATAAAGGTTGCGAGACGGAAAAGCCTCAAGGGCGGAGCCCGTTACCCGCCTGCGCGGAGGTAGCCAAGCCTGGTCAACGGCGCAGCCCTTAGGAGGCTGTCCTTAGTGGTTCGCAGGTTCAAATCCTGCCCTCCGCACTTGTATTGAATGCAAACTTGGGACCCTCTGGAGGCGTGGCGACTCGCTACCTTCCTACCATGGTGAAAGTTAACAAGCCTCTGGACTTTGGGAGAGGTCAATGAAGGAGTCCCCACACCACAACAAGAGCTCTTGGGATGTACTACTCATAGGTGGAGCGGCCGGCACCGGCAAAACCCGTGTCAGCTGTCGTCTCGCCCGTCACTTTGATGTGGGCATCACC
>CAYGBN010000047.1:5004-7081 GCA_964348155.1 uncultured Methanomassiliicoccales archaeon
TGACGACACCAGAACAGCAACCGGTTCTACACTACTGGAAGAGCAATCCTGAATCACGGCAACTCTCGGCGAAGCAGATCCTAGAGCTGCATATCTCCGTGGGTCGGGTCATGTTGCCTGCATTGAGTGCCGTCATCGCGAATCACATCGAAACGCGTACACCGATCGTGCTCGAAGGGGACTACATCCTGCCTGAACTCATGGCTGGGAGCGGTGACGCCGATTCACGGGAGGAAGAACGAGTCCGTGCTGTCTTCCTCCATGAACCGGATGAGAGGCAGATTGTCCGGAACTTCCACGTGCGAGAGGCGGAAGCGGGTGAGCAGGCACGGAGAGCCCACGTGAGCTGGCTTCTCGGAGAGTGGCTGAAGAGGGAGTGTGAGCGGTATGGACTCCCGGCGTTACCCGCTAGGCCTTGGGACAGCCTGCAGGAACGAATCGTCGTAGCAATCGGCCCGGGGTCCCCGTCAGCGGAATCGTAGGCAACCATTGTGTGGGAAGACCTGCCTCGACCCGCACCTCGCGGCCCGAGGCGAACGCTGCAGGAACCGAGACGGTAAGCTTATATCGAGCGTTCCCCATGAAATCCGCGGTCCAGAGGACCAGGAGGTGGTTCCCGGTATGACGGTGCAAGTGCTTCTGACGGCAGGGCCGGGAACCGCCTGAGGACATTCTCAGCGGTCCCGGCGTTGTGAGCCCGTATTGCGAACGACGCGTCGAGAGAAGCTCCGAATCGATGCCGGATCCGCTGGACAGCAGCGTCCGCTGGCAGATCCAGAGCGGGACGCTGCCGCTCCGGGAGCAGAGCTACCTTCAGACCATCGAGAGGATTCTCTCCTCTGGCATGGCGACGGAGGTGGAGGGCCTCGTCAGCGCGGGAAAGGAAGCGGACGTCTTCCTGGCGCGCTACAAGGGCGATCCCCTGGCCATCAAGGTGTACCGCCTCTACCGCACCTCCCGTCGAGGGGGGCGTCCCAACAAGCTGGACAACCTCTCATGGCAGGCGGCCCAGGAGTACGATGCCCTCCACCAGGCCTGGAAGGGAGGCGCGTCCGTGCCGGCGCCTGCGCAGCGGGTGGAGAACATGCTGTCCATGCGCTACCTGGGCCAAGAGGCTGGCCCCGCTCCACGCCTCCAGGAGGTCAACCTCAGGCGCCCCGAGGCCTTCCTAGGCAAGGTCCTCGCGGCCACCGAGGACCTGTTCCACGCGGGGGTCGTCCACGGAGATCTGAGCGCCTTCAACGTCCTCGTCCACAACGGCGCACCCTGGTTCATCGACTTCTCCGACTGGGTGCGCGTGGACCGGCTGGGGGAACCCCCGTGGAGACGGGCGACCCTGGCCCTGCGCCTCCTCACACGCGGCCTGAGGGCGTTGCAGAAGTACTTCCGCCGGTACGGGCTAAAGGTTGACGTCGACGGAGTGGTCCCGACGCTCATGGACACGCTGGACTTCCACCTTCCCTCCCTCCGAGGCGTCTGAGTCCTCGCTGGCGCTGAACCAATGGATTAAGCTCTCCCCTCTCTTGACCCGGTGGTGGAGGAGGAGCAGTGAAAGCGGCCCCGGTCAAACCGCCCATCGCCTTGGAGGACCTGGAGCGCCTCGACATTCGGGTTGGGAGGATTGTGCGCGTGGAGGACCTCCCGCAGACGGAGAAGCTCGTTCGGCTCACGGTGGACTTCGGCGATCATGAACGCCGCATCCTAGCAGGCATGAAGCAGGAGCGTGAGGACCCGGCGGAGATCGAGGGGGTGCAGGCCCTCTTCGTCGTGAACCTCGAGCCCAAGGAGATCATGGGCGAGGTCTCGGAGGGGATGGTGCTCGACATCGGCTACGCCGACGGCCTCGTGCCCGTCCTTGCCGTCCCAGAGAGGGCGGTCCCCAACGGGGCCAGGGCGGGGTAGGCCGGCCCGCCCCCCTCGCCCTCACTTCAGGAGGTCCACCATCGCCACCCTCTCCAGGACCAGGTCCAGGGCCTGTTCAGGGGGCACCGTGGCCAGCTCCTCCTCCGAGATGCCGTAGGCCGCCAGCATCGCCACATCTCCGCGAACGACGGCGTCGTCCCGCCGCAGGCCTAGG
>CAYGBN010000047.1:7091-10012 GCA_964348155.1 uncultured Methanomassiliicoccales archaeon
CACCACGGCCGCGCCTGCGACGACGCAGGCACCTGCACCAACCCACCGCACCCGGAGGGCACTCCGTGCGGCGATCCGTCGGATACCGAGTGCGACAACCCGGACACCTGCGACGGGGCGGGGGTGTGCCTGATCAACCTCGAGCCGGACGGAACGGAGTGCACCGACGACGGGAACGACTGCACGCAGGATTACTGCGAGGTGGGCGAGTGCATCCACCCGGACGAGCCCGTCGGCACGCCCTGCGGCAGCCCCGCCTCCTCCCCCTCTCCCACGACCAAGAGGACGATGGGGCCCTTCCCCTTCTTGATGCCCATCCTCTCGATGGCCCGCCCGATCTGCCGGTCGCCGGCGGCGTACAGCAGGACCTCCACCATGGGGTCCGTGGCGACGTTCGTCCCCCTCTGGAAGGCGCGCTCCGCGTGCTCCCATGCCGATAGGAGGTGGTCCTCCCCGAAGACCATGTCCGCGTTGAAGGCCTGGGCTTGGAGGCCCCGCGAGCTCGCTTCCGCCTTCAGGGCCTCCACGAAGCCCTCCACGTCCTCCACGTTACCGCGAGCGCCGACCACCGTAGATGGCATGCCGCTCCTCCAACGCCTTCCGCTGATAGGCCCGGACGATGTCACCGCGGGAGAGCATCCCCACAAGGCGCTGGGCGTCCGCCATCGCCACCACCGGGAGGTGGCCCACCTCCGCCAGCGCCATCTTCTCCAGCGCCTCCTCGAGGCTCTCCTCCGCGTGGGTTACCGTCAACCGTTGGGTCTCAACCTCGCGGACGGGGTGCTCATCCAGCCCCTCCTCCAGGGCCCGCCGGACGTCGTAGTGGGTGACGATGCCCACGAGGCGCCCCTCCGGATCGAGGACGGGGAAGCCCTGGTGGCCCGCGCGGTGGATCTCCGCCGCCACCTCCGCCACGGTGGTCTCCTCCGTCACCGTCGCCACGTCCGTCACCATGGCGTCGCGCACCAGGATCGTCCGCAGGGTGTTCAGCTCGATGTCGTGCTCGAAGGCGATGCCTCGCCGCCGGAGGGCGCCGGTGTAGAGGGTGTCCCGCTGCAGCACCACGGAAACGCCGTCCGCCACGACACACGCCAGCATGAGGGGGACAATGAACTTGTAGTCCCCCGTCAGCTCGAAGACGATGACGATGGAGGTCAGGGTCGCCCGGCTGGCCGCCGCGAAGAGGGCCCCCATGCCCACCAGGGCGTAGGCGCCGAAGGGGTTCGTGAGGGCGGGGTACGCCGTGTTGAGGAGGAGCCCTACCGCCCCGCCCACGGCGGCTCCGATGAAGAGGGACGGTGCGAACACCCCGCCGCTGCCGCCGGATCCCAGGGTGAGGCCCGTTGCCACCATCTTCAGCAGGGCCAACGTCACAAGGAAGAGGACGAGGAAGCCGGCGCTCCCTGTCAGGGCCCCCTCCACCGTCGCCCGGAGTGTCGTGTACCCGACCCCCATGATCTGGGGGAAGAAGACGGCCACGGGCACGAGAAGCGCGCCCCCGACGGCCGGCAGGAGGACCCGCGGAAGTCGGATTCGACCCAGCAGGTCCTCCACGCCGTACCGGAGCCGGATCCACAGGATCCCGGCCAGACCGCACACGACCCCCAGGACGACGAAGAAGCCCAGCTCCGCCATGGAGAGGAACTCGTACTCCAGGGGGAGCTGCGGCCCCCGCGGGAGGAAGAGCCCGGCCACCCCCGTGGCGAAGACAGAGGAGATGACCAGGGGGATGAAGGAGCGCGTGCGGAACTCCAGGAGGACCAGCTCCAGGGCGAAGAGGACCCCCGCGATGGGGGCATTGAAGGTGGCCGCGATGGCCCCCGCCGCGCCGCACGCCAGGAGGATCTTGCGGGGGGTCTCCGCCAGGCCCAGGGCCTGCGCGATGGTGGACCCTGCACCCGCCCCCATCTGCACGATGGGCCCCTCCCGACCGGTGGAGCCCCCGCTCCCGATGGTGATGGCCGCTGCCAAGGCCTTGAGGGGGGCGGCCCTTGCCCGCATGCGCCCCCCCTGCGTGGCCATGGCGGCCATGACCTGCGGCGTCCCGCCGGCCTTCACCTCCGGGGCCAGGTAGGTGGTGATGAGGCCCACCAGGAGGCCGCCGAGGGGGAGGATGAGGAGCAGAAGGAGCCGGGCAACGTTCAGCTCCGGGTAGAAGTGGCCCGCGTCCAAGTTGAAGAGGGTGGCGTCCACCCACGGCTGGCCATAGGGCTGGCCGCCGTTGTGGAAGAGCCAGAGGAAGGTCCAGATAAGATATCGGAAGCCCAGGGCGGCGAGACCGCTGACGACGCCGACGAGGGCCGCCAGGCTTCCCAGGACGACGTACTCGCTAACGATCTCCCGCCGGACGTACGGGTGGATCTGGCTGGCCTGCGGGGGGTCGACGTTCGCCAACGAACGGGGGAACTCCTCTCCGCCCTAAAGCTATTCGAAGTCGTACAGGGCGTACTGCCCGTTGCGCCGCTCCTCGTCTTCTGCGTCCTCCGCCTCCTCGCGGCGGCCCAGCTGGCTCAAGATGGATCGGGCGATGCCCGGCCCGATGGTGGGAATGCTCGCGAGCCGCTCAGCGCCTTCCGTCCGCATGTCCTCAGGGGAGCGGTACCCGCGCTCGAAGAGGGCCCGGGCCCGCACGCGGCCAACGCCCCGCAGCTGAACCAGGGAGAGCAGCTCCTCTTTCACGCCGTACTGCAGGCGAGGCATAAGGCGCGCCAGGGGCTTCGTCCGCTTCTTGGCGAAGAGGCGGGCGAGCTCGTGCATGGCGTAGAGAAGCCAATCCCCCAGGCTCACCATCCGGCGGATATCTCCAGGCCCCACGCGGAACTTCTTCGTGATGGCGTCCTCCGGCGTCTCCTCCATCCACGCCTCCAGGAGGGAGGCCGTCTTCACCTCCGCCAGGAGGAAGTCGTAGTCCTCCGTCTCCA
>CAYGBN010000048.1:0-4359 GCA_964348155.1 uncultured Methanomassiliicoccales archaeon
TCTTCCGCTCCTCCGCCACCATGGAGAAGATGTTCAGGATGAGGAGGATGCCCGCGATGACGGTGAAGGCGGACATCAGCGTGAAGAGCTGGCTAAGCTGGTCCATGAGGTTCGTGAAGGCGTCGATGTTGTCCCGCTTCACGGCGTCCAGCGTGAAGGGGTGGCCCGCCGGCAGGACGGACTCCAGGTCCGCCAGCGCCTCGTCCGTCGCCTCGTGGCCGTCCTCCACCCCGCCCACGTTAGAGACCAGGACGAGGTTGATGCGGCCCTCCAGCCCCAGGGTGGCCTGCAGCGCGTCCAGCGGGACGAAGAGGTTCTCCGCCGTCTGCCAGCCGCCGCGGCCCCGGTCCTGGACCACGTCCCGGATCCGCAGGTCGAGGACGGCGCCGTTCACGAAGACCTGGAGGTCGTCCCCCGCCGCCGCGTCCAGCTCCCCCGCCAGGGCCTCGTTGACGTACGCCTCGTCCGCCGCCAGGGCGTCGCCGTTCACGGCCGTCCCGTCGAGGAGGTAGAAGGACCCCAGGTCTCGGGCCGCGTCGAATCCCACCACGTTGGCGGAGGGCTGCACGAGGTCGGTGCTCAGATCCTCCACGGAGGCGGGCAGGTGGATGCGGGGCGCCAGGCCGTCCACGTGTGCCATGGCGGACAGGTTCGCCTGGAGGTCGGCATACACCGCCTCGTCGAAGGGCGTGCGGCGACCCGACTCGTCCTGCAGGTAGAGGACCTCGTCCACATGGTCCGTCCCCCGTAGCACGATGGCGATGACGGTGGCGTCGAAGCTGTCGTCGATGACGAGGGCGCCGGCGATGATGCTCGTGGCCACCGTCAGGCCGGCGACGGCCAGGGCCACCTGGGTCTTCCGGCGGATGACGTTGCGGAAGCCGATGCGGAGGAGGATGCGCCTCCGGAGGCCCGCCAGGAGGATGATGAGGAACGCGACCCCCGCCAGGATGAAGGAGACGGTGGCCAGGTTGAGCTCCACCCTACGCCTCCTGCAGGGATCGCTCCTCCACGATCTCCCCGCTGCTCATGGTGAGGGCGCGATCCGCGTATCGGTTGACGGAGGGGTCGTGGGTGACCATGACCAGCGTCAGGCCCCGCGAGCGGTTCAGCTCTCGCAGGAGGGTGACGACCTCCTGGCTGGTCTCGCTGTCCAGGTTGCCCGTGGGTTCGTCCGCGAAGACAACCTCCGGGTCGTTGACGATGGCCCGGGCGATGGCCACGCGCTGCTGCTGGCCCCCGGACATCTCCATGGGCTTCCTGAAGGCCTCCTTCTCCAGGGCCACGGCCGCCAGGGCCTCCAGGGCCCGCTGCCGGGCAGCCTTCGGGTCCACCCCCAGGATGAGCAGCGGCATCTCCACGTTCTCCACCGCCGTCAGGACGGGGATCAGATTGTAGGCCTGGAAGACGAAGCCCATGCGGGCGGCCCGATAGTCCGTCCGCTCGTTGTCCTTCAGGTCCGAGAGCCGCATGCCCCGGATGTAGATCTCCCCCTCCGTCACGTCGTCGATGCCCGACAGGCAGTTCAGGAGCGTCGTCTTCCCGCAGCCGGAGGGGCCCATGATGGCGAGCATCTCCCCCTTCTTCACCTCCAGGTCCAGGCCCCGCAGGGCCTCCACCTGCACGCTCCCCGTGTCGTACACCTTCGTGATGTGGGCGGCTTTCACCAGGGGCTCCCCGTTTTGGGGCGCCACGATGACCTCGCCGCCGGCGGGCGTCGCCCCGTGCTTTAGAAGGTCCCTCCGCCGGGTCTCCTCCAGCTCCTCCCGCAGCGCGCCGACCTGATACAGCAGCAGGAGGAAGCCCGCAACGATCCAGAGGAGGATCGTGATGAGGAGCTCCTGTCCGAAGCCGTCGTAGAAGAGGTCGAAGACCTCCCACCGCAGGTCGTAGAGCTCGTCGAAGGTCGTGAGGAGCGCGGCGGCGACGCCGAGGAAGGCGAAGAAGGCGGCAAGCAGCTTGGTGGGCCTCATCGGTTCACCTGGGGGTTTACTTTCGAAACGAGGTGTCGAAAGTATATAAGGTCTGCAGTGTTCTTATCATCCACTCGTAACCGCAGGTAAAGTGGTGCCCATGGACGAACGCGAAATCCATCGACGGTTCTCCGGGTTCGCCGAGGAGTGCGTCCGCTTCGTAGAGGAGATGGCGGAGGCCCTGCAGGAGGGCGAGGTGGACATGATCGAGGAGGCGCAGCGGAGCGCGGAAATCATCGGGGCCATCACGAAGAAGTGGACCGTCCCCATCATATACCTCCTCTACCGGGCGGGTAGGCTTGGGTTTTCGGAGCTGGGCAATCTCCTCTTGGGAATCAGCTCCCGGACCCTATCCCTCAGGTTGAAGTCGCTGGAAGCGAAGGGCTGGATAAGTAGGGAAGTCAGCCAAGATCGGCCACCCCGTGTCCGTTACTCCCTCACCGAACGAGGAAGGATGGTTGCCAAGATGGCCGGACCGATGTACCTGTACGCCAGGCTTACGGAATGAGGACCCTGGGGCTCGCAGTCGCCGGGAATGGCCGGCGTCCAAAGCCGTTCCGCCCGCGTAGGAGGGCGAGGGGTCCAGCTCCTCGTCCCGCCTACGTTACAAAGTCCACGGACAGGGCATAGGGCTCAGGGGCCCCCGTGGGAACCGCGAAGCCATCGACTAAGATGAAAATCCAGACGGCCGTGTCGGGTATTCTGGCCCTCTCCGGCGAGTTGAGGGTCGCCCCTAGGATGTCCAGGTGGACGTCGACGCCATCGAACCAGAGGATGATCAGGTCCAGATCCACCGTCGGGTACGTACTCCAGTCGTTCTCCCACGTGAGGCCAACCACGGTTTCCGTGGCGCCAGGCGGGACGAAGAAGAAGTATGCATGAGTCGCTCCTTCGGGAATGGCCGCCGCGATGGCGATGTCGGGCGTGAAGTGAGGGGGTCCCGTCGTAACGGAAATCGTGAGGTCGGCGGAAACCTTCCCCTTGCTCGTCCAGTCGTTCTCGATGACCACCTTGACGAAGCCTGGTTCGATGGGAGCGCGGCGGGTGAACGGGTCGGCGAAGACGCCAGTCACCGCCCCGGACACCGTCGTCTCCTCATCGGTCACCTCAAAGGTCGCGTCCCCCCAAACGTTCGCGCTGTCGATGTAGTAGGCGTAGGTGGTTCGCTTGGCGCTCTGGATGTACACCTCAAAGCTGTTCAGGCCTAAGGGGTTCCTCTTGCGGACGTCCACATCCGTCAGTGAGACGGTAATGGAGTCCGTGGCGGCCGTGGCCTCGAGGACGTACGTGCGAGCCTTCCCCGGCCCGAGCTTCTTGATCTCATCAGAGAACAGCCCCGAGCCGATGATGGGGGTATTCCTGATGTCGAACAGCCCCGGCGACGCGCCTAGAGGCGGCGCCACGTCGCCGTAGCTCGAGTCGCCCTGGAGCGCGACCAGGGCATTCCAGGCATTGAGGTAGCCAGCTCCTTGATCGTGCGGCCCGTAGCCGTCGAGCCAAGTGGCACCGCCCGTTATGGCCTGCTTGTAGTCCTCAGGGGTGGCTGATGGTGCGAACACTTCCGCATATGCGTTGAGCAACGAGACGGCGCCGGAGACCGCCGGGGTGGCCATCGAGGTTCCCGAGGCGAAGGCAAGGCCGTTGGGCGACTCCACGCTGGGGAATGCTGAGAGGACAAAGAGCCCGGTTGCGGAAACGTCCGGCTTGCCGCGACCGTCCGACGTCGGTCCGCGGCTGCTGAAAGCGTATATCTGAGGGGTCTTGCTGACGAACAAGCTGTGTCCGATTCCGGGCCTTCCGAAGCTGAAGTCCCAGAAGACCCGGGTGTTGATTGGGTGAGCAGCGGCCGCAACGGCCATCCCTGAATCTGCCGTTCCTGGGCTCCCGATGGTCATCGGAGCAGGACCATCGTTCCCGGCAGCGCTGATCACGGCAATTCCCGCCGAGGTGGCCGCGTCCACCGTCTGGTCCTCAAGGTCCCTTCCGTCGAAGAGAGTCGATCCACCAAGGCTCATGCTGATGACGTCCACGTCGAGGATGCCGCCCGTCTTGAGCCCAATGGCATGGTTAATCGCGGCAATGATACGCGATTCGCTTACTCCGGCACCCGTGTGGGGGAAGACCTTGATGATGTAGAGGTCCGCCTCTGGGGCCAACCCGAACAAGGGGATGATGTGGTATCCCGGGAACCCGAGAGTTGAGGCTTGCTGAGGCGGCGAGTCGTATCGTGCGATGGCCTGGTAGAGCAGGCTGCTGGAGTGGGCGAGGATGGCGCCGTGACCCGCAAGGATGCCCGCGACGTGACTCCCGTGCCAGTGATTGTCCGGCCGGTCAAACCCCTCGAAACCCGTGCCAAAGTCGGGGCTCATGTCCACACCACCCACGA
>CAYGBN010000048.1:4369-9922 GCA_964348155.1 uncultured Methanomassiliicoccales archaeon
GAAGTGACCGGAGTAGATCCCAGTGTCAATAATCACAGCGAGTGAGCCCTGCCCGAAGTTCCCGGTCGCCCAGACGGGCTCGGCACCCATGGTCGCAGGATTGGCGTAGGTGGCCGTATTGAAGAGTGGGAACTGCTCCCTTGGGATGGTCACGGTGTCTACTAGCCCTGCATCTTTGTCGAGCGGGAGAGCCTCCTCCCCGACCAGCGAGTCCAGGTGGTCTGAATCCAGCCGAATCTCGGACCGTGAGCCCTTCCCCGGCAGATAGACCTGGTCACTCCCAGCCTGAACCTGTCGCACCTCGTCCAGGTAAACGCTCTGAACGAGCGGGTGATCAGCCAACGAGAGAATCGAATCGGAGGGGACCACGGCGGACATTGCATTTATGAACTGATACTGAAACCCGACCGACCCTCCCAGGGATTCGATGTGAACGGCAACAGAAGCGTAGTCCTGCGAGGTTGTCTCCACAAGGATCGCCACGCCGTCCCCTCCTCGGGACACCGCCTCCAGGACGCTCGCGGAGAGCTTGTCGAAGGGAACCGTCGAATCCACTCGAGGACCGAAGGCCGCCCCGGGGACAATGACAAGAGTCGCAGTCAGTAGAAGGAAGCTCAAAAGGGTTACAATCGACCTCTTCAAGGTGCCCTCCTCCCGGTGGGGGAGGAACATCCGTGACGATATAAAGATTCCTTCCAGAAGTGATAATACCTGGCTCAGCCACTGCAGAGGGGGGACCGCGAGGTGGCTTGGTCCACTTCCTCATAGCCAGTGGTGTGAACCGTTTGACGGCTCCAGCCACACATCCAAATACGAGAGAAGGCTGAAGGGAGCCCGTGGGTCAGTGCGAGACGCCTTCCGAGAGGCAAGGAGGGGTCGGGTCTTTGTCAAGAGGGGCTGCTTGCTAACGCGGATGGCACGACCCTTGTCCTTTGCCTGTCGGTCTCATGGGGAGCGATGGCCTGTGACAGGTCGAGCCTCCACCGCGGTCTTGTTGGTCCTTTTCGTCCTGGTCGCGGCGGCGGCCGCTCCGTCCACGGTGGAAATCGAATCCCCCACCTATCGCAGCGGGGAGCGGTGGGCTTATGCCCTGCAGGGGGACCTCCCCGCACTCCTCGGATTTGAGGGAAGCAACGCAAGCATCTCCGTCCAGGGAGAAGCCAGTCTCACGCCAGTCGCCGTTGAAGAGAGTTCGGCTTCGCTGCGTTGGGAAGCTGACCTAAGCTTGGCGGGAACCGTGGAGCTTATGGATGGCGGGTCATCCGCCGAGGCGGAGATCGCGGGTTCTGTGAGGATGACCAGAGTGGAGCGGTACGAGAGCCTTTACTTCCTCCCTGTGGAGATTCGGTCGACGTTCCCGCTCGACGTAGACGTTGCGTACGGTGGCTTCTCCCTGACATATGCCGCGAGTCTTGAGGAAGTCCTCCTGTTCACGCCTGCGTCCAACTTCCCGGAGTACCCGGTAGAGGAAGGACAGCGGACACTCACCGTCCCAGCAAGGCGGTGGACAAACCTGACCCTCCCGTTCGACGGCGGTGATAACGTGACCCGCACGTTTGCCGAGGTGGACTCCGTTCTGCGGATCAACGTATCCGGCGGCCACCCCGTCCAAGTCCCGGCGGGGGAGTTCGTCGCCTCCCGGGTGTTGTTGGAGACCCTGGAGGGCTTCTCCCCCGGCCTGCTGTCGACGCTCCTGCCCAATGCGTCGGAGGTGGCCTACTACAACCATGCCGTGAAGGGCCCGTTGCTCGTGGAGTACCTTGTCGGGAAGGAGAAGGTCGGCACCGTCACGCTGGAGATCTACGTCCCGCCCTCCGAGGCCCCAGGGTGGGTTCGGCTTCTCCTCCTCGCCGGCGTCCTGGCCGTCCCTGCGGGGGTCCTGGCCTACCGCTACTGGCGCGAACGCCGAAGGGGGCTGTAGAGCAAAGCTCATATCGGGAGGGAGGGTAGGTCGGAACGATGGTCATCCAGGCGGAGGGTCTCACGAAGCGGTTCGGCGACGTCCTCGCCCTGGACGGTCTCACCGTGGCCATGCCCGAGGGGGCCGTGGGGCTCCTGGGGCCCAACGGGGCCGGGAAGACCACCTTCCTCCGGCTCCTTCTCGGCCTGCTGCGCCCCACCGCCGGCCGGGCCACGGTCCTGGGCCTCGACAGCGCCGCCCGTCCGCTGGCCATCCGGGAGCGCATCGGCTACATGCCGGAGCACGACTGCCTGATTCCCGAGGCCACGGGCATCGGCCTGGTGGCCTACATGGGGCGCGTGAGCGGCCTGCGCCGGAACACGGCCCTCTCCCGGGCCCACGACATGCTGGACTTTGTGGGCGTGGGGGAGGAGCGGTACCGCAAGGTGGGGGAGTACTCCACGGGCATGAAGCAGCGGGTGAAGCTGGCCCAGGCCCTGGTCCACGACCCCGACCTGTTCCTGTTCGACGAGCCAACGGCGGGGCTGGATCCCGAGGGGCGGTCGGAGATGCTGACCCTCCTCCGCGCCATCGCCCGGATGGAGGGGAAGAACCTCCTGGTCTCCAGCCACCTCCTGCCCGACGTGGAGGACATCTGCAGGCACGTGGTGATCATCAACGGGGGACGGGTGATCGCCGGGGGGCCCCTGGAGGTCCTCCTGGCCGGGGGGATGAACACCCTCCACGTGCGCATCCGGGGGGACGCGGACGCCTTCGTGGGGGCCCTCCAGGCCCGGGGGTTGGCGGCGGAGGTCCAGCCCGGACTGGTCCAGGTCCCCCGGGAGGAGGGGGCGGAGGGGACGATCTTCGAGGCCGCCCTGGAGGCCGGCGTGCAGGTCCGCTACCTGGGGGTGGCGGCCCGCACCCTGGAGGAGGTGTTCCTCCAAATCGTGGAGGGGGACGAGGGCGCATGGTGACGCTTCGGCTGCCCACGTACGTCCGGCGGGACGAGGCCCTCCGGGGGCGGCGTGGACGCTTCCTGGCGATCTTCGTGGCCGGCCTGAAGTGGGAGCTGAGGCGCCCGCTGAACATCATCGCCCTCTTCCTGGCCGTGGCCTTCGGCGTGGTCACCACCATCTTCAACATCTTCCTGGCCCCCCTGATCAACCCGGGGCAGGAGCTCACGGCCGCGGTCTTCTACGGGACCGTGACGAGCCCCGTCGTCCTCTTCCTCATCCTCATCGTGGGGACCTCCGTGGGTGCAGGCCTCATCAGCGACGACATCCGCCACATGTCCCTCACCCTCTACCTCAGCCGCCCCATCAGCCCCCGGGACTACCTCCTCTCCAAGGGGAGCGTCGTCGCCTTCGCCCTCGTCCTGGCCGTGGCCTTCCCGGGCATCCTGGGGCCCATCGTGGCCGGGGTGCTCCGCTACGTGTCCTGGACCGTGGCCCTCCACGCCCTGGGTGCGGGGTTGGCCCTGGGGGCCCTCTCCGTGGCCCTCTTCGCCTTCCTAGTGCTCCTCTTCTCCAGCCTCACCATGCGGAAGGGGGTGGCGGCGGCGGGGACCTTCGCCAGCGTCCTCATCCTGGAGGGGCTGAGCGGGTCCCTCCGGGACATCTTCGAGGTGGAGGCCATCCGCCACCTCTCCCTCTACGAGAACGTCCTGGCCGTGGGGGCCCCCCTGTACGGGGCCGAGGGCACGGGGCTGTCCTGGGGCGTCGCCCTGGTCATCCTGGCCGTCGTCACCGCGGGGTCCGCCCTGCTGGCCTACCTGCGCATCCGCTCCATGGAGGTGGTGGCGGCGTGAAGGTGGTGGTGGGGGAGGACCTGGTCAAGTGGTACGGCGAGGTCCTGGGGCTGAACCTCTTCTCCGCCTCCTTTGAGGAGGGGATCACGGGCCTGGTGGGGCCCAACGGGGCCGGCAAGTCCACCTTCTTCAAGCTGGTCACGGGCCAGCTCCTCCCGGATCGGGGCTCCCTGGAGGTCCTGGGGGAGCGGCCGTGGAACAACCCAGGGCTCATGGCCCACCTGGGGTACTGCCCGGAGCACAACAACGTCTACGGGTACATGTCGGGCGTTCGGTTCGTGGAGACCTTGCTCCGCCTCAGCGGCTACGGCCGGGCGGAGGCCCGGCGCCGGGCGGAGGAGGCGATGCGGCTGGTGGAGCTTCAGGAAGACAAGGACCGCCCCCTGGCGGGCTACAGCAAGGGCATGCGGCAGCGGACGAAGCTCGCCCAGGCCCTGGCCCACGAGCCTCGCCTCCTCATCTTGGACGAGCCGCTGAACGGGACGGACCCAGTGGGGCGGGCCCACATGATGCGCGTGATTCGGGAGCTGCCGGAGCGGGGCATCAGCGCGCTGGTGAGCAGCCACATTCTCTTCGAGGTGGAGCGCCTGACGGACCGGGTCGTGCTCATCCACCACGGGAAGGCCATCGCCTCCGGCCGGGTGTCGGAGATCCGCGCCCTCATCGACGAGCACCCCCACACGGTCCTCTTGGACACGCCGCAGCCTCGGGAGCTCGCCCAGGCCCTCTCCGCCGAGGACCACGTGGCGGAGATCACCTTTCCCTCGGAGGGCGGGCTCCAGGTGCGGACCCGGGACCCCGAGCGGTTCTACGGGGACCTTCCCCGCATCGTGGTGGAGGGCCGCCTCCCCGTCCTCGCCATGGAGAGTCCCGACGACAACCTGGAGGCCGTGTTCCGCTACCTGGTGGGGTGAAGATGCCCGCGGAGTGGGGCCGGTTCACGACGCTGGCGGGGCTGACGGCCAAGACGACCCTGAGCTCCCGCAAGGGGGCCATCACATGGGCCGTCGCCCTTCTGCCGCTCTACCTGGTGGGGGGCCTGGTGGCGTACGGGGAGACGGTGGACGTGTCCCGCTACCAGGAGATCGTGGTCCCCCTCTTCCTCCAGGTCGTGCTCATCATCACCGCCCTGGTCCACGGGACCCGCCTGCTGCAGGAGGAGGTGGAGGACAACACCCTGGCGTACCTGACCACCCGCCGCATCTCCAAGGCCAGCCTGGTGGCCTACAAGTTCGTGGGGTACCTGGGCAGCGCCCTGGTGATCCTCCTTCCCCCCCTGGCCGCCAGCTACGTCCTGGCCCTGGCCAACGCGGGGGTGGACGTGGCCGCGAACCTGGACGTCCTGGGGGCGCTCCTCGCCATGACCGTCGTGGGGACGGCCGGCTTCGGGGGGCTCTTCCTCCTCATGGGGTCCACCCTGAAGCGGCCCTTGGCCCTGGGCCTCCTCTACGGCTTCCTGTGGGAGTCCATCTTCCCCTTCCTGCCGGGGGACGTGCCCCTGCTGAGCATCTCCCACTACCTGTGGTCCATCGGGAGCAACGTGGCGGAATTCGGACTGCTGGCGGTCTACCCCACGAGCCTCTCCCTGCTGTGGTCCATCCTGGTGCCCCTCCTGGTGGGCCTGGCGGCCGTCGTCCTGACGACCGTCCTGATGCTCACGCGCCAGATTGCCACCCGGGAGTGAGGATGCATGCCGTTTGTGGAGACGACGGGACTGGGCCGCACCTTCGGCACGGTGACGGCCATCGAAGGGCTGGACCTGCGGGTGGAGGAGGGGGAGGTCTTCGGATTCCTGGGGCCCAACGGCGCCGGCAAGACGACGACGGTGCGCATCCTGGGCTGC
>CAYGBN010000049.1:0-3155 GCA_964348155.1 uncultured Methanomassiliicoccales archaeon
ATTCACCCTCCACCGGTTCGCTTCTTCCGTAGCCGCGCATGTCATAGCGGAGCACCCGGAAGTAGTTCGAGAATGTCGCGAACTCGTTGTTCCACTGGCGGCTGTCCGCTACCCCCGCATGAATCATGACAAAAGGTTGCCCAGCCCCGGCAAGTTCGTAGTAAATCCTCGCCTTGCCAATCTCGGCCAGGCCAGACTCGGTTTCGGATGCCGACATCGTGAACCTCCATCCGCGGTGGTTGAAGAATCCCATGCAAGACCACGGGGTCTTAAGGGTTTCCCCCGAGTCAGCTGAGGGGATCACATCCTTGATGAGGGCCATGTGGGACAGGAAGCTACCCTACGGGCCCCGAAGGCAGTATCAGGAACTAGCGCACACAGATGTTCAGGAACAGGGACCACGGTTCAGAGCACCGTGCCTGCACCTTTCGGCAGTCCCCGTGTCGGAACGGGGCTTTCGCGAACAGGCTCGAAGCAGTCCTATGTCGAGGTTAGGATGTTCTGATTCATCCGGAAGAGGTTCTCTGGATCCCAACGCTTCTTCAATCGAACCAGCCGGTCCCACACCTCTGGCCGGTAGGCCGCGCGAACCCGATCGGTCTCATCCTTCGTCAGGAAGTTCACGTAGACGCCCCCGGTGGCGTCAGGCGCGGCAGCCTGGAAGAAGTCCCGGGCCCACGCGATGCACCTCTCGTCTTCCGTTGGACTCTCCCACCGGGTGTGAACGTTCAGGACAAACTTTGCGTCCCGCTGGGAGTACGCCGTCTCTCCGGGCGGTACCCGAGAGGCTGCGCCTCCGATAAGGCCAATGGGGATCTCGGTCTCAGACGTCGGAAGCTTCGCTGCATATTCGAGGATCGTGCTGATGGTTCGATCCGTGAGCTGAGAGTAGTTGTGGGACTTCCAGTAGTTCCGCAACCCCGGGGCCAGGAGTGGATCGAGGAAGCGTTGCCATTCCACGTAGGGCAACATACCGACCTGCTCCCCCAGGACCTCACCGAAGGTGCGAAGCGGCTCGATGAGTCGCTGGCCTTCTCCTTCCTTCCCAGGGTAGAAGGACGCAAGGATGACGACCTCCTTCCCGTGAACGCTCTCCGGCAAAAACGGTAGCGGGGGAGCCTTCCTGACGACGACCCAAACGCTCAGCTCGTCTGGCATCGTTTCGACGAAGTCCCGGTATTGCTTCAGAACCTCCTCGGCTTGGTCGAAGGGGAAGACGATTGGCCCCGCATACACCTCCGGTCCGACCTGGTGGAGGCCGAACTCGAAGGTCGTGACGATGCCGAAATTCCCTCCTCCTCCGCGGATTCCCCAGAAGAGGTCCGGGGTCTCCTCTGCGCTCCCCCGGACTAGGGCGCCGTCCGCAGTGACGACATCGACCGACTTGAGGTTGTCTACGGACATCCCGTACTTCCGACTCAGCCACCCAAACCCGCCTCCGAGGGTGAGGCCAGCAACCCCGGTCGTCGAGTTGATGCCCAGGGGTGTGGCGAGCCCAAAGGCCTGCGCCTCACTGTCGAAATCGCCCAACGTCGCCCCTGGTTCGACGAAGGCCGTCTTGGCCTTCGGGCTCACCCTCACGGACTTCATCAGAGAGAGGTCGATCATGAGCCCGCCCTCACAGACCGCGTTGCCGGCGCTGTTGTGGCCGCCCCCGCGGACGGCAAGGAGCAGGTCGTTCTTCCGCGCGAAGTTGACGGCTCGCATAACATCGGCAGCGCCGGCACAGCGGACGATCAAGGCTGGGCCTCTGTCGATCATCGCGTTCCAGATCGCCCGCACTCCGTCGTAGTCGTCCGCATCGGGCGTAAGGAGTCTGCCTCGAAGGCTTCCCCCAAACGCCTCAACCTCCTTCTCTCCAAGCTGGGTGTTCCCTCCACCCGTTGTCACAACCGCCAAATTGGTCATAGTTGGGCTCCGCTTCTCCCCGGGCAGCGAACTGGGCCTTTTGAAGGTTTCGGCTACCCAAACTGTGATCGCAGGCTAACGACCGATGAGGGCAGGGAACCAGACGAACGTCCTCACGCTACGAAGCTACCCTACGGACCCGCTGGCTTGAGAGAAGCAGCTGGGACCGGAGAGAGCTCCTTCTGGGCCACGTGAAGCGCTACCCGAAGGGGATGACGTCCTCGATGAGGTCCACGTGGGAGAGAATCATCCGGCGGCAGCAGTAGCGATCCAGCTCCAGGTCGTCCAACGCCTCCTGCGGCTCCCGGCCGGCGCTCAGGAGTTCCAGGTAGCGCTCCCAGTGGGATCCGATGACCTTTCCGCAAGTGAAGCAGCGCACGGGGATGATCACGAACTCACCGGTAGGACTTCTGCCGCATCTTGCGGGCGCCCCGGCCCATGGGCTTCTTGGGGAGCTTTCGCCGAGTGTCGGGCACGATGAGGGTCCGGTCGTAGGACCGCAAGAGCTCCTCCAGCTCCTCGTCCTTGTGGAACGAGACGAGGCCCCGGGCGACGGCGGTGCGGATGGCATCTGCCTGCCCCATGACCCCGCCGCCTTGGACGTCCACGTCCACGTCCACCTTCGCGACGCGGTCGCCGGCCACGGCCAGGGCCTCCTGGATCTTGAGACGTGCCATCTCCGGCTGATGGATTTCCAGGGGAACCTTGTTGATGCGCACCCGACCGTTCCCCGGCCGGATCACGGCCCGGGCCACGGCGGTCTTGCGCTTCCCGCTGGCCACCACGCTCTTCACCTTCGCCTTGCGCGTCATGCGGTTCCGCCCAGGAGCCTTGCCAGCTCCCCCAGAGTAATATAGGTTGTGGTGGTGCCCTCGACGCCGGCGGACGCCTCCTCGTCCGCAGAGACCTCCAAGCCCTCCGGGACCCCCGTGTACACCCGCAGCCGCCGGAGGGCCTCCTTTCCCCGGGGCCGCTGATAGGGGAGCATGCCCCGAACCGTCCGCTTCAGGATGCGGTCGGACCGCCTGGGGAAGTAGGGCCCCTTCCGCTGGCTCCCCACCCTCCGCTTGTGCTGGTACTCCCGGAGGATGGACTCCGGGGAGCCGGTGATGACGGCGTGCTCCGCGTTGACGACGGCGATCTCCTCTCCCTGCAGGAGGTCCTTGGCGACGTGGCTGCAGAAACGTCCTAGGACCTGTCCCGACGCGTCGACGACCCTCATGCTACCCCATCACCCGCACTCGGCG
>CAYGBN010000049.1:3165-5146 GCA_964348155.1 uncultured Methanomassiliicoccales archaeon
AGATATCGGTCAATGGCCGGTCATACCGCTCCGCCCAGAGGTGATGGCTGGTGGCCGCTTCTATCAGCTGGGCGGTCACCCGCACTCGGCTCCCCGTGGGGTTCTCGGCCAAGAGTTGACGGATCTCCACAACCTCGCCTCCCGCGCCCTCCACCTTCGCCCGGGCGGACCGGGACGCCTGGAAGGCAGCCACACGCACGGCCTTGGTCAGGTCCCCGGCGGCCAGGAGCTTCCCTGGGACCACGACCACGTCCCCCTTCGCGGTGTGGCGCTCGATGCGGGAGAGGTTGACCTGCGACCAGTTCCGGCGGGGACGGGCGAGCCGCTCCGCCAGGTCCCGCCAGAGGGGGGCCTCGTGCTCGCGGGCGGCCTCCTTCAGGTCCCGGATGAGGGCCAGCAGCGTCGGGTTGGACTTCCGAAGAGTGCGGGCCACGATATCGAGGTGCGCCCTACGAATGCCGGCGTTAAAAACCTTTGGCGGCACGCATCTCTTTAGGGTGCCAGACCGTGCCGGCGCGGGGATCCCATGCCGATGGACCCGGCCCTTCGCGACGACGCCATGCAGCGAATATCTGAGGCGGCCCGCCTGGCCTTCGATGACCAGGTTCAGGCCATCATCCTGAAGGGCTCCGCCCTGACGGAGGAGTTTATCCCCGGGTACTCCGACTTGGACGTCCACGTTTACGTTCCGGGGACGTACCTGCTGGGGCCCCGGACCCCCCGCCTGGAACCGGCCGTTCGGTTCCAGAGCGAGATCGGCGACCTCGACCCAGCGGCCTTCGGCGCCAGCAGCTTCCAGATCTACTTCGTCGATGCCGCGCACTATCCCGAGGACTGGTCCAAGCCGTTGCGGGGGACCTACGAGGTGGTGTACGGGGGCCCGGTGGACGACGTGATGCCCTCGGAGGAGTTCCTCCGACGGAGCTGGGCGCATCTGGAGACCATTCCGGCCTCCGTGGCCATGCTCCTCGGGCGGTTCGTGGACAAGACCAACGCCGAGCTCTCCACCCTCGTCCGCCTGGCCGGGGTCTTCCTGAAGGGCTTTGTGTACTCGGCAGCCGCCGTAGTCCGGGACAATCCCGATGGGGTCAAGGGGCGATCCGTCCAGGGGCTCCTGCGCGTCCTCGGCGAGGGAGGTGTGGCTGCCTCTCCGGCGGAGGCCTTCTTCTCCATGGTGGCGGAGTGGGACGTGCTGAAGGAGAACCCGGAGCGATGCCGGGAGGCCTTCCGCCTGGCCATCAAGGCCATGCAGAACATTGGCGAGTGGGCCGCCGGCGGGGACGAGCCCGCTACGCACTGAAGGAGTGCCCGCAGGCGCAGGAGCTCTTGGCGTTGGGGTTCTGGATGACGAACCCCGTGCCCATGAGGCTCTCCTCGTAGTCCACCTGGATGCCGCGGAGGTAGGGGGCGCTGAACTCGTCCACCAGGACCTTGACGCCCTGGGTCTCCAGCACGTGATCGCCGTCCTCCTCCTTCTCCTCAAAGGTCATGCCGTAGCTGAGGCCGGAGCAACCGCCTCCCGTGACGAAGACGCGCAGGTAGGAGTGCTGGTTGCCGTCGTTCTCCATGAGCGTCTTGACCTTCTGGGCCGCCGTCTCAGTCAGGCCGATCTCCATGGGACCACACCTATTACGACGTTATTTCGCTCCTCCTTATTTAAGGGTTCGCGGAAGGCTGTCGGGCGTGATTTAGAGGACCCTCGAAGGGGGGCTTCTGGCTGCTCCCCTTCGGGGGTTTCGACGAAAGTATTAATACGCCTGGTCTCTGGATAGAGGGCAGACGGGCTGCGGGTGCGTCATGATCCGTTTTGGACCTGCCGGGATTCCCCTCTCCTGCAAGGGGCGCACCCTGGAGGACGGCATCGAGGATGTCCACAACCTGGGCCTTTCGGCCCTGGAGGTGCAGCTCGTTCGCGTGAACGTCGTCGAGCGGTACCCCACTGACGAGGAGGTGGGGCTCTCCCCCGCAACCGTGCCGGGGG
>CAYGBN010000049.1:5156-6158 GCA_964348155.1 uncultured Methanomassiliicoccales archaeon
TACACCATAGCCAGGAGGGAGCAGGAGGACAACAACAGGGTCGTCGCCCTCCGCCGGGAGAACGAGACGGAGACGGTCATCCACGACCACAACGCCACCATCGAGGAGGGGGACCTGCTCCAGGTCCTCATCGGAAGCATCGCCGCGGACCACGCGGAGCTGGAGTACCTGGGTCAGCTGGCGCGGGAGCTGGACGTGGAGATGTCCCTCCACACGCCCTACTACATGGACCTGGCGGGGGAGGGGGACCTGGGCCAGAAGAGCCTCACCAGCATCCGATGGGGCGCCACCATCGCCCACCACCTGGGGGCGACGGTGGTGGTGACCCACATGGGGCTGTACGGGAGCCTCTCCCCGAAGGAGACCCTGGCCCGTATCACGCGACGCGTGGAGGACCTCGCCGGCTGGTTCCGGGACCGGGCCCTCCGACCGCGGCTGGGGCTGGAGACCAGCGGACGCCAGGAGGTCTTCGGGAGCGTGGACGAGGTCCTGCAGGTATGCAAGGCGGTCCCCGGCGTGGCGCCCGTGCTCAACTTCGCCCACATCCACGCCCGGCAGGTCGGAAGCCTGCAGGAGTCCCAAGACTTCCAGGACCTCCTGCGGCGCGTGGAGAAGGTCGCGGACGGCCACCTCCACGCCCACTTTTCGGGCGTGGAGCACGAGGGGGGAAACGAGCTGCGTTACACCCCCATCAAGCGGGGGGACCTCCGCTTCGAGCCGCTGGTGGAGTGCCTCCTGGACGGGGACTACGACGTCACCCTCATCTCCTCCAGCCCCCTGCTGGAGCACGACGCCATGTACATGAAGGTGATCCTGGAGCGGCTCCTGAGCCGGCGCCTGGCCAAGCGGATCCGACAGCAAGAGGAGTCCGCATGAGCCTCTGGGAGGTGACCCGGTACGTGGCCGAGAAGGTGTCGGAGACCCTGCAGGAGGAGGACGAGGAGCGGGTGCAGGAGGCCCTCGCCCGGGTCGCCGCCGCGCCAAAGATCTTCGTGTACGGGG
>CAYGBN010000049.1:6208-7646 GCA_964348155.1 uncultured Methanomassiliicoccales archaeon
CTACCTGAAGAAGCAGGACGAGAATCGGATCTTCACCATCACCGCCCAGCCGCGGAGCAAGCTCGCCCACGCCTCCAGCCTCATCCTCCCCCTGGAGGTGCGGCGGGATCGGGACACGCCCCGCTACGCCCCCCTGGGAACCCTCTTCGAGAACGCCGCCTTCCTCTTCTTGGACGGCCTCATCTCCATGCTCATGGAGAAGCTGGGGCAAGGGGAGGAGGAGATGCGGAACCGCCACGCCATCATGGTGTAGGAGCTGAACGGGTCTCGCCCCCCCTCACACCTGCTTGTAGCGTAGCTGCAGATATCTGGACAGGGCAAAGACGGCCAGGGAGCTGAGGACCAAGGCAACCGGCCATAGGTGGAATGTCAGCAAGATCGCGACGGCGTGGTCCGCCACGTTTCGGCAGGGAGAGAGGGCCCGAAGGATGCCCGAGGGTGAAGGCCACGGGACCAGCCTTCCCGGAGGTGTCGAAGTCCAATAGCACTGGCCCAGGTTGGCGCTTACGTAAGGCCTGACCCCGAGAGCAACGCCCCAGTATGCTCCCTGGATAGCCGTCCAAGCGGCGGTCGCCAGCCAGACACCGGCGGTGGCGAGACGCCGCATAGGTCCCGAAGACGGTGGAGGGGCTTGAATCCTTCGAGGGTGTACCATCCATGGTAGATGCGTCCCCTCCCTGACTCGGGGGAACCTTGATTATCATCGCTCGCTTGTCTCGGCCGGATGCCGGAGGACTTCGTCGTCACCCCTTGGGAGGTCCACGGGGAGATCGACTACGCGAAGCTCATCGAGCGGTTCGGGACGCGGCCCATCGACGAGGCCCTCCTGGCGCGGATCCGCGCCCTGGCCGGCGACCTCCACCCCCTCCTTACGCGAGGGGTCTTCTACTCCCACCGCGACATGGACTGGATCCTGGACGAGTACGAGAAGGGGAACCCCTTCTACCTCTACACGGGCCGGGGCCCCTCCAGCAGCGTCCACGTGGGCCACATGCTCCCATGGGTCTTCACGAAGTGGCTTCAGGACGCCATGGACGTCCGCCTCTACTTCCAGATCACGGACGACGAGAAGTTTCTCTTCCGGGACTTCGAGAGCTTGGAGGACTCCACCAGGGTGGGGTACGACAACGCCCTGGACATCATCGCCCTCGGCTTCGACCCGGAGAAGACCCGCATCCTCATGGACTCCCAGCTCATCCGCCGGATGTACCCCCTGGCCCTCGCCGTGGCCCGGCGCATCACGTTCTCCACCGTGAGGGCCGTCTTCGGCTTCACGCCCTCCAGCAACATCGGGGAGATCTTCTACACGAGCATCCAGGCGGTCCCCGCCTTCATCGAGAGCGCTCGCCAAGGCAGGGAGGTGCCCTGCCTCATCCCCTGCGGCATCGACCAGGACCCCCACTTCCGGATCACCCGGGACGCGGCCCCCCACCTCGAC
>CAYGBN010000049.1:7656-9342 GCA_964348155.1 uncultured Methanomassiliicoccales archaeon
TGGGGTATCCGAAGCACGCCATGCTCCACAACAAGCTCTTGCCCAGCCTACGAGGGATGAACGCGAAGATGTCCGCCTCCGAGCCCGCCTCCGCCATCTTCATGACGGACACCTTGGAGGAGGCCCGGGCCCACATCATGGACGCCGTGACGGGCGGCAGGGCCACCGTCGAGGAGCAGCGGAAGCACGGGGCGAACCCGTACATCTGCCCCGTCTACCACCACTATGCGTACTTCTTCGAGTGGGACCCGGACCACATGAAGGAGGTGGAGGAGACCTGCCTGAGCGGCGCTCGCCTCTGCGGGGAGTGCAAGGCCGAGCTGGCGGACAAGGTCGTGGCGTACCTGGAGCGCCATCAGGCCCGCCGGGAGGAGGCCCGGGACCGCCTCCCCGAGTTTATGATGACCGAGGAGGAGCTCCCAGAGCTTGGGTCATCTTGAAGCCGTTGTCCCACACCAGCACGTAGAGCGCCAGAGGGTGGGGGCGGTCGCGGAGCTTCTCCACCCGGAAGGCGCGGACGAGCTCCCCTCCATCGCGCTCCCGCATGGTGATTTCCAGGGTTCCGTCGGCCAGGAAGTCCTCTGCCCCGTGGAGGCGAAGCACCCCGTCGTCCCACGGGATGGGGAACCGTTCCGTGACGACGAGGGCCGGCACCTCCAAGCCTCGGAGGAACGCGAAGAGGCGGTGCACCTCGCGGCGGCGATGGGCAAAGCCCGCCAGGGAGGCCAGGGCGTCCAGGGAGTCGATGACCACGGCCTCCACTCCCGCCTCCCTCACCTCCGACACCTTGCGCTCCAAGACCTCCAGCCACTGACGCCGGGACTCTCGGGGACGGAATCGTTGGCGGTGGTGCGACATGTCGAGGATGCGGACGTGCTCCGCCGCCGCCGCGGGCTCCAGACCCAGGGAGACCACCTGTCGAAGGAGGCTAGCCTTGGACTGCTCCAGGGTGATGTAGAGGCCGTCCTTCCCTTCTTGGATGGCCCTCTGATAGAGGATCCAGAAGCAGAGACTGGTCTTGAACGTCCCGGGCATGCCCGTCACCAGGACCACGGAGCCAGGGGTGAGTCCACCCCCGGTGGCCGCGTCGAGCCGCTCCAAGTAGGTGGGGAAGTCAGAGGTATCCAGCCTCGGACCCTGCCCTGGACGCCTCGCAGTGCCTTCCTCCCCCGCAGGCTCCTCGCGGGCCCTGCGGCCCTCTCGCAGCTCCACCGCAGCCTCGACATTGTGGGGATCGATTTTCAGAGCCTCCGTGAAGGAACGTGCCGCCTCCTCCCGATGGCCATGCCGCTGGAGGGCCTTCCCCCGCTCGAGCCAGACCTCGGCCTTTCCTGGGTTGGCTTCGATGGCCTTCTCGTAGCACAGGGCCGCCTCGGCGAAGCGTCCTAGCCGGGTGAGGACCCCGCCCTTGTCCTCCCAGGCGCTGCTTTCTGTCGGGTCATGCTCGAGCGCCCTGTCGAAGAGGTGCAGGGCCTCCTCGTGGTTCTCGGCGTAGAGGGCGCTCTCAGCTCGCGTGAGGAGGCCCTCCATCACGTCGCGAGACTCCCGGGCCACTTCCGGCTGGGGTGGTGGCGAGGGGGGCCTCTCCGCCCCCTCCTTGGCCCGGCGGGCCCTGGCCTCGTTGCCCTCCCGGGCAACGCCCTTCAGGGCGTTGGCCTTGCCGTACCAGGCGTCGGTGTAGTTGGG
>CAYGBN010000050.1:0-1372 GCA_964348155.1 uncultured Methanomassiliicoccales archaeon
ACCGAAGGACCAGGGTGTCCTCGCCGGACGAGCGGATGCCCGTGGTGTTGAACTGGACGAGGAGGGAGGAACCCGCCGAGGTGGCGGGAGCGAAGGCAGCAAGGGAATGGGAGAGGCGATTGGAGCCCGACGCGCTCCAGTTCATCCAGGCGCCGCCAGCCGTCCCGACCTCCTTGGTGCCCCCGGCGACGGCGCTCGTTCCTCCCGCCACATCAAATTGCTCAGTCTGGCCGGCGGTGGGACTAAAGGAGATTGAACTCCCCGTTCCGACGGCATCGAACACCCATGCGCCATCCGTGACGGTAGTGATCTGGGTCTGGATAGAACTCGCGCCGACCCCGCCATCGTCGTTCGTCGCGTTGGCTTCGGGACCTTGCTGGGCGGCCCCCGTCACGGAAATCGCCCCCGCGTTGATCTCACTTGGCGTGCCGCTCACGCTGATGGAGATGGTGTAGGTACCCGCGGAGGGAAGGCCAGCATCGAGCATGTACCAGATCTCCGTGTTCTGATCCGTGGCCGTGCCGACGTTGTGATCCACGGCCTTGGTGAGGGCCACGCTGTTGTAGGTCACGCCGGTCACGTCCCAGTTGCCGGCCGTCCCCTCGACGCCCACCCCGACCACGAGGAGGCGGTTGGACCCCGCCCCAACGGTGTGAGAGAAGGTCAGCGGAGAGGTGGTGCCGGTGTTGCTGCTGACGGCGTCGAACGTGATGGCGACGAGTCCGGCTGTGGAGGCCGTGGGCGTCGTCGTGGCGCTGATGGAGTCAGACTCGATCCGGATGCGTCCCACACCCCCACCGCCGGCTCCCGAACCGGCCGACCCCGTCCCGCCGCGAGCCCCCCCGGCGCCGCCCGTCGCCGCGAAGGTTCCCGTGTTCGTGATGGAGGTAGACCGGACGAGGATGCTGCCTCCCGACCCGCCGCCTCCGGCTCCATAGGGATTCGTGTCGGGACCACCGTCTCCTCCAGCGGAGCCATTGGAGATTAGGGTGCCGCTGATAGTGACGACGTTGGCCACAATCAGGATGATGCCGCCACCCCTGCCCCCGGAGGCCCCTGCGCCGCTTGCCTCGTTGCTGCCTCCGCCTCCACCGCCCCCGGAACCGAGGTAAAGCCTGGATAGAGCCGAATTCCCATAGAGACCGCCACCGCCTCCGCCGGCGCCACCGGAGTCGGCATCGTTCGCGGAGGCGTTGCCGCTTTCACCAGTGTTCCCACCAGAGCCAGCCGCTCCCCCCGTGCAGGAGGAGCCGCCAGCCCCAGAGCTCCCCCCGGCTTGGCCTGCGTTCCCCCCGTTTCCCCCCGCGTCGTTCCCAGGAGCGCAACCTCCACCGCCCCCTCCGACGTCGGTGTCCCCGCCGGATCCTCCGAG
>CAYGBN010000050.1:1382-9316 GCA_964348155.1 uncultured Methanomassiliicoccales archaeon
CCATCTCCTGAGCCTCCGCCCCCACCGCCGCCCCCACCGTATCCTCCACCTGCGCCGCCGCCGCCGGCGTTCGTCGCGTCGCCGGTTCCCTCGGCACCCCCGCCTCCTCCCCCTCCGCGAGCACCCTGGGAATGGCCGCCGTTGTTGGTTCCCGCGCCTCCCCCTTGGGTCCCCGACTGTCCGCTGTTGCCTCCGGCTCCATTGAACCCATCAAAGGACTCCCCGTTCTGTCCTCCAGTAGGACTGCCTCCAGAAGTGCCGCCCGTCCCGCCCCTGTATCCCAGGGCGTTGGCGCTGATGGACCCGCCTGCCTCAATCGATACCGTACCTGTGGCCCTGAAGACGATGATGCCTCCTGTGGTTCCGTCCCAAGAGTTCGCCGTGAGGACACCCCCGCTCTGGATGGTGACGGCGGTCCACTGAGGAACCCTCTGGACGACGACGGTCTGGTTCGAGAAGCCGATACCGTCGTAGGAGAGCTGCACGGCCGACTGAAGATTGACGGTGTTCCCGCCCGAGACGGACGAGACGTCCAGGAACTCGTGGTTGCCCACATCGGCCGTGTCCCCTGAGGCGCCTTGGAGGTTGATGAGAAGAATCTCGTCTCCTGCAGCGATCCCCGTGGTGGAGGCCACGGAGATGCTCGTCCCGGTCGGGTTCGCGGTGACGTTCGTGGTGATGCCGTCTGCATTGGTCGAGCGGCCGCTCCCCAATACGTCCGTGTTGATGTTGCAGGTGGTGCTGCAGGTGACGGAGCCGTCGGCTCCCGTGCCCGTGTCGATGGCGCTCGCGCCCCCCTGGACCAGGAGGGCGGAAGCCCCCCCATCGGAGGAGGATTGGGCGTTGGCGAAGGCACCCACGGAGCCCTCCAGGGCCCAGTAGGCCCCCACGAAGTACTCCAACTCTGCGTTCGATGCCGGAAGCATCGTGAAGTTGTTGTACGTCCCGTTGGCCGCGTCGGAGACGTTCACCCGCACAAGGTTGGCAGGAGTTCCGAGGGGGTGGGAGTAGTCGATGGTGAAGTTGAAGAGCGTCGTGGGGTCTCCCGAGGCGGGGACGAGGGTGGGGTTTGTTAGGGACGGTTTCGTGCCAATGAGGGCCGGCGTGTCCAGACTGGATGGGTCCGCGGAGGAGTCGTAGGCGAGGACGAAACGCTCGGCGGGGTTCGAAGCGGTCACCCAGACCCGAAGTCGTAGGAGGCGCGACTCCGCGAAGTTCTGCTGCGCCCCGGTGCCTATGTCAACGGTAACGGGGTCGGTGGTGCCGCTGTCGATCGTAACGACAGAGGAGGTGACGATCTCCTGCGCGTCCCCCCCGTCGGTCTGTGTGTGGTGTGCGGCGACGTAGATCTGGACCTCTGCATCGTGCCGCTCCTCGTCGCCGTACGTAATGAGCGCATCCGTCATGGAGAGGTTCTGCGCCAGGATCCAATCGGCCGAGCGAGCGATGCTGGAGACCCGGATTTCATCCAGCTGCCCAGCAAACGCGACGTTGAAGGGGTCGTTGCCAAATGTGAAGTTGCTCGTCGTGGTCTGTGGGGTCGTCGAAGCCGCGGTGTCCTCGAGGGAGCCGTTCAGGTAGATACGGATGTTGGATCCGTCGAACGTCGCCGAGACGTAGTACCAGGTGTTGGCCTGCAGCGTTGTGGCGATCTGTGCCGATTGCCATCCCGTGCTGTTTCTGTGCGCGGCGGCGCCCCGGAAACTGGCACTGTTGTGGTTCCAGTTGAATTGGAACTGTTGGTCGCCGTTCCACAGCGGTTGCTCGTTCTCTCCTCCGGTGGGGGCGTGGTCCGTGCGAATCCAGATGGACCAGGAGTAGGTTGCCAGGTCGAAGTCGACGCTGTTCCCGAGGTTCACGAGGTCGTCCACGTCGTCGAAGTCCAGACTTCCGTCGATAACCCCCGCCACCTGGTCGGCGGCGCCCATGCCGCCCTGGGATGTGCCGTGGTGTGCGTTGGAGGTGCTGTCTGGGATGTCGTTGCTCGATCCCGTGGGCGTTTCGTTGAGATGCCAGACCCCGACGTAGCCGCTGTTCCAGACCCCTGATGGGTTCTGTCCGGCGCTTGCGGCGGTGTTGTTGTAGTACATCCACATGTGGTCCGTGGTCGACTGCCCGTCGACACGAGAGACGTTCACCCACACAGACGAGGTCCCGGACTCGTTCCACCTCTCGATCTCGTAGGCGAGCTCCGTGAGGCCGTCGTCGACGAACCGGAGGTCCTCGCCGGCGTCCTGGGTCTTGCTGTAGTCGAGGCGGGTGGAGTCAAGTTCAACGAGGACCGGGAACTCGAGAAGGTCCTCAGCGTACTCCACATGGAGGAGCGGTGCGCTACCCGCCACCCCGTTGTAGGACTCGGCGACCCGTTGCCCCGTGCCCTTGACAATCACAACCAGGTCATTGCCCGAGGACCATCCCTCCCGATCGATCACCTCTTGGATGACCGGAGCGATATCGGGAGTCTGGTAGGGTACCCCGATGCTCCACGACGGAACGGAGTCCCAGCGGGCCACAGCGCTGGTCTTCGCCCGCGAGGAGACGTTGTTCGAGCTGGAAGAGAAGGTGACAGCGTCGTCGACATCCTCTGCGTAGAAGAACAGGGTGGTGCTCTCCGTGTCCGCCTCGTCAGCCGTGAATTCGATGTAGGCGTTGGTCACGGTGGAACCCTGCGGAACCTGGAGGTTCGTGAAGCGCATGCCCACCTCCTGTGTATTCGCACCGCCTTCCCGGATGAGCTCGAGATCGCTGCTCGTGATGTCGATGGACCCGCTGCTGAGGACCTCCTCCACATCATCCGTGCTCGCCGACACCCTGACCTCCACAGTCGTGATCGAGGACTGGGAGTTGTCGAAAGTCAGCTTCTGTCGACTCTCCCAGCTGTTGTTCCACCAGGGCGCGCTCAGCGTCAGTGTAGGTTCCTTGTAGCGAAGGGCGATGATGTGGGACCACCGGGCTTCGGCAGTGACGGAGCCAAACTCCGCCCGGTAGCGCGTCTCCAGGACCCGGTTGCCCCGGGCCGTCTCCGCGTAACCCCAGGAGACCTGGGTGTTGTAGCTGCTGCGGGCAATGGCCTTCTCCTCCTCCAGCTGCTCGTAGCCGTCAAAGCGAATCTGACCGAAGGTCGCGTTGTTGATGTTCCCGCCGCTGGAATCGTCCTCCATCATCACGGCGAGGTAGACGTAGTCACGATCGGAGGACTGGTTGGCGGTCGTCAGGGAGGCCTTGTCCTGGTAAGCCGTGCTTGTGGTCGTGCTCAGCCCGGGCGAATCCGCCGTCTCCACGCCCTCAAAGACGTCCGTTCGGAAGAGGATCTGCGTCAGGCCTTGCCGATCCGACCCCGCCGTGTCCGGCTGATGGCGGACGGTAAAGGTCTGACTGCTGCTCGCCAGGCTGCGAACCTCGAAGTGGGTCAGCGGCACGAACTCGTCGGTTCCCGCGCTGAGGTACGTCTCTTCGGAGTTCTGCTGGTCTGCCCCCGTCTCGTCCTCGGCAAACAGCCCCCCGTTCGCGCCACCGCCGGGGCCCTCGTGGTGGAACCCGTTCACCATCCAGAGGTAGTCCCCGTTGGAGGAGGGGGTGAAGGTGAGCGTCAAGGCGTCGGTCGGGTTTGTGGTGTCGGTGGCCGCCGAGAGGTTTTCCGCATACTGGATGTCCGCGTTGGCGGAATCGGGGATCATGAAGGCAAGGATGCGTGCGTTGTCGATGGCGTCCGTCCCCCCGCTCGCCCTGAAGTCGACGCCGACGGTCTGCTGGGATGTCGTTCCCGTGATCTTGAAGAGGGCCGCGAAGGTTTTCCACACGTTGCCCGACATCTCGTAACCGATCCTCTCCGTCCCGGTCCGGGTCGCTCCGTTGAGGGTCACCTGGGACTCTCCCAGGCTGGTGGTGCTGCCCAGCGAGCCTACGTGGCGTTGACGCCAGGTGGCCACAACGACCCAATGTTCGGAGGTGGACGTTGGGGTGAATTGCAGCTGGACCTTGTTCGCATAGGTCCCGGAGGAGGTCTGCGTCTCCCCCAGGCTCTCCGCAACGTAGTACCGGGCTGACGGGGTCGTTGTCGGAGGGTTCGACGCGGTTGGGTGTCCATGGTAGAGGTAGTAGCTTTCGTCGAACCCGCTGGCCGCGATGGATGCTTGGGTCTTGAAGAGGATCCTGGTCGTGACGCCGTTCCAGGACGACCCGTCCCCCAGCGCGCGGTCCACCTCCGACCACGCGCTTCCCGTCCATCGGACGATGCGGATGTCATCCCCGTCCGCCTGGGAGAGGCCCGCGGCAACGAGGGCGGCGTGGTCGAAGGTGAGCTTCACGGGGTAGTCGCTGGGGATGGCTGAGCTCCCGGCGGAGATGTTGATCTGCTGACGCGAGGCGTAGTTCGAGTCCCACCACGGGCGGGGCCGTTCATCGAAGTGGATGTTGAAGGCGTAGGCCCCTGACTGGATTCCTTGCCCCAACTCCGCGTCCGAGTACCAGTACTCGCTCTGGCCCACCGTGGCAAAGGGAAGGGTGGCTCCGCCCGTCCCCTCGGCGGTGTCCATCTCCCGCCCTGCGGGGGAGATGCCTGTGGTGGACGTCGCGTGAAGGTAGAAGGTGTCGGGACTTGCACCCACCAAGGGGAGCTGCAGGGCGACGGCAAGGGAGAGGAGGAGAAGCAGGCTGGTCACCACGGTGGCCGAGACCTTGCGGTGGGGCTCGTGGTTCACACGTGCCCAGAACAAGAGGGGAAGGGCCAGCAGCGGACCCCAGCCACCCCACCACACGCCCTCCCATACTCCCAGAGGAGAGAGGAAACGGACTCCGACACACCACCAGACGAGGGGCGCGAAAAGGAGTACCCAGATTGGGAGTGTCCGCGGGAAGTGGCAACCGCGAGGCATGATTCGGCGCACCCTGCCTCCGTGACCTTCTCCCTGGGGGTGTTATAAATGGAGCGCTGACAGTATCGACCCTGATTCCGACAATCAAGTCCGGGAACGTCCTCCGGGCGTCCGACCTAGGGCGCCCCTTCCTCGGGGACGTACTGCACGTAGTCCTCCGGATACATCTGCGGGGGCGTGTAAAGGTCAGGCCGGTAGAACGGCGGGGGAGGCATGCGCATTTCTTTCTTGCGCTCGCGCTGGCCCAGCTGGTACGCGAGGACCGCCACCAAGACCGAGGACAGCCCGAGAAGGAGGGCGCTCGTTGGATCCCGCAGAATGAGGGGGAGGCCGGGCAAGGGCCAGACGGGCTGGGCCGTGGCCAGCGCGCCCAGTCGGGGACCCCCCTCGGATTCGAGGGAGGCCACCAGGATTCGGCCCTGCGACGGCTCGAGGGCGGAGACCAGGGATGCGGCGGGAGGAAGGAGGAGACTCAGATCCTCCGGGACCTCGCTTCCTGCAACGAAGGCGATGAGAGCGCCCCCATTGGCTCGGATGCCGCCTGCATAGAACGCCCGCCCCGCCCACGCCACATGATGCACACTCTTGACGTCTGCAGGCAGATGGGCAGAGAGATCGCGGAAGCTCTCCGTACCTGGCGACCAAAGGCCAAGGATGGGGCGACTGGCGGCAACGCCTCCCACCATGAACACCTTGCCGCTCCACGCGGCACTGTGAATGACTCCATCGCGGCCGTAGAGGCCCCCCAACCCGCCCACATACGTGATGCGCCCCGTCTCGACGGTTAGGGTCGCCATGGCCGCTCCTTCGTCGTTCGACCCGAAGAGGAGGAACGAGTCCCCGAAGGACGTTGCTCCAACGACCTCCCGGAGGTACCGCTGAACCGTCCGGCTCAGGTCCTCCATTTCCGCCGTCTGGGGGTCGTAAACCATGAGATACGGCCTGCCCGAGGCCGACCCGGGGATGGCGTAAGCCCGCCCGTTCCATGCGGCACGGTACACGGATCGGACTTCCTCCGGCAGGAGGGACGTGAGGTCGTTCACCCTGCCTCCCGCAGGGTCAAACTCGTACAGGAGGGCACCGCTCTCGTTGTGCCCGGCCAGGAGGAAGCCGTACGGCCCCTTCGTGATGGTCAGCAGGGCCCCCTCGGGGAGGTTCAGGTCCCTGCCTACATCCTCGAGTCGCCCTGTGACCAGGTCGAGACGGGCCAAGGACGCCCCGCTGGCGCGCGTTCCCGACACGAGGACTCCCGCCCCGTCCGTCTCGAGATCATGAATCCCTTGGTAGGCGCTCCCGAGGGCCTCCCTTGGCTCCTCCCAAGACCAGGTGTCGGTGCGGAGGACGCCAGCGACGGGCGTGATGTTCTCCCCAAGGAAGGCGAGAACGTCCCCCTGGGGGATCATCGCCCTGTAGGTCCAGGAGGAGGGAAGAACTTCATCGTGGATTACGGAGGTCCGACTGACCGGGTGGTACGTCAGGAGCGTGGGGAGGCCTCCCACGCGGGCAAGGAGAAAGAGCGCGCTGCCGTTCCATGCGGCCATGAGGAGCTCCTCACAGTCGACGGGGAGAGTGTCGCTCAGAGAGGCCATTGACCCTGCCCCCGGTTGGTACACGGTCAGGGACGCGAGAGGCGTCCACTGGGATGTCAGAGCCCCGAGTACGTAGAGGTCCTCGCCGCTCCAGACGAGACGATCGATCCGGGTCACGTCTTCCGGGAGAAGGGCACTCAGGTCCGTCCCGTTTCCGGTCGACGGGTGGAGGACGCGGAGGAGTGCCTCGCCTCCGAGCCCCTCTCCGGCCAGGTAGAAGGCGGACCCGTTCCAAACCCCGTGGCGAAGCCCCGCGAAGGCGGCCAGTTCCGGGACCTCCAGGGGCGTGAGGGTCGGACCGGAGGGATCGAGAGTGGCGGCGACGAGCGCCGTTTGGTTTCGCGCGAGCACGAGAAACGACTCCGAACCGCCGACCACCATCTCCACCCGGTTCACATCCCCCGGGAGAACGTCCGTCGCGTCCGCGAAGCTGTCCTTAGCCGCGTTGTACACTCCCAGGGCGGGGGAAGATCCGAGGGTCTGCCCGGCCACGAGATAGAAGGATCCCGCTTGCGCCACGAGGTCGGGCGCCGCGTAGTAGGCGGGAAGGTAGGTCAGGGCCGGACTCCCCTGTGTGAGCATGCCATCGTACGCAGCGATGATGGGGCGTCCGTGTGAGCTCTCGCCGATGACCAGGGGTCCGAGTCCACCCGCGACGGCAGCGCTCAGACGGCCCACGCCATCGGGCAGGGCGGCCGTGAAGTCCTCCTGCGCGTAGTCCGTTGGGGCCTTCGCGCCCAGCAGCGATGCCGGCCCCGCAGTCGTGAGATAGTAAGGGCCGAGGAGAAGCGCGGCCAGGGCAAGCACGGGAACGAAGAGCCGCACAAGGAACCCCCTGTCCATGGAACCCCTCGCGGCCTGGTTCCCATAAAAACGTAGTTTTCCTGTTATCAGTAGCGAGAATATCCTGCGGCGATCGCCTCGCCCTTCAGCCGCGGCCTAGGCCCGCTCCTCTGCCTCCGAAGAACCCCCGCTCGCCTCCTCGGGCAGCACGAGCTCAACGGGCACGGCGGACCCGGACTCCTTCACGATCTCCATGTGGGCCTGGTCGCGGCGGGTGATCGCCGGGCCGGAGGGCACCGCCTTCACGGGCTGCTTCCCCCCGTTCAGCAGGTCCCGGAAGTAGGGCATCCATGCGGAGAGGACCTCCGCAGGGTCAACGAAGCTCCGCGTCGCGAAGTACTGGTACCATCCGCACTGGATGTCGCATGCTGCCATCTGCCTCCGACGTTGGGCGGCGTCTTCCGACAACAGATACTCCATGAGAGGCGTCTCCACCAGGCTGATCGTTTTCTCCTCCAGCACCCGGCAGGGGTAGTGGAGGAAGCCGTCGGCGTCCACGATGATGGAGGAAGTGTCGCATCCGTGGTCCCACAGGATCCGTTTGAAGTAGCCGTCCGGCGAGATGATCACCCCGGGATATTTCTTCTTCAGCTCCGATTCATATTCAGCCGCACCCTTTATGCCTCCC
>CAYGBN010000051.1:0-8674 GCA_964348155.1 uncultured Methanomassiliicoccales archaeon
TACAACAACACCATCGTGGACAGCGCGGAGGCGCAGCCCCGGGAGTACCAGGGCGTCTCCCTGCAAGCGGACTTCAAGTACGACCACCTCATCCGCGGCTGGGACTACACGGCCAAGTCGGACACCTCCAAGCTCATGCTGGAGTCCCTGGTCCTCTTCGGGACGTACCTCCCGGGCCCCGTGAACCAGTGGCTGGACGCCCAGTTCATCGAGGGCTACGTTGAGGACGGCACCGGCGTGGCGGAGCTGGAGACCTTTACCGGCGGCGTCGTGGACCTGGAGTCCAACGACGACATCCCGCCGGAGGCCACGATCCTGACCAAGGACAGCATCACATTCCGCGACAACTGGCGGAAGAACGCCGAGCTGACCTGGGTCAGCAACGTGACCGTGGACAACGAGGAGAAGGAGATGTACTACCAGATCCACGCCGGCACGTCCGGCCTGCGGGTCATCGACGAGAACGACGACAAGTTCCGTGGCATCGTCCTCCTGGGCGGCTACGTCTACCCGGCGGGATCGGACATCTTCCACGACCCGAGCTACTCGGTGTCGGCCATTCTCGTCGACGTGCAGGGGCAGTGGAACCTGGCGCCCTTTGTGACGCTGGGGCTGGTCGCTGCGGCCACCCTGGTTCTCATCGGGGTTGCGGTCCACCTGCGCCGGCGCTCGAGGCGGCGGCGGATGCCACCGGCCCACGGAGGGTTCCAGTAGGCCCCTCCCCCCCTCTTTTTTCTTTCTCTTTCTTTGCATCTCGCTAACCGTTTCCTCCCCCCGAGGGGAATCCTCCTCTCCGCAGGCTTTTCAGCGACCGGCTCCCTCACCCCCGCATGGCACGTGTGGTTCACTTCGAGTTGGGGACCGTGGAGCCCGAGCGCGCAGCGGAGTTTTACCGGGAGGTCTTCGATTGGGAGGTCGCGAAGTGGGAGGGGGCGGAGTACTGGCTGATCACCACGGGTCCCGACGAGACCCCCGGCATCAACGGCGCCCTCATGCGCCATAAGGACGCGCAGCCCCGGACCGTGAACACGATCGAGGTCGAGGACCTGGATGGGATGGCCGCAAAGGTGGTGGAGCATGGGGGTGCGGTCGTCGTCGAGAAGACGTCGATCCCCGGCGTGGGCTACCAGGTGTACTGCACGGACACGGAGGGGAACCTCTTCGGCCTCCACCAGCCCGACCCCTCCGCCCAGTAGCGGCGGAAAGTTTCGCCCACCCCCCGCCAACGTTTATCCAAGGGGCCTGCCTGCGACGGGCATGGCTCGTGTGGTTCACTTCGAGATGACCGCCGACGATCCGGAGCGCTGCCAGAAGTTCTATGCCAACGCCTTCGGCTGGAAGATCCAGAAGTGGGAGGGCCCCTCGGACTACTGGCTCATCATGACGGGCGGCGAGGGGGAGCCCGGCATCGACGGCGGGCTCGCCCGCCGTGAGGACTCCCCGTTCCCCCAGCCGGTGACCAACACCATCGATGTCGCCTCCGTGGACGAGGCCATTGAGGCGGTGAAGGCCAACGGAGGGGAGGTCGTCATGGAGAAGGGCGCCGTCCCTGGCGTCGGTTGGCTCGCTTACTTCAAGGACCCGGAGGGGAACCTCTTCGGCATGATGGAGGCGGACGAGTCCGCGCAGTGACGGGCCTCCGCGTCGTTGGGCGATCCCCTACAGGGGCTGACAGCCCCACGGGTGATTGGGCACGCCCAGGCCGTCGGGCCGCTCGGCCCAGAGCTTCAGGTTGTAGCTTCCCTGGGCATCCAGTCCGAACTCCGCGATGAAGCCGGCGGTGCCCCCCTCCCCCGGAACCACCCACGTATCGGCGAAGGGCGACGTGAGGGTCCAGTCCGCAGCGTTTGGACTGGCCTCGTCGCCGGCGGTCACCATTCCGTAGTAGTAGAGGACCTTCAGCGCTTCGCTCGCGGACGCCCGGGGACCGGCGGAGGCGTTCGACCCCGGGTCGACCAGGGACGCATATCCGTGGGGGTCTCGCGTCGCAATCTCCCGGAGGACCGCAGGCCAGTAGGGGACGTCTCCAAGCTGGGCCTCGAGGGCAGCCACGGTCGTCCCCGTGGGGATGGACGTGCCATTAGGAGCAAGGAGCGGCCCGTGGTCGCCAAGGTAGTAGATCAGCGTCTTGGACGACACGCGCTCCTCCGCCCCGCAGGCGGCGTACACCGTGACCTCATCGAACTCTATGCCGTCGCCGTTGCGAACCTCGAACCGCAGGACGGCGGGGGTGGGGCGGTTGGCGTTGTTGTGTAGGGTGGCCACGACGAAGAGAAGGTCCCCTGCAGTGACGTTCTCCGGGAGCCCCTCGACCTCCAGTGTGATGGAGGGGCGAATCGCCTGGGTGTCCAGGGCCACGATGGCGCTGAGGCGGTTCGTCATAACCGCGACGGCGGTGGTAGAGAGGAAGATCCCAACCAGGATGAGCACCTTGGCTCGCGTCAGGCTCCACGCCATGGCTCCCCCCTCCGCCTCCGGCGACTTGAACCCCCGTCCTGCACGCACCCTACGTGTCGCTGGTCCCCCAGGGCGCTTATAGAGCGAGGTCCATGGCCAGCCGGGGGTTCCCATGGAGCTGAGTGAGATCGCCTTTTCGAAGCCGCGAAGTCTCTGGGGGGACGTTCGGGTCCTGCTGCACGCCCCTCGGGCCGCCATCGTGTACGCCTACTTGCTCCTGGGGGCCGCCTTTGCCCCCACCATCCACTGGGACCGCCTGGGGTGGACCCTCCTGGCCTTCTTCTTCGGCCTGCAGGTGGGGGCGTACGCGCTGGACGAGTTGAGGGGCCGCCACGCCTCCACCAGCTTCAGCGACGGCCACCTGAAGGCACGGGCGGCCGTGGGCCTCCCCGTCTTCGCGGGCATCGGCGTGTACCTTGCCTACGTCCACTCCTGGTGGATCCTCCTGCTGCTCGCCTTCGGGGCCTTTGTCATTCTGGCCTACAACCTGGAGGTGGCCAGGGGTCGGTTCCACAACGCCTTCTGGTACGGGGCTGGCTGGGGGTTCGGCCCGGTGGTGGGGAGCTACTACCTCCACGCCCTGACCTTTCCCCCGCTCTCCGTCCTCCTGCTTGGGGCCTTCGCCGCGGTCCTGGGCGTCGCCCACCTGTGGAAGTACGGGCAGACCACCTGCGCCCACAGCCACACGTGCCTGGACTACGCGGCGGACTCAGGCGAGACCCTCTGCCACGGGCAGCGGTGCATGAACCGTCTCCTCATGCCTCGGCCCGTGAGCAAGCTGCAATGGCGCCTCATCGACATGGAATTCGCCTTCGTGCTGCTGCTGACGGCGGCGGTCCTCGCCTTGCGACTGGGCCTCTAGGACGAGCGCTCGATGAGCTCGATGCGGGTGCCGTCGGGGTCCTCGATGAAGGCCAACTTGCTGCCTTCGGGCGTGAGGCGGAAGGGCTCGTCGACGATGGTGACCTCCCGCCTGCGACACGCTTGGATGACAGCGTCTACGTCCTCCACGGCGAAGCTGATGTGGTCGAAGACGGCGTTCTCGTGTTCCGGCACTTCGAACTGCTTCTGGTCCCGGTACCACATGAGCTCCAGCAGGTTTCCGTTGTCGGACTCGAGGAACGCGATGGCCGCATCCCACTGGGGTATCTGCTTGCTCCGGACGAACGTCATGCCCAGCAGCTCCGTGTAGAACGCGATGGAGCGATCCATGTCGCTTGTGCGGACGGAGACGTGTTCCAGGCGCATGCAACCCTCGCGGGGATGGGGGGTGGTGTATTTAGCGGTGGCCCTGACCGTGGAAACTCTAAAGGCGGGAGCCATCATTGGTCCTGGTGGCGGGGATGGCCTAGCCTGGTAGGGCGCAGGATTGCTAATCCTGTGCGGGCAACCGCGCGGGGGTTCGAATCCCCCTCCCCGCGTCTCGCCTCTCGCCTTCCTTCGACCCTCTTTATACCTCACGGCCATTCCTCGCCCGTGTCCGCGGATCCCCGCGCGGTCGACTTGGCGGTCACCGCGAAGGACATCTCGAAGCGATTCGGCCCGATCCGGGCGCTGCGCCATGTCCACCTGGACATCCCATCAGGGGAAACCTTTGGCCTGATTGGGCCCAACGGCGCCGGGAAGACGACCTTCATCCGCATTCTCCTCGGCCTCACCGCGACGGATGGCGGGGAGGCCAGGGTCTTGGGGGTACCCCTCCCTCCACGGGCGATCCTCCCGCGCATTGGCTACATGCCCCAGACTCTCGCTCTGTACGCCGACCTCACGGTCCGCGAAAACCTCTTGCTCTGGGGCCGCCTCGCGGGGATGGAGAGAGACGCCATCGCGCAGCGGGCGGGGGAGGTCCTGAACCTAGTGGGGCTCCCCGAGCGCCAGGGAGACCTGGTGGCCTCCCTCTCGGGCGGGATGCGCCGACGCACGTCCTTGGCGGCAGCCCTTCTCCACGACCCGGACCTCCTCTTGTTGGACGAGCCCACCGTGGGCATCGACCCCGAGCTCCGGGCGGCCTTCTGGTCCTACTTCGCCCGTCTGACCGCCCGGGGGAAGACGGTCCTCATCACCACGCACTACATGGATGAGGCTTCCCGTTGCGGGGTCGTCGGGCTGATCCACAAGGGGAGCGTCCTGGCGGTTGACACGCCCGAGGCCATCCGCACCCGGACGGGGACGGTGAACCTGGAAGATGCGTTCCTGTCTCTCGTGCAAGGCGGGGGGACCCACCATGAGGATGCGTAGGGTTCTGGCCATCACTCGCCGGTCCCTCAGCCAGTTCCGCCACGATCGACGGACGCTGGGCTTCGTATTCATCATGCCGCTCCTCCTGGTCCTCACCTTCGGGTACACCTTCGGGGGCGAAGTCCACGACGTGCGGACCCTGGTCGTCAACGGGGACGAGGGCGCCCTGGCGGACGTCCTTTTGGATCACGTCGAGGGGGACACTCTCGCCCTTGAGGTGTACGCCGACTTCGGCCGCGCCCGGGAGGAGGTTGAGAGCGGTCGTGCATGGGCGGCCATCCGGTTCCCCTCCTCCTTTTCCAGGGACGTGTTGGCACGCCAGGCCATCGTGACTCTGGCGGTTGACGGCACCTCGCCGCCCGTTCTGAGCGCCCTCCTGGGTGCGCTTCGTGCGGCGGCCGAGAAGGCCTTCATGGGTGCTGGCGGCGCCGCGGCCCTCTCCCTGGAGCAAGATTTCATCTACGGCTCGGAGGACACGCGCTTCATCGACTCCTTCGCCCCGGGGGTCGTGGGCCTGGCCATCCTGCTGGTGACCACCATCTTCTCCGTCATCGTTCTGGTGCGAGAGCGGACCGGCGGCACCCTGGAGCGGCTCTTCGCCACCCCTCTCAGACCCGTGGAGCTCGTCACAGGCCACGTTCTCGCCCTGGGCGTCATCGCCTTCTTCCAAAGCGGAGTGGTCTTCGCCGCGGCCGTCCTGCTGTTCCAGGTCCAGGTGGTAGGCAGCCTCCTCCTGGCCTTCGTCATCCTCCTCCTGTTCGCCGTGGGCAACATGGGCCTGGGGATCGTGCTCTCCTCCGCCGCACGGAACGAGCTCCAGGCCGTCCAATTCGTCCCCCTCATCCTCTTTCCCTCCATCCTTCTGACGGGCGTCTTCTTCCCCTTGGAGGCCATCCCGGCCAGCTTCCGGGACCTCTCCCTGGCGGTCCCCCTGACCTACGCCAACCACGCCCTCCAGAGCGTCATGCTGCGGGGGTGGGGAGCCTTGCGGGTGGCGCGGGACCTGTTCATCCTGCTGGCCTACGGGGGGCTGACACTGGTGGCGGCAACGGTTCTCGTCCGACGGCAGGCGTGAGGGCTCAGGCGGGCAACTCCGCCCCGCAGTGGGGACAGAACTTGGCGTCCAGGGTCACGGCCCGGCCGCAGCTCGTGCACATGCGGCCCGCGGGGGGCGGGGGTTGATAGGCGGGCTGGTACGCGGGAGGAGGGGTGGTGGCGTAGCGGATGGCGGAGTTGAGCTTGGTGTATGCCAGAAGCATGAAAATCCCGCTGATGATGTTGGCGATGAGGCCCAAGATCCCCATGACCAGGGATGCGGTCTCCGCCTTCTGCAGTCGTCCGGCGTCGATGTCCTTGAGGTTGCTCCACGACCAAAAGGTGAGGCCCACGTTCAGGCCCGCCCAGATGCCCATGGGGAAGATAAGGGGGAAGAACAGACCCATGGGCATCACGCCTGCCATCCCCGAGACGACCATGACGCCGATCAAAATCACGAGATAAACCACGGCCCAGATCGCCGTCAAAACTGCGAAGAAGACGAAGGCAATCAGTGCAAACGTTCGGGCGCTCTGTGCCTCCTGTTGCGCGTAAGGCGTCATCGACTCAAGCGCGCTCATGGGATGCGGTAGGAGAGTGAAGGAGATAGCCTTTGCCCATGTATCCTACGCACGCCCCGCGAGGTGTTCTATACCCGACGCAACATCCCGCCGCCATGACCTTGACGGGCCTCGACACCGTCGCCGTGGTGGTCTCCGACCGCCAACGGGCCCTGGCCTGGTACCGGGACGTCCTCGGCCTGGAGGAGGCCTACGTGGCCCCCCGGGAGGGGCATTGGATCGAGGTGGGACCCCAGAGGCCGTCCACGCGCATCCACCTCTGCGAGTACGGGGGGGAGGAGCCCGGAGGCCCCACGGGCGTCACGTTCCTGACGGACGACATCCGCCGGGAGTACGAGCGCCTCTCGGGACTGGGCGTGAGGTTCCTCGATGCGCCCCGGAGGATGGAGTGGGGCGAGTGGCTCTGCATCTTCCTGGACCCCGACGGGAACGAGTTCGACCTGAAAGAACCCTTGGATCCGTCGACGTGGACGACGGAGTAGCGGGCGTTCCTACTCCTGGATGAGGCCGAGGGCGAAGGCAAGGTCCCCCATGTCGCTGCCGAAGTCCTTCTTCGCCAGTGCGGAGATGTCCACCATCTCCAGCCGCTTAAACCACGGCGGGACCTCGGCCGGGGGCGTGGCCACCAGCTCGTACACGAAGCAGAGGTCGTAGTGGAAGTTGCCGGGGAACCAGTCGCTCGGGTCGTAGAAGGCGTAGATGTCCGTTCCCTCTGCGCCGTACTCCTCCATCGCCAGCTGGTCCCGCACGACCCGCTCTAACGTCTCGTCGGGGTGCTCCCCCTCGTAGAGATACGCCGCGGGGATGCGCCAGGACCTGAACTCGGCCCCTCGTTCCTCCTCGCCGTACACCGTGAAGTTGGGTGCCCACTCCGCCTCCCACCGAGGGTGCTCCTTAGGGACGCCCAGGAGGACTTCGTTGTCCTCCTGCATGAGGGCAAAGGCCGACAGGCAAAAACCCGCCTCGGGGATGTCGTACTTCGGGGCGGGACCGTAGCGGGCGAACTTGGCCATGTCCCCCCATTTCGCTTCCGGCCCTTAACTTCGACGCCTTTTGGTGGCGGCTAGCTGTCCCGCCCGCCGAAGACCTCCCACGAGACGAGAGACTCCAGGGGCTTCCTCCGCTTCCCCCGGCGGCTCGCGGGCGCATCGGGGTAGCCGAAGGGCATGGCCGTGATGAAAACCGCCTCCTCCGGAAGCCGAAGGAGGTCCCGGACCGCCACCTCGTCGAAGTTGCTGATCCAGCACGTGCCCACCCCCTGGTCCCAGGCCGCGAGGACCATGTTCTGGATGGCGCGGGTGGCGTCCACGAAGGGCAGCTTCGCCCCCAGGGTCACCACGGCGATGGCCAGAGGGGCCCGGGCCAGGTGGGGGCCCGTGGGCGTGAGGGCAGCGAGACGGCGCAGGGTCTCCGGGTTGCGGACCACGATGAAGTGCCAAGGCTGCGTGTTCTTGGAACTCGGCGCCAACCGGCCAGCCTCGAGGATCCTTCGGAGGACGTCCTCCGGCACGGCCTCGTCGGCGAAGGAGCGAACCGCGACGCGGCGCCGAATGCAATCCAGCGTTTCCATGGAGGGGGAGACGCCCCACATGTTCTATAGGTTGCTCCTTCCACCCTACCGGACGCCTTCGGCCACCCCACCTGAAGCCTTAAAAAGGGAAGGGGACTCCCGCACTTCCCGCGGAGGGAATACGTTGGAGGAGGAGCAACCCAAAAACGGAAGCATTGTGCACATCGAGCTGCCGTGCAAGGACGTGGCTCGGGCGAAGAAGTTCTACGGTGACATCTTCGGCTGGACGTTCGAGGACGTGCCCGAGATGAACTACACGCTGTTCCAGGCCCCCAGCGGACCGGGCGGCGGCCTGTTCGTTCCCGAGCAGTTCAACCCCGGTGGGACGCTGAACTACCTCCTGGTGGACTCCGTCGATGAGACCTCCAAGCGGATCCAGGCCGCCGGAGGCAAGATCCTAGTCCCGAAGAGCGAGGTCCCCGGGCAGGGGTGGTTTGCCATCTTCCAGGACCCGGAGGGGACGACCCTGGCCTTGTGGAAGAACGTGCCGAGACCGGAGGAGTAGGGCAGAGGCGGCCCCGAGGCAACCCCCAAGACCGCCCCCCACGCCGTCCTGTGAGTGAGCCTCCCGCCTGGCGCTCCTGCGGGCCCCCTTGGGAGAGGCTTCCCGGGCGTATTTTCGGCGACGCCGCCTTGGCATCCCTCGGGAGGGCTGTCCGCCCGCAAGATGCTATTAAGGGCGGGCAGACCCTATGCGACCCCGGAGCCCCGTGGTCTAGCGGACAATGATTCCAGGCTTTGGATCGGCGGAGAGTCGAGAAGAAACCTGGCGACGGGAGTTCGAATCTCCCCG
>CAYGBN010000052.1:0-8631 GCA_964348155.1 uncultured Methanomassiliicoccales archaeon
TGGACTGGCTGCGCAGCGTGAACCCGGAGGCGTTGGTCTCCGTGAAGGTCTCCACCCCGGTGGACGTGGACATGGTGGCCGTGGGCTCCTACTACGCCGGGGCGAACATCATCAACCTGGACGGCGGCTACGGCGGCACGGGGGCCGCCCCGGACATCGCGAAGAAGAACATCGCCATGCCCATCGAGTACGCCGTGCCGAGGGTCCACCGCTTCCTGGAGGCGGAGGGCATCCGGGACGAGATCGTCCTCATGGCCAGCGGCGGCATCCGCACGGCCTACGACGTGGCCAAGACCATCGCCCTCGGCGCGGACGGCTGCATCATCGGCACCTCGGAGCTGGTGGCCGTGAACTGCACCCGCTGCGGGAACTGCGAGCGGGGGCGGGGCTGCCAGCACGGCATCGCCACCACGGACCCGGAGCTCACCCCCCTGGTGCCGGCGGACCTGGGGGCCCAGCGCATCACGAACATGTACCACGCCTGGCGGCTGCAGTGGGTGGACCTCCTGACGCGGCTGGGCCTGGACAGCTTCCGGGCGCTGCGGGGCCGGTACGACCTGCTCCGCTACGAGGGGGCGGTTCTGTGAAGGCGGGCGTTCGCCGCATCCTCGCCTCCCGGGCCTCCCTGGTGCGGGACCTCCCCTTCATCCCGCGAAAGCGGGAGGCGGAGGGGGGCTGCGGCGTGCTGGGCTTGGCCTCCACCCGCCCCGTGGAGGGGCGCCACCTCCTGCCGCCCATGGCGCAGATGCACAACCGGGGGAACGGGAAGGGGGGCGGCATCGCGGCCGTGGGGTTGGACCCGGCCCAGCTGGGCGTCCCCCGTCGCGTGCTGGAGGAGGACTACCTCCTGGTGGTGGCCTACCTGGACCCCGTCGCCCGGGAGGAGGTGGAGGCGGCCTTCGTGGACGGGCCCTTCCACGTGGACCACCGGGCGGCATGGCCCTCGCGGCCGCCGGAGGAGGTGGAGGGGCTGGAGGTGGTGCCGCCCCTGGTCTGGCGCTACCACGTCCGGCCGCGGGAGGACCGCCTGGCGGCCTTCGCCCGGGAGCAGGGGCTGGAGGGCCTGCCGCCGGACGCCCTGGCGGACGAGTTCGTCTACCGCAACTCCTTCCGGCTGAACACGACCTTCTACGCCTCCCTGGGGGAGCAGCGGGCCTTCGTGCTGTCCCACGGCAAGGACATGCTGGTCCTGAAGATCGTCGGCTACGCGGAGCAGGTGGTCCGGTTCTACCGCCTGGAGGAGGTGCGGGCCCACGTGTGGATCGGCCACCAGCGCTACCCCACTAAGGGGCGCGTGTGGCACCCCGGCGGGGCGCACCCCTTCGTCGGCCTCCACGAGGCCCTGGTCCACAACGGCGACTTCGCCAACTACGCCCGGGTGACGAAGTACCTCCGCCAGCGGAACATCGTCCCCCTGTTCCTCACGGACACGGAGGTCTCCGTCCTCCTGTTCGACCTCCTGCGGCGGACCTACGGGTACCCGCTGGAGCACGTCATTGAGGCCATGGCACCGACCACGGAGCGGGACTTCGCCATGCTGCCGGAGGCGAAGCGGGACCTCTACCGTCGGCTCCAGGCGGCCCACATCCACGGCAGCCCGGACGGCCCCTGGTTCTTCATCATCGCACGGCGGGAGCCCGCGGGAGCGATGCAGCTCCTGGGCATCACGGACACCTCCATGCTCCGCCCCCAGGTCTTCGCCCTCCAGGCGGGGGAGGCGTCCATCGGCCTGGTGGCCTCGGAGAAGCAGGCCATCGACGCCATCCTGCACAGCCTGCACGAGGCGGGGGAGCCCTTCTGGCCCGTGGCGGACCGCTACTGGAACGCCCGGGGCGGGAGCCACACCAACGGCGGCTCCTTCGTCTTCTCCGTGCGGCGGAAGGCGGACGGCCTGCGGCTGCGGTGCACGGACAAGTTCGGCCGCGAGGTCCGGGTGCGGGAGCCCGCCCCCTCCGCCCCCGTGGCCGCCAACGGGGGCCGCCCCCAGGCCCTCCTGCGAGGCACCTCAAAGGCCGCAGAGCAGGCCATGGCCCGGCTTCGGGGTGCGGACCTGGGCGACGTGCAGGACCTCGTCCAGTCCATCCTGGAGGCAGGTTCCCGGGGGGACCGCCGCCGGGCCGAGGCCCTGGAGCTCCTCACCCTCCTCCTGGACCGCCCCTACCCCCTGGAGGCGTGCCGCCGGAGCCGGGCCCGGGCGGAGATCCAGCGGGGCGTGGACGCCCTCCTGGCGGGAGTTCCTCCCCTGGGGGAGGGCTGGCGTTACGAGGGGGTGGCGTGGGACACCCGCCGACGCCTGGAGGCGCCGGGCAGCCCGGAGAAGGTCCTGGTGGTGGACGCCGCGGACTTCCCCGCGGAGGACGAGGAGAGCGCCTCCCGCTTCCTGGCGGACGCCTACGACCGGGGCTGGCGGCGCATGGTCACCTTCCGCCAGCGGGGGCAGCGCTTCCTGGCCTGCGGCCTGGGCCCCGCCTCCACCGCCGAGGTGGACGTCTACGGCAGCCCGGGGGACTACCTGGCCTCCGGCCTGGACGGCTCCACGGTCCGCGTCCACGGCTCCGCCCAGGACCAGGCGGCCCAAATCCTCAAGGGCGGGCGGTTGGCGGTCCACGGCGACGTGGGCCAGACCTTCATGTACGGGGCCAAGGGGGGCGAGGCCTTCGTCCTGGGGAACGCCGCGGGGCGGCCCCTGATCAACGCCGTCGGCAAGCCCCGGGTGGTCATCAACGGCACGGCCCTGGACTACCTGGCGGAGTCCTTCATGGCGGGGGACCCCCACCAGGGCGGCGGGTTCGTCGTGGTGAACGGCCTGCGGACGGACGGTCAGGGGCGCCTGGTGGACCTAGAGACGCCCTACGAGGGGGGCAACCTCTTCTCCCTGGCCTCCGGCGGGGCCATCTTCATCCGGGACCCCACGCAGGCGGTGGGGGAGGACCAGCTCAACGGCGGCCGCTACGGCACCTTCCGCCCGGCGGACTGGAACCTCATCCGCCCCTACCTGGAGGCGAACGAGGCCCTCCTGGGCATCCCCGTGGCGCGCATCCTCACGGTGGAGGGGGAGCGACGGCCGCCGGAGGCGGTCTACCGGAAGGTGGAGGCCGTTCCGCTGAAGGCCCTCATCCCGGCGCACGACTAATCCTGCGGGAGGCGGGGGATTGCCCCGCCCGTCGGGATTTGCGTCGAAGGGTATTAAAGTGAAAAGGGGCATCGACGACCCAATGGCCCCCGACCGCTCCGGGAAGGAGAGCCCTCCCCAGGTCCTGCCCGCCTTCGCCCCCGCTTTCTTCGACCTGTGGCAGATCGTGCTCCCGCGGGACAACGTCGTCGTGTACATCCGCGAGCGAGAAGGGTAGCAAGGCGGCTCTCGCCGCCGATAACGGGGTGGCAAAGCTTTTCCTGAGGGGAGCCCAGGAGAGGCGCGAGGCTCGTGGACGCCTACGGCCAGCCCGCGGGACGGCGCCCTTCACGCCCCCATCCCAGCCTGGGCACCCTTCTGGGCTTCGTCCTGCTGGTCGTCTTCGTCCCGTACAGCCTGGACTACGGGCTCATGGGGCTCGCCCTCACGCTCCTGGTGGCGGGGGTCGCCGGAGGGGTCCTGGCCCACGGGGGGACGGGGCTGGGCTTCCGCGTGGGCGCCCGGGCGGCGAGCATCTACGTCCTGATCCTCCTGTCGGCGTGGGCCGTCCTGCTCCTCCAGGATGCGGGGATGCTGGACCTCACGGCGTACTCGGAGCTGGCGGAGTTCGTGCCCTACCTCCTCATGATGCGGGACCTCTGGGCCCGCATCGCCCTGGCCATGGGCCCCGTGGTGGATGGGCTGGTGGCCATGATCAACCTGACCTTCGTGGACCTCCTGATCCGCGCGGCGGCCGTCATCATCCCCGCGGGCATCGGCGGGGCCGTCTCCGGCGCCTTCTCCGGATCGCCCACGCCCCGCCCCGTGGCGGGCCCCCCGGAGGCAGCCTACTGGCCCGACCCCGTCTACGAGTACGGCGGGCCCAACCCCATGCCGCCGGGCCCGGGCTACGAGTGCCCTTGGTGCGGGGTGAACATCTCCCCCGACATGGACGACTGCTGGAACTGCGGCGGCCCCCTCCGCATGCCGCCGCCGCCCACCTACTGACTACCCCTCCTCCACGCCCCCAAAGGGCGGGCCGAAGGGCGTCTGCTGGACGATGTTCAGCCGCTGAATGAGCTTCCACTGCACCTTCGCCAGGCTCCCCATGATCTCGTTGAAGGAGGCGGGGTCCGGCTTCCCCGTCAGCTCCCCCTGCAGGGCCTCCAGCCCCCGGGCGAGCTCCCGGTGGGCCCCGCGCAGCAGCCCCTCCACGGAGGGGTCCAGGGTCTGGATGTTGCGGAGCTGGAACGTAGCGCCCCCCACCTGGCCCAGGATCATCCCCGCCATCATGTACATCCCGTCGTCCAGAAAGTCCCCCAGGACCTGAAGGAGGGCCGACAGGTTGGCCAGCTCCGTGGTGGACTCCGAACGGAGGTCGACGATGGCCCGCTCGAAGGCCCGGGCGAGGTCCTCCGTGCTGAAGACGGTGTCCGCCACGGCCTCACCCCGGCACGACCTCCAACCCAACGCCGAGAAGGGGGGTGCGGGCCATGCGTTCGCGGGCCAGCGTGCGGGCGTGGAGCCGGACCGTCTGGGCCTCCAGGCGGCGCAGGAAGGCCAGGGCCCGCTTCGCCCAGGCGCGCTGCGGCCCCTCCGCCCCGCGGAGGACCGCCCGGACGGCGGCCTCGCCCACCATCAGGTCCAGGGCGATGCGCCCCAACCGCTTCGCCTGGACCCCCTGCGCCGACATCCGGAGGAGCTCCTGGGACATCTCCACGAGGCGGGCCTGGTCGAGGACGGGCATGGGTACCGCCCAGGGAACCGGCGGCGAAAAACCTTTGCTCGCCCCCGCCGACGGGCGCCCGCCCCATAACCCTTAAAGGCCCGCTGCCCTAGGCCGACGGCGCATGGAGGAGATCCTGGGGGTCTACCCGGCCAGCGAGATCTGGGGAATCAACAGGAAGGCCCCGTGCCACATCGTGGTGAGCGACGAGCGCCTCGCCGTGGTGAAGGGCGGGTCCCGGCGACGCTCTCGCCGTCTCATGCGGTCCGCCCTCGGGGACGACGGCATCGAACAGGTCATGGAGGCGGCGCACTACACCCTCCCCTACGGGAGCGTCCGCTGGGTGGACCTCCGCCACTTCCTCACCCACTCCCTTCTCAAGATCGGGACCCCGGGCGGGACCTACCGCTTCCGCGTGGGGCGCCGGACGGCGCGCCGCATCCGGGGGCCGCTTCGGGACCTCCTGGGGGACCTGGTCCGAGAGAAGCCCGTGCGCCCCGCACCGGCTCCAAGCGACGCCTGAAGGCTTGGAGAGCCCCCTTAAGAGAGACCGCGCCCCTTTTCTCCCTGTCTGGGAGTTGCGCATGGAGTCGGACCGCGATTCATGGTACCGCCCGCCGCCGGGATCCGCCCGACGTCGGTTCCTGAAGGTCGCCCTGGCCGTGGGAGGGGCGGCCGCAGCCAGCGTCCTCTTGGGACGCGCCCTGCTCTCCCGCGGCGGCGAGGGAGGCGCTACCCCCCCGGACGGCGGCGAGAACCCCTTGGACGCCTTCAACGACCACATCGTCCGCGGCGGGCCGGGGAAGGACGGTATCCCGAGCATCGACGCCCCCGTCTTCCTCTCCCGGGAGGAGGCCGACGAGTTTCTGCGGCCCACGAACGTCGTCTTCGGCATCGAGGTGGACGGCGACGTCCGGGCCTACCCGCAGCGCATTCTCGTCTGGCACGAGATCTGTAACGACGTCTTTGGCGACCGTCGGATTGCCGTCACCTACTGCCCGCTGACGGGGAGCCAGATCGCCTTCGAGGGTCGGGCCTCAGACGGGTCCCCCCAGACCTTCGGGACCACCGGGAACCTGGTGAACAGCAACCTCCTCATGTACGACCGGAAGACGGACAGCGACTGGCCGCAGATCCTCGCCACGGCCATCAACGGGAGCCAGCGCGGAAGCACCCTCACAGAGGTTCCGCTCGTCTGGACCTCCTGGGAGCGCTGGGCCGCCCTGCACCCGGAGACGCGGGTCCTGGGACCCGACACGGGCTACTTCCGGGACTACTCGAGGGACCCCTACGGCGGGTACGACCCGGACCCCGCGGGCTACTACGCCTCCGAGGGCATCTGGTTCCCCACCATGCGGCGCAGCGACCGCTTCCTGGGGAAGAGGGTGGTCTTCGGGACGAAGGTAGGCGATCATCGACTGGCCATCCCCCTGAAGGAGTTCCGTTCCGTGGGGGTGGACAACGTGGGGGTGGGCGGCGTGCCCCTGACCATCCTGTACGACGGTCGGGCGGACACGTTGCGTGTCTTCCGCCGGCGGGTGGAGGGGCAGAGCCTAACCTTCGCCCTGCGTGACGGGGAGGTCCGCGACGCCCAGACGGACTCCCGATGGTCCGTGGAGGGCGTGGCGGTGGACGGACCTTTCGCGGGGACCGCCCTCTCCCAGGTGAACGCCTTCAACGTGATGTGGTTCGCCTGGTACGCCTTCTACCCGGACACCCTCGTGTGGGGGTGAGGCGTGGGAAGCATCGCGGCGGAGGCGCGACGGCGGCTGAGGGGGTCCCTCGCCTCCCGGCGCGTCCGGCGGTTGGCCCTGCTGGCGGGGGTCGCCTACACCCTCCTCTACCTCTACTCCCTGGGCCACCTCGTCCTGGGCGCCTCCCTGCCCTACGAGCCGGGCGTCCACGTCGTGGGGTTGGAGAACGTCTTCCGGGAGCGTGCGCCCTACAGCTACGAGCCTGTGGCCCTCATCCAGCCCGTGGAGGGGTTTGCCCTCTTCCTGGCGGTGCCCAACCTCCTCCTGGCGGCCGCGCTGAGCCTCCTGCTGGGGCTGAACGTGACGACCCTGGCGTACAACTACGTGCGCTCCCGAGCCTGCGGCCTAGGGCGGTCGGCCTCCGGTCTGCTGGCCAGCGTCCCCGCCTTCCTGACGGGGTTCGCCTGCTGCACCCCCACCCTGGTCATCCTAGTGGGCTCCTCCCTGGCCGCCACCGTCATCGCCCTCACCGCGTGGTTCATGCCCGCCGCCCTGGCGGCCCTGGCCGCGTCCCTGGCGTACAACCTGGTCCGCCAGCTGCCGGCAGCGCCCGTCCTCCCCCTGGGGTCGGAGGTTTAAAGAAGGGACTGGGCATCTTCGACTATTGACGAAGGGGGTGCCCATGGCGGCCGCACAGCGAGGGCTTCGGGGGACGGTGGCCGGGAAGAGCGAGCTCAGCCTGGTGGACGGGGAGAAGGGCCGCCTCCTCTACCGGGGGTACGACATCGCCGACCTGGCCCGCCACGCCAGCTTCGAGGAGACGACCTACCTCCTCTGGCAGGGGAAGCTCCCCACGCGCGCGGAGCTCGACCGTTTCCGAGGAGACCTCGCCCGGGAGCGGCCCCTGACGAAGGCGCAGCAGGACCTCATGGGCACCTTCCCGCCGGACGCCCTCCCCATGGAGGTCCTCCGCACCATGGTCTCCCACAAGGCCCTCTTCGACCCCGACCGGGAGGACCCCTCTCGGGAGGCGAACCTCCGCAAGGCCGTCCGCCTGGTCGCCCAGTTCCCCGCCATCGTGGGGGCCTTCCACCGCCATCGCAACGGACGGCCCTACGTGGCCCCGGAGCCCGGCATGGACCAGGCCACTGCCTTCCTCACCATGCTCCACGGCGCGCCGCCGACGGCCCAGGCGGCCCGCGCCCTGGACGTCTGCCTCCTGCTCCACGTGGACCACGAGTTCAACGCCTCCACCTTCGCCGCCCGGGTGACGGCGGCCACCCTGTCGGACCTCTACAGCGCCGTCGTCTCCGCCATCGGCACGCTGAAGGGCCCCCTCCACGGCGGGGCGAACGAGAACGTGATGCGGATGCTGCAGGCCATCGGGGAGCCGGGGAAGGAGGAGGCGTACGTCCGGGCCGCCCTGGAGCGACGGGAGCGCATTCCGGGGTTCGGACACCCCGTCTACCGCACGATGGACCCCCGCGCCATCATCCTGAAGGAGATGTCCCGGCGTCTCACGGAGGAGATGGGGGAGCCCCGCTGGTACGCGATGTCCGCCCGCATCGAGGAGGTCATGATGCGGGAGAAGAAGCTTCACGCCAACGTCGACTTCTACAGCGCCAGCACCCTCTACGCCCTGGGAATCCCGCCGGACCTCTTCTCCACCTTCTTCGCCTGCGGCCGGGTGCCGGGATGGATCGGACACGTGCTGGAGCAGTACGCCGACAACCGGCTGATCCGCCCCGTGGCCGAGTACGTCGGTCCCCGGGATCTGGCGTACGTCCCCATCGCGGACCGGTAGGGGCCGGCCGGCAGGGATACAGGCGTGCGCCTGCCTCGAGAGGCGTGCGCGGCGGTCCGGCGGCCCGCCGTCAGGTGGCGGCGAGCTCCGCCGGCTTCTCGCGCTCGTCCAGGGGCACGTAGGTCAGGCCCTTCGCCCCCACGTAGTGGGCCCGCGGCCGGATGAGCTTGTTGTCCTCCAGCTGCTCCATGATGTGGGACAGCCAGCCCGCAATCCGGGAGACGGCGAAGATGGGCGTGTAGAGGTCGATGGGGATGCCGAGGACGTAGTACGTGGACGCCGAGTAGAAGTCCAC
>CAYGBN010000053.1:0-3132 GCA_964348155.1 uncultured Methanomassiliicoccales archaeon
ACGCTTCCATCTACCGTCCAGTTGATGGTCTCAGTTCCCGCCGTCTGCACATGCTTCGTTCCACCTGCAGACGAGCTGCTCACCCCTGTGATATCGTACCGCTCCGCTTGCCCAGAGTTCGGCGTGAAGGTCCTCAGGTCGTCACCGATGCCGACCACGTCGAATATCCAGCTTCCATTCGTCCCGGTCGTAATCTGCGTTTGAATCCACTCGTCTCCCGCACCGCCATCATCGTTGCTGGCTGTTGCTTCGGGAGCCTGCTGGGCTACATTGAAGGCGGAGGCCACGCCGGCGTGGATGTCCGCGATGGCCCCGGCAGTGGTAATGGATACTGTGTAGGATCCCGCCGTGGGCAAGTTGGCTTCCAGCATGTACCAGATTTCAACATTCATGTCGGTGCTCGTTCCCACGTTGCGGTCCACAGCCTTCGTTAGGGACACACTGTTGTAGGTGACTGCCGTGACGTCGGCGTTGGCGGGGGAGCCCTCGACGGCGATCGTGACGACGAGGAGACGATTGGAGCCTGACCCGATGGTGTGCGAGAAGGTCAGAGGTGAAGTCGTGCCGCTGGCGCTGGTGTGGGCATCGAGGAAGATTTCGGTGCTGGGATCGCTCGCGGCCTTCAGCAGGACAAGTGTTCGCTCGTGAGATGTTCGCGAGTCTGTCGTACTCGCCCGCCATCGTACCTCGACCGTCTCCCCGGCACCGGGGCTGACGACTCCGTTCGTCATAGCGACAAGGTCCGCGTTGTCCAGTGACCCTTCGTGACTGGAGAGGCGCTCCGTGTCCGCGGTCTGTACCCCATTGACGTAGAGGGAGTAGTACGTGTCCACGGTCGGGATGACGCCGTAACGATGGCTATCTGAGAAGATAGCTAGGTAGCTCCCTTCTCCGGGTGTCAGGGTCATACTGTCGAGAAGCGCGTCCGCCGTGTTAGTCGCTGACGCATCCGATGTGGCACTGGCCTCGAAGATGTATCCGGCGGCGGTTTTGAATAGTGTCAGGGTGCGCTCGTGTGCCACGATTGTTCCAGTGCCGGCCTGCACCGCCCACCGGATCTCGACCGCCTGTCCAGCACCTGGGCTGACCTTGGCGGCGATGAAGACGGGCATCTCGGTGTTGGGTATCGATGGCTCCTGGTCGATGGTCCGTTCGGTGTACTGTACTATAGCCCCGTTCACGAAGACAGCAAAGGCCGGCCTAGTCCCGCTGGGACCGTCGCTTGAGGTGCTGAAGACGGCGAGATAGTCCCCCGCTCCGGGGGTGATGGTCATGCCGCTCAAGAGCGTGTAGGTCGTCGAACTCGTCGTATCATCGGCCGTGGCTGTCGCCTGGCTGACATCCGCCGAGGCGACCGGGAACAGATTCAGGGTCCGTCGATTTGCGGTCCCGGTTCCGCCAGTGACGAGCCAACGAATCTCTACGCTTTCCCCCGCTCCGACTGTAACATTGGCATGGGTTGCTATCGCGACTGGAGCGCCGGTGATGGAACTCTCTTGATACTGCTCTCGCTCCGTGTGAGCCAGTTGCACACCATTGACAAAGATAGAGATGCGAATGAATGTGCCTGCGGTGTTGTCGCTTACCGACGTGCTGAAGACGGCGAGATAGTCCCCCGCTCCGGGCGTGAGACTCATCGAGTCCATCAGCACGTATGATGTGCTTGTTGTCGTAGTATCCGATGCGGCGCTGGCCTCTAGGATGGTTTCTGTGGTGGAACCCCCGCCCTCCTGGACTAGCCTGGCGTAGGCCCCGCCGTCCGAGTCCGACTGCGCGTTGGCGAAGCTGTTTACGGTACCGTTTACTGCCCAGTAGTTGTTCACGTAGTAATCCAGCTCTGGCGTCTGGGTCAGACTCATTGTGAGGTTGTTGTAGGTGTTGTTCGTCGCATCGGAGACGTTTACCCTCACCAGGTTGGCGGGGACGCCACCGGGATGTGAGTAGTCGATCGTGAAGTTGAAGGCTGTGGAAGGGGAGCCGGAGGTGGGAGCCAGTCCCGGATTCGTGAGCTGCGGCTCCCCAGCGTACTCGGCCGGGGCATTAAGGTTGGAGGGATCGGCAGCGGAGTCATAAGCGAGTACAAACCGTGCGCTGCTTGGCGAAGTGACGTTGATCCAGAGCCGGATTCGGCGTGGATCCGAGGGGGAGAAGGTCTGCTGGGTCCCGGTCCCTACGTTCACGGCGAGGGGATTGGCCGTCCCGTTCTCAATTATGACCGTGCTGTTTGACACGATCTCCTGAGCATCGCTTCCGTCCGCTTTCGTGTGGTGGACGCTGACTGTGAGCGTCACGTTTTCGCCACCTTCTACGCCGAGGGTCAGGGTGGGCTCCTTGTAGCGCAGGGAGAGTATGTGGGCGTATTCGGCGTGGGCCGTGAAGGACGAGATGGAGCTCCGCCACCGCTGGTCAATGGCTCGGTTACCGGCTACACTCTCGGCAAAGGCCCATGCAATCGGGGTGTCGTAGCTGCCCCGAGCGATCCGCTGTTCCGCCTCCACCTGTTGGCTCCCCGCCAAGCGCATCTCCCCGAAGGCGGAGTTGGAGATGTTCGAACTCGAGTGGTCCAATTTCATGGAGAGGAGGTAGACAAAGTCCTGAGTGGAGGAGACGCTCGCGGTCGTGAGCGAGTTCTTCGTCTGGTAGCTGGTCGCGCTGGTAGTGCTCAGCGACTCCGAGGAGGAGGATTCGACGAGGTCGAAGACGTCCGTTCGGAACAGGAGTTGGGCGAGCCCCTGCCGCTCGGACCCGGGGGTCGTGTCCGGGTAGTGGACGAGACTGAAGGTCTGGCTTGAGGCCGTCAGACTCCGAATCTGGAAGTGCGCCAAGTTCTGGAAGGGCTCGTCGGTTGTGGAGTAGCTCTCCTCCGCCGTTTGTCTAACGGTGTTTGTCTCGTCACGAACCTCAAATCCGCCGCCGGTGCTGCCGCCAGGACCCTCATGGAAGAACCCGTTCGCCAACCACACGTAATCCCCTGCCGAGGAGGGGGTAAAGGTTACGTTGAGGGGGTATGCGGTGGCATCTGTGTCATTCAATCGGGCAAGGTTCTCCCCATACTGGATGTCTGCGTTGCCCGCGTCCGGAATCATGAAGGCGAGGATGCGGGCCGAGTCAATCGCATCGGTTCCCCCGGAC
>CAYGBN010000053.1:3142-7929 GCA_964348155.1 uncultured Methanomassiliicoccales archaeon
ACGCCCGAAACTCCAGATCGATGGTCTGCTGGACCGTCACGCCCGTGATCTTGAAGAGCGCCGCTCGCACCATCCAGGCGTTGCCCGACTGCTCATATCCGATTTGACTGGTACCGGTCCGGACCGCCCCGTTCACGCTGATGCGCGACATCCCCAGGATCGTCGTGCTCCCACCGCTCCCCACGTGACGCTGACGCCACGTCACTACCACGACCCAGTGCTCGCTGGTTTCGCTTGGAGTGAACTGCAGCTGAACCTTGCTGGAATAGGTGGTACTGCTGGTCTGGGTCTCCCCCAGACTCTCCGCAATGTAGTAGCGGGCAGAAAGGGTGTTCGTCGGTGGACTCACTGCTCCCGTGTAGTTGTAGTACAGGTAGTGGTCCGTGTCAAATCCGCTGGCGGCGATGGACGCCTGGGTCTTGAAGAGGATCATGGTGGAGGCGCTGTTCCAGGAGGACCCCGAACCCAGTGCGCGGTCCACCTCGGACCACGCAGCCCCCGTCCAGTGTACAATGCGGACGTCGTCCCCGTCAGGTTGGGACTTGCTGTCCGTCACGAGCTGCTGGTGGTTGAAGGTGAGCTTCACCGGATATCCGCTCGGAATCGCGGAGGCGCCGGCGGAGATGTTGATCCGCTGCCGGTAAGTGTAGTTGGCATCCCACCAAGGCAGCGGGAGCTCATCGAAGTGCATGTTGAAGATGTAGGCACCCGCCGCGAGGCCCGTGGTGTAGGTCGTGTCCGAGTACCAGTAGGCCTGTTGGCCCTGGGTGTCGAAGGTCATGAGGGCACCAGCTGTCCCTTGGGTAGTGTTCATGTACCTGCCCACAGGGGAGATGGCCCCCGGTGCGACGTTGACCTCCACGGCCCCGATGACCCAGCTTCCGGAGGAGGAGGACGTGAAGTCGAAGGTGTAGTTGCCCGCCGAGGCCGCCGACTCCTCCCCGCCGGCGTCGACGTTGTTGGACCCCCCAGCCCCGGTGCTTCCGTCCCACCGTTCGACGGTACCGGAGCCAGGTGTGAAGGGGCCGTCGCTGCCGTCGTACATAACGACCCCGCCGACAATCATCGAGCTCGCGTTGCCTGTCGTGAGGTCCACGGCTGGATTGGTGCCCGAGCCGGCGCTGTTGGAGGCCGTGGGTCCAACCGGGTTGGTCTGGTCGACTCCGGTGTAGCTGATGGCAGCGATGGTGTCCGATGCGTCCGCCTGGCTAAGAGTGAAACTGACTGTGTTGCTCCCCGTAGGCGGGTTCACCAAGTACCAGATCTCCAGGTTAAGCTGCGGCGTGCCGGCGTCGTACTGATCCCGCAGCAGCATGGTCAAGCTCTGGCTTGCGTAGCTCACGTCCGTCCCCGTGGCGTACGCACCCGCATCGAGCGTCAGGACGAAGACCAGCAAGAGGCGGTCCGAGCCAGAGGTCGTGTGGGAGAAGGACCCCGTGCTCCGCGAGGCCGTGTCCCTGTCGACGGTGACGTCGTCGAACTGAACGTCCGAGGTCCCGGTACTGGCGTCGTGGAGGTAGAAGGTGTCAGGGGAGGCCTCCACCGTGCCCACGTGGAAGACCATCCCGAGGCCGATGGGCAGGAGGAACGCGAGGCTGACGGCCGTGGCGGAGATTTTCTTCTCCGGCCAGGCGAGAAGACGGACGAGGAGGATCGGGGCGAGGAGAAGCAGGAAGAGCAGACCTGAAAGGGCGAAGGAGACGGGGTTCAACCCGAAGTCGTGCCTCACCGAGGCGGGGAGGGCGAAGAGCAGGGCGAAGACGAACGCCCACGCCAGGAGCAGGACCGTGAGGATCCTGTGTCTTCGACTGAGTGACATGAAGGGCCGCACCCTGCCTCCTGGCACCTTCCCCAGCAGGAATTATAAAGGACGCGCCCACAGTATCAACACTGATTATGACAATCAAAGCCAGGAATAGCTGTCTTGGGCGAACTGCCAGGCGACCGAATCCCTTTCCCGACGATCACGTTTCTCGGTGAGAATCAGCGGTGTCAAGAATGGCCTTCCCGCCTCTTGCGTCCACCTCCAAACCTTCATAAGTCGCTCCCCTCGTCTTCTCTCCATGGGGACGCACACCGACATCCGGTGGCAGGAGTGGAGTGAGGCGGCCTTCCAAGAGGCCCGAGAGGCGGGGAAGCCCGTTCTCCTGGATCTCTCCGCCGTCTGGTGCCACTGGTGTCACGTCATGGACGAGACGAGCTACTCCGACGACGAGATCATCCGGCTCATCAACGAAGAGTTTGTCCCCGTCCGGGTGGATATCGACCGCCGGCCAGACATCCGGGAGCGCTACAACTTTGGCGGGTACCCCACGACGGCCTTTCTGGACGCGGACGGGGAGGTCATCGCCGGGGGCACGTACATCCCGCCGGATCAGATGAGGCGGACCTTGGGGCAGGTGAAGGGATACGTGGACCAGGGCGGTGGAGCGGCCCGCCAGCGCAAGACGACGCCGGAGTCCGACGTAGCGCCGGCCCCGGGGGACCTCAGCCTGGACGTCGTCCAGGACGTGCTGGGCCACGTGCTCCAGCAGCACGACGACCTGCACGGCGGGTTCGGCACAGCGCCCAAGTTCCCGCAACCTGAGGTCCTGGACCTGGCCCTCGACCAGTACCGCGGCACGGGCAACAAGCAGTTCCTTCGCCTGGTGGACAAGACGCTGCGGGGGATGGCCGGTGGGGGGATGTACGATCCGGTGGAGGGGGGCTTCTACCGCTACTCCGTGACCCGGGACTGGAGCGAACCCCACTACGAGAAGATGCTGGACGTGAACGCGGGCCTGTTGCGGAACTACCTGAACGCCTATGCAGTGACGGGGGACGGGGCGTACCGGCAGGTGGCGGAGGGCGTGCTCCGCTACATGGAAGCAGCCCTGCGGAATCCAGAGGGCGGGTTCTACGGCAGCCAGGACGCGGACGAGGAGTACTATCAACTTGCCGCCGAGAAGCGGGAGGAGTCCCCGTCGCCCTACATCGACGAGACCCTGTACGGCGACCTCAACGGACAGGCGGTCTCCTCCTACCTACGGGCCGCCGCGGTGCTCGGCGAGGCGAGGTACAGGGGGGCCGCGATGGCCACGCTGCAGGTGCTGCATGACCGTCTTGTGGCCGAGGACGGCCGCGTTCACCACTACTGGGATGGGGAGGCGCAGATGGACGGCTTGCTGGGGGACTACGTCTACCTGGGCCGCGCCCTCCTGGATGCCTACGAACAGTCGCAGGAGGACACCCACCTGGACCGGTCCCGGGCCATCGTCGACGCCATGCTGGAGGAGCTGCGGGATGAGGAGGGAATCCTCATCGACCGGCGGATGAGGGAATCCGACATCGGCCTGCTTCGATCCCCCCAGCGCCCCCTCATCGAGAACGCCCACGCCGCGACCCTGCTGCTGAAGCTCCACGAGCTTTCCCCGCATGAGGGGTACCGCGACGCTGCAAAGGCCGTCCTGACGGGCCTAAGCGGGCAATATGTCAGATACGGCCTCTTTGCCGCTCCGTACGCCATGGCCGTTCGGACCTACCTGCGAGGCCCCGTCCGTCTGGTGCTCGTGGGCCGCCATGACGATCCCGCGACCGCCGAGACGCAACGCCGGCTTCTCGAACCCTTCGAGCCCAGGCGAGTGCTCCAGCTCCTCGAGCCCGGCACGGCTGCCTTCAAGGAGGCTCAGTATCCAGAGGAGCCATCTCCCGCGGTCTACGCCTGCGTGGGGACCCAATGCTCCCCGCCCCTCAAGGGGACCGATCTCGTGGCGGAGATCGATGCGTACGTCCGGACGGTGGATGCCCAGGCCGTCACGTCCCCCTGAGGAACCGGTCTCCCTCTACGGGACGTCCCGCACGCGGACCAGCGGGGTGGAAGGCTGCACCTCCGCCTCCTCATAGTCCCCGCCCAGGAGCTTCTCCAGATACTCATCCACGAACCGCACGGCCGTGAGCCGGCCGTCCCACTGGGCCAGACGCTCCCCGTGGCCGTCCTCCAGGTCCACCACCGCCGCCCGCAGCTGATCGATCATGTCCTCCGGACGTGCCCCTCGGACCACGGCCGCCAGCACGACCTGCTTCCCCGTGCAGATGGAGATGCGGAGCTCCCCGAAGGTCATGGCCTCCAGCTCCCCCGGCTCCCCGCGGAAGGAGTCCCGCACGAACTCCTGCACTGCGCGCAGCATGCCGCCGAGGATGTCGCTGTCCGCGAGGGGCTTCAACCGCCGCGTGAGGTGACGGATGAGGAGGCCGCTTCGGTGGAGCAGGAAGACGTCCTCGATGACCGTGTCCCGAATGTCGGGGCCGTTCTCCTGCCGCCGCCCGCGCTTGGCTCGAGAGAACATCTGGTAGGTAAGGAAGGCGAGCCAGAAGCCCTGGATGAGGATGATGCCCACCACGAGGAGGGCAACGGCGTTGCCTAGCTCGATGGCCATGGGGGGCGACCTCGTGAGAGGCTGGAAAGCGGGGAGCGGCACCGTGGGGACAGGGCGGAACCTCCTGACATCCGGGTGTCCCGACGTTGCGCCTTAAGCCTTGTCCCGTCGGTATCAAATACGGTAAGACGCGCCCTCGGGGGCGGCTGGAGGCTTAAGCCTCCTCGCTCTCGTCCGCAGCCTCCTCCTCAGGAGGTCCACGCTCCCCCCGGATCCGCCGGCCGACGGGCGAGATTAGCCCGCGGATTCGCTCCGTTAGGCGCCCGAAGACGCCGGCGGGCCGCCCACCCTCTCCTTCTGGGAGTTCCGCCTCCCCAGCCCGGAGGCCACGCCTCCCCCAGAGCATGGGGAGAATCTTGCGGATGGGGCGCA
>CAYGBN010000054.1:0-7834 GCA_964348155.1 uncultured Methanomassiliicoccales archaeon
TGATGGGATCGTTCTCCAGCCTGTGAACCATGGACTGCACGTCGTCGGCGTGGAACGTCGTGTAGGCCGACTTCCCCGTGGCCATGGCCTGGAACACCACGTAGGCCTCGGAGCCCCGCACCTCCCCCACCATCAGGTACTGGGGGCGCTGCCGGAGGGCCGCCGACAGGAGGTCGAACATGTCGATCTCCCCGGCCGTCCGCCCGGAGGCGGTCGTCCCACCGAACCCGTGGCGGGTCACGGTGGCCACCCAGTTCTCGTGGGGCAGGTTCAGCTCCCGGGTATCCTCGATGCTCACGACCTTCATCTGGGGCGGGATGAACAGGAGGATGGCGTTGAGCGTCGTCGTCTTCCCGCTGGCTGTCCCGCCGCAGATGAGCATGGACTGCCCGCTCTCGATGGCCAGCCAGAGGTACGCCATCATCTCCGGGCCCATGGTCTTGTTGCCAATGAGGTCCAAGGGGGTAAAAGGGAACTCCCGGAACCGCCGGATGGTGAAGCTGGACCCCTTCTTCGTCACGTGCTTGCCCAGGGTGGCCTGGAGCCGGCTGCCGTCGGGGATGGAGGCGTCCAGCATGGGCTGGGCCACGGAGATGTGCTTCCCGCACCGCTGGGCCAGCCACACCACGAAGGCGTCCAGCTCTTCCTCGGCGTCGAACTTAAGGTTGGAGGGGACGGAGCCGTACTCCCGGTGGTAGATGTAGAAGGGCACGCCCACCCCGTCGCAGGAGATGTCCTCCACCTGTGGGTCGATCATCACCACGTCGATGGGACCGTAGCGGACGAAGTCCCGGATGACGTAGTACATGATCCGCTCCTTGGGCAAGGGGTGGAGCGTGATGCCCATCTCCCGCAGGAGCTTCTCCACGGCGCTCCGCAGGTAGCCCTCCCGGACCTTGGGATCGGGCTCCTCGGTGATCTCCAGGTTCTCGACGATAAGCTCCTTAAGGACGACCAGGAGCTCCTGCTCCTCCGCCGTGAGCTGGGGCTCGATGGCCTCGTAAAAGTAGTCGTTGGCCAGGTTGTCGTAGAGGATCCGCACGTAGGAGTAATTGTTGATGATGGGCTCCACCGCCACCTCGCGCATGTTGGCGTCGGTGACGGGGGGGATGGGGGTGATGCTGCCGGCCAAGACCTCCTCCTTCTTCCCGCCGCCGCGGGCCGCGCGGACCTTGACGCCGGCCTCGCCCAGGAAGCGGGTGTAGAGGCGACGCTTGACCCGCTGGAGGGCCCCGATCTTCTGGGCCAGGTTCCGTCGCCGGTCGAAGATGATGGAGGGGGTTCCCACGGGTTCACCTCAGATAATCTGGAAGCCAACGAGGGCGATCAGGAGCATGATGAAGGAGTGGCGCAGGCCGTTGAGGATCTTCCCGCTGTCCAGGATGCCCGCCAAGATGCCGTCGCCCACTGCGTGGACGATGACGGCGATGAAGAAGGCCACCTGAACGTTGAAGATGATCTCGGGGATGTTCTGGGGGAGGGGGCTCTGGCCGCCCAGGAGGCTCCCGGAGTCGTCCTCGCCGAGCTCCGCGGCCGCCTCCTCCATCTTCGGGAGGAAGGTGACCCCCAGGATCCAGATGGTCACGATGAAGACGGCGAAGGAGATGTAGATGACGGCGATGTAGGTTGACATGTTGATCCGCCGCTCGTCCTCCGTGAGCTGCACCTCCTTCGCGTCGTGGCTCACCATGGTGAGGACGTCCGCCACCTCCCCCCCGGCGTCGCTGGCCTTCACGATGATGGAGACCACCCGCTCCACGAGGGGGGTCTTCACCCGCTCCGAGAACAGGCGAAGGGCGTCCGTGGCCGGCACGCCCCAGTCGATCTGGGCCGCCATGCGCTTGATCTCCGGCGTCAGCACGCCGTAGCGGCCGTGGGCCGCCACCACGACGGCCTCCGCCAGGGTCATGCCGAAGCGGCCGGCCTCCGCCACGTCCCGGAGGAAGTCGGGCAGCCGCTTCTCGATGGCCCGGATCCTCTTCTGCCGCTTGGCCATGTAGAAGCCGTACGGCCCGATGAAGCCCATGAGGGATAGGGTGAAGAAGTTCAGGAAGCGCTCCACGGGGTGCGCCCCCGGGCCGTCGGGGACCCCGTCGCCGTCCACGTCCTCCCCGGGACCTTGGAAGGAGATGTTGACCACGTCCAGGATGTTGAGGATGCCGAGGCTGAGGAAGAGGAGCCCCAGGGCCAGGCTAACGCCCTTCACCAGCCGTCGACGGTCCTTCTTCACGTAGAGGGCCTGACGGGCCTCCTCGAGTTCCCGGGTGATGCGGCGCGTCTTCGTCATCGGGCCTCCTGCTCCTGGTTCCACATGACGAAGATGAAGCCGAACTGTGAGAGGGGGATCATGACCGCCACGATGACGTAGAGGAGCGTGACCACGAAGCCGGAGGATCCCTTGCTGATGAGGGCCATGATGGCCATGATGACCACTAGGAAGAGCGGGAAGGCCACGACCACGGTGACGAAGCTCTCGGCCAGGAGGCCCAGGGTCTCCATCCGCTTCTTCATCTCCAGCTTGTCCTCCTTCTCGAACTGCTCGGCCTTCAGGAGGAAGTAGGGCTTGAGCTGGCCGCCGGAGGTGGCCGTGGTCACCACGCCCTGGAGGAACTCCTGCCACTTCGTGCTGGGGGAGCGGCTGGCGGCCCGCTTGACGGCCGTCAGGATGTCCACCCCCAGGAGCTCCGTGTCCCGGGTGATCCACTCCGCCTCCTCCTTGATCTCCCCGTAGATCTCCTGCTTGGAGAGCTCCCGAAAGATGACGTCCACGGGAACCTCCGCGGAAGCCATAGCGGAGATGAAGGACATGGCCCCCGTGAGGCGCTTGTCGATGAGGCGGGCGCGCCGCTTGGCCCGAGAGGCCGGGATCCCGCTAAAGAAGGGCGGCAGGCCGAAGAAGGCCGCCCGGGTCAGCAGGGCGGGCACGATGGCCACCACCGCCGGGAGGGCCACGAAGGGGATGAGGGCCAGCCCCAGGATGGGGAGGAGGAAGAAGCCGAGGCCCAGGGCCGCCGCTCCCGAGAGCGTGCCCACCAGGAAAATGGCCGTCTTGCCCAGGGCCAGGTACTCCTCCGGCCGCAGGCGCATGTGGGCCTTGAGCAGGTTCTCCTCCAGGTCCTGGTCGACCCGCTTGGCCTTGGGGGAGCCCCCCATGAGGCGCCAGGCCAGCTGCTGAAAGGGCGTCAGGCTGACGTATCCCGGCCGGGCGCTGGAGGGGAGCTTCACCACGTGGGGCGCCTGGCCCTTCCGGATGCCCTGGGCCGTGCGGACCTCCGCCTCCCGGTGCTTCTCCAGGGTGTCCAGGATGGCGCTGGCCTCATCCGCCAACGGACTCACCTCCCACGATCTCCGCTCCCTCCTCGACCTCCTCGTCCATGGCCTCTCGGATGCGGGCGATGGTCTCGTCGGGGTACTGGTAGTAGCTCACGATGACCCGGGAGATCTCCCGGTAGTCCCGGATGTCCTCCTGCACCAGGTACGTCAGGATGTCCACCCGCCGCTGGAACTCCTCCTCCATCTCCTCATGGGTCAGGTTCTTCAGCTCCATGATCTCATCGAAGAGGAAGCTGTGGCCCTTGAACACGAAGCCGTCGGAGGTCTGGTCCCATTCGTAGACGGTGTTCGTGATGAGCTCGTTCGTCTCGGGCTCGAAGCCCACGAGCTCCACCATCTGCTTCACCTTCCGGACGATGTTCACCCCCACCCGGACCTGGGTCTGGATGATGACGAAGTTCAGGGCCGTCAGGAGAATGCGGGGCGTGTTGATGGGCGGGTTCTCCAGCCGGTTCACCATGGACTTCACGCTGTCGGCGTGCATGGTGGACATCGTCGGGTGGCCCGTGGCCATGGCCTGGAACATCGTGTAGGTCTCCTTCCCCCGGACCTCCCCCACGATGATGTAGTTCGGCCGCTGCCGCAGGGCCGCCCGCACCAAGTCGTACATGTCGATCTCCCCCGGCGCCTTCCCATCGGCGCCCCGCTCCCCCGTCCCGCTGCGGGTGCTTCCGGGAATCCAGTTCTCGTGGGGCAGGTTGATCTCCCGGGTGTCCTCGATGGACACAATCTTCGCCCCGGGCCGGATGAAGAGGGCGGCGCTGTTGAGGGTGGCGGTCTTCCCGGCGGCGGTCCCGCCGCACACCATCATGGACTTCCCGTGCTCCACGGCCAGCCACACGTAGGCGATCATCTCCACACTGGCCGTGTTGAACTTGATGAGCTCCACGGGGGTGAAGGGCTTCTCCTTGAACCGGCGGACGGTGAAGCTGGAGCCCCGGGCCGTGACCTCCCGGGCGTAGGTCGCTTGGACCCGGTGCCCCTCTGTGGTGGTGCCGTCCAGGATGGGGTTGGCCACGGAGATCTGCTTGCCGCATCGCTGGGCCAGCATGATGACGAAGGAGTTCAGCGAGTCGTCGTCCGGGAACTTCACGTTCGTCTTGATGGACTCGTACTTCTGGTGGAACACGAAGATGGGGACTTGCACGCCGTCGCAGCTGACGTCCTCGATCCGGGGGTCGTTGACGATGACGTCGCAGGGGCCGTACCCCACGAAGTCCCGGGTGATGTAGTAGTTGATCTTCTCCCGTGAGTCGTCGTCCAGGTCCAGCCCCCGTGACCGGGTGAAGCTGTTGACGCTCTCCTTCAGGAACTCCTGCTTGTCCTTGAGGGTCTGGGAGTGGAAGGTGTAGGAGAGGGTCCGGGCGAAGGAGTCCTTGATGAGGTCCAGGATCCGCTCCTCCCGCCGGTTCAGGCGGGGCTCCCAGGTCTCGTAGCGGTAGTCGCTGTCGTCCTTGTAGAACAGGATGCGGACGTAGCTATAGGGCGGACGGACCGGGTAGATCTCCACCTCCTGGATCTGGGGGTCGCCCACGGAGGGGATGATGGTGAGGCGGGAGCCCCGTCCCGGGGTCCAGACGGCCCCCTTCTCCCGGGCGCCCTTGGGGAGCTTCACCTTGTGTCGACGGCGGCCGAGACCCACGGCTACACCTCCAGGGTGGAACTGCTCCGCCCCACCGCGATGCTCACGAAGGCGTGGTGGAGGGTCAGCTTCGTAAGGGGGCTGCTCGGGGGGCCGTTGGCGATCTCCATGTTCACGGAGTGGGTCAGGTTGTCCTGGGTGCGGGAGAGGCTGTAGAACGGTGTGATGACCTCTTGGCCCGAGCCGTCGGGGGCCTCGGTGTAGTTGTAGCCGGGCCCCCCGAAGTCCTCGTCCAGGACGCCGAAGGCCAGGGCGAGGGTCTCGTTCAGATGGGCGAACCAGGCCGGGCCGAAGCGGGTGGTGTGGTTGATCCAGAGGGGCGACTCCAGGCCCGTGTACTCCTGCATGTCCACGGTCAGAAGCTTCGTGCGAACTCCCTCCGTCCCTGTGCCCGCGACGTTCCCCGCCCCGATGAATTGAATGAGGACGAGGCCCACCTCCACCTCTGTGCCGGTGTGCACGACGGTGAACTGGGGGTCCACGCGGACGGCCTGCCCGGCCGACTGGGACATGATGATGCCGCCGCCCTCGTACGCCAGGGTGAAGGGGACGTGGTAGCGGTTCTCCACCTGGAGGACGATGTTTCCGGAGGACGCCTCGTCCACGACGTAGTCCGTCCCGCCGATGTCGTAGGTGAACTGCACGCTCCAGGCGGCCTGGTCGCTGTTCCCGTCGATGCGCCCCACGCTGGGGTTGGAGAACACGGGGATGGTCTCCGTCCCCAGCTGGACGGGCGTGTAGGTCTCCGTGGGGATGTAGGTGCTCCCGGAGTTGGCCGCCGCCTGGGCCGAGAGGATCTGGGCGTCCACGGCCCCTTTAAGGGAGCCGAAGTGCCCCAGGGCCGTGCCCATGTGGGACGCCTCCGCCTCCTTGCTCCAGGCGGGGACGTACTGGTTGAGGAAGAGGGTGAAGAAGGTGAGGATGACCAGGAGGGCCATGATGGTGCCCACGGTGGAGGCCACCCCTTTCCTGTCCCGCCGCAGGGTCCTCAGCTTCGGTAGTCTCATGGCTGGCCCCAGGAGAACCCCTCGTTCATCCAGGCCCTCGTTCGGAGGCTGACGTATATGAGTATGTCGACCTCAGATTCAGCCTTGAGAACGGTCTGGCTGGCCCCTCTGGCGGCCCGGCGCAAAGGCATTTAAGCCGGGGGTGGCTTTGCGTCCTCGCGCCGCGGTAGCTCAGTTGGGAGAGCGCCAGACTGAAGCCCACGGGCAGAGATCTGGAAGTCGCTGGTTCGAGCCCGGCCCGCGGCACTTCCCGGGGCAACCCCCAAATAGCCTGGGGGCGTTTGCGCAGCGTCCCGCCTTAGCTCAGTTTGGCGAGAGCGGCTGACTGTAGTGGGGCCCCCGGAGCGTGCTCCGGTCCAGCCGCTGACATCAGCAGGTCCCCGGTTCAAATCCGGGAGGCGGGACTCCTTCACCGCGTGAGGCGGGGGAAGGGCTCTCCAAGCCCCCGCGCGGTCTTCTCGAAGGTGACCTCCTCAAAGCGGAGCCCCCGTTCTCGAGCGTAGGCGTAGGCCTCACGGATCTCGTCCGCGCGGGGCCGGCGGGCCATGGACGCGTACTTGGGGTCGAAGTCCGGGGACCTCGGGTTGCAGGCGCTGTCCGGGTGGTACTGGTCCATGAGGTTGACCAGGGCCCCCGGGGTGTGGGCGGCGATCCAGTCCACCACGGGCTTCGTGCAGCAGTCCACGTGCCCGGGCATGACGAGGTGGCGGATGACCATGTCCTCCCCCCACTCGTACACGAGCCGGTGGTTCTTCGTGACGGTGTCCCAATACCAGGGCGTCCGGGCGAGGAAGACGGCGCACGCGTCGCGGCCGAACTTGAAGTCCGGCAGCCAGACGTCAATGAGGGGGCGGAGCAGCCGCATCGTCTCCGGGCTCATGAAGAAGTTTGAGTTCCAGAGCATGGGGATGTTGACCTCCCCTTCATAGAGGCCCTGCTCCTCGCGAAGCCAGTGGCGGTCCAGGTCGGCCTTGACGGCGCTCACGTAGGGGAGGTCGGAGGGGTCCACCTTCCCCATCGCCAGGAGGGCGATGGCGCCCAGGATGTTGTGGAGGTGAATGGTGGGCTCACCGCCCACCCAGTTGATGTTGTGGCAGCCCTCCTTCCCGAGCTGCCAGGCCGCGGCGGCCAGCTGCTCCGGGCCGAATGGCATGCCGTTGTCCTTGTCTCTGCTGATGTCCCCATTTTGGCAGTACCGGCACCGCAGATTACAGGAGGTGAAGAACACCGTCCCGGAACCCCGCGTTCCCCTGAAGACGAGCTCCTCCCCCTGATGGTGGAAGTACGAACTCACCCTGGACTCCGCCTCCAGCTGGCACGTTCCGTGGCGCACCCCCTCGGATCGGTCCACCCGGCAGTTCCACCGGCAGAAGTTGCAGTGGCGAAGCATGCGCCGGGCGAGCTCCGTGCTGAGGTCGAGGAGAGAGGGCTCCGCGGGAGGCAGGTCCCCCAGGGCCGCCTCGCCTTTGCGGACGGCGCCCCACGCCTCCAGGAACCGCGATGTCGCCCGGGCGTGCTCCTTCCACAGGTCCTCCTCGCTCGACGCCTGGATGTCCACCTCGCAGGCCACCCGATGCGCGATGAGGGCCTTGGCTGGTGCACCGTTGGTGGCAACATCCAGGTACCAAGGAAGGCGATCGCCCACCCGCTCCCATATCCACAGGTCGTCGAACGATACGGGGGGGACCATGGCCTTCGCAGACACAGATTCGCCAGGAGCCCCTTGAACCTTCTCCTCCAGGCAGCCACCGAGGAGTGCTGGCTGCCCCACGAAGGCGGGCCGCCGGGGGGGGGGGACAAAAAGCCTTTTATAGCTTCCACCGCCTAACCCGGCTCCCCGGCCCTGCCGGGA
>CAYGBN010000055.1:0-2847 GCA_964348155.1 uncultured Methanomassiliicoccales archaeon
TGGCCATCGGCTTCATGGGCTTCGGCGTCTGGGTCCACCACATGTTCACCACCGGGCTCGACCTGACGGTCCGCATCCCATTCATGCTGGTGACCATGGCCATCGCCATCCCCAGCGGCATCAAGATCTTCAACTGGATTGCCACGATGTGGGGCGGTTCCATCTCCCTGCGCACGCCCATGCTCTTCTCCATCGGCTTCATCGGGCTCTTCACCATCGGTGGCATCAGCGGGGTATTCCAGGCCGCCATCCCCCTGGACTACATCGTCCACGACACACAGTTCGTGGTGGGACACCTCCACTACGTCCTCTTCGGCGGAACCATCATGGGCATCTTCGCAGGGCTGTACTTCTGGTACCCCACCATCACGCGTCGCATGTACAGCGAGAGGCTGGGGGTCGCCCACTTCGTGTTCACCATGATCGGCATGAACATGGTCTTCTTCCCCATGCACCTCACGGGCTGGCTCGGGCAGCCCCGGCGCACGTACGACTACTCCCACCTCCTGGACATAGCCGCCATCCAGCCCCTCAACCTCCTCATGACAGTAGGGGCCTTCATCCTGGCCTTCGGCATGCTCCTCTTCTTCTACAACATGGTGAACTCTACGCTCCGCGGGAAGCCCTCGGAGCCTGATCCCTGGGAACACCTATGAAGTGGATGCGGGTTCTGGCCCTGGGAACGGTCCTGGCCGGGTACGCCACCGTCGTCCTGGGGGGATACGTGAGCGCCACCGGAGCGGGATTGGCGTGTCCGGATTGGCCCACCTGCAACGGGCGCTTGATCCCCGATCTCGCCGACCCGCTGGTAGCAACGGAGTACGCGCATCGGTTGGCCGCCATGTTGACTGGGGCGTTCGCGCTGGCGGCCCTTGTGGCCGTGTGGAGCTTCCATCGGGGACGCCGTGGTCTGCTGGTTGCGACGACCCTGGCCTTCGGCCTCCTGGCCGTGCAGGTGGCCCTCGGCTGGATCACCGTGGCGAGCTTTCTCCGACCGGCCATCGTCACCGCCCATCTGGGGGTGGCCACGGCCTTCGTTGCCACGATGTCCATCGGCACCCTTCTGGCCTTCCGCAGCTAGGGATCCGCGTCCTCGGCGCCCCGTCGTGGGATCCCTTGCCCTCACCGGAAGAAGAGGAAAAAGAACCCCAGAAGGAACATGACGATGGCGACCAACCCGAGGGCGAGGCCGACCTTGAGCGTGTCCTCCATGAGAGGGGTCCCATCCCGACAAGCCGCGCGGCTACTAAGGCCTTTCCCAGGACGCCACGGCCCCTGCCCTTCCCCTCCATCAGGTTCATATTGTCCCCGCCCCTCCGCGCCACCGGCGATTGCATGAACGGGATGAGGCAAACGGCAGCGATGCTCGTCATGGCCCTCGCCCTCGTGGGCATCCTGGGCGTGGCATCCTACTCGGCCCAGGCTAAGGATGTGACGATCCACCTCAAGGACACCCTACGCTTCGACAGGGACATCATCACGGCCCTGCCCGGGGAGGAGATCACCCTCACCGTGGTGAACGACGGCTCGGCCCTCCACAGCTTCACCCTCTTTGCGGAGCGCGATCCCGACGTCCCGGTCGGCGACGACGGCGCCCTTCAGGCCTACAACGCCACCCACGCGAAGGTCGTGGAGGTGTGGCTGCAGGCGGGGGAGGAGGAGACGGTGACTTTCAGCGCTCCCACGCAAGAGGGGACGTACGTCTTCGTCTGCATGGAAGAGCTTCACGCCGTGGGCGGCATGCACGGGGAGCTCATCGTCGGGGAGACGGGAGGGCTGAGCCCCGTCGTCATCGGCGTCATTGTGGGAGTCGTGGCCGTCGTTGCGGTCGTGGTCTTCCTCTTCTTCCGCAGGGGTCGCGCCTGAGGGCGGGAGAGCTCGAGGGGCAGCATGGCGGAGCCCGCGGAGGCAGTCCGCGAAGAGCTCGATCGGCGATGGTGGATCGGCCTTCTGGGCGTGGCCGTCGCCCTGAGTTTGGCGGTTCTCCTCCCACCCTTAGACGATTGGCTGGAGACCCACGAAGCCCTCCATCACCTGCAGCACGGCGTGGCCTTCCTGGCGAGCTTCGGGGCCGGCCTGGCCGCCTATCGGGTGTTCCGGGCCGTGGCGGCAGGGCGGCGCGGATGGTGGAGGAGCACCGCCCGGGCCCTCCTCCTGGCGGACCATCGGGCCAACCCCGGCGGCATCCCGGCCCTCCTAGTGGCCGCGGCCCTGGTCATCTTCTGGCACATCCCGTTCTTCTTCAACCTGGCGGTGGAGAACGACGCCGTCCACGTGGTAGAGCACTTCTCCTTCCTGGCGGCGGGGGGCGGGGTGGGCTTTGGCCTGCACCGGATGGGCACCTGGACCCGCCTCGGCAGCCTCCTGATCACCGTGCTCACCATCCTCCTCCTCTCCTCCTTCCTCGTGGTCTTCCAGCCCTGGGTCTACCGCGTGTACCCGGCGGAGCATGAGTTCGTCGTGGGCATTGGGATGATCTACAGCATGATGCCCCTGATGGTGTACGCCGTGTACCGCTTCCTCGTGGAGCAGGTCTCCTAGGTCGTGGGCCGCGGGCACCGCAACGCCTAAGGGGCGCGGAGGCCTGGTGCCCTCGCATGGGCGCAGGCCGGGGCCTCCAACCGGCCATCGCGGGCGTGTTGGTGGGCCTGCTCTTGGCCACCTTCGCTCCAGCGTCGTCGGCCCACAGCCCGGGGTCGGAGGCCCTTCACGCGGAGGGAACCGTGAACCTGGGGGCCTCCGGGGGGGAGGACGCCTCCGTTCTCCTCTCCCTCCTCTCCCTCGGCCTCCCGGTGGATGCAGGGGACGTCCTGCACATCTCCTGGGCGGTGGCGGAGGCCGGGCCCG
>CAYGBN010000055.1:2857-7787 GCA_964348155.1 uncultured Methanomassiliicoccales archaeon
GTCCTCGAGCGAGTCGAGATCCAGGAGCACGGATCGGAAACGGTCACCCTGTACCAGGCGACGGGGACGAGCCACCTGGGAAGCCTTGTGATGCCAGGATCCGGCCGGTACATGGCGCTCTGGGAGAACCCCAACGACGAGGCGGTGAAGGTGGAGTACGGCTTCGAACTCGACCCCCCTGCGGCGGCTCAGGGGCTCGTTGCACAGGACTACATACCCCTTGCTATCCTGGCTGCGGCGGCCGTTGTCCTCGGCGTTCTCCTCTGGAGGGCGAGGCGCACACGTCCCGCGGAGACCGAGTCGGACGAATAGGTGACCACCCTAGCGCTCCGGCATCCCGTAGACTCTTCCTTTCCAGGACACGCCCGCTCCACCCAGATACCGCCGCGCGGAGTCCACCAGCATCGCACCAATGAGGGAGGCGCCGAGGGGCGTGGTCAGGGCGAAACGGGCGTGGCCGCCCAGCAAGGCGTGGGCTGCCGCCATGCGTGCGACAATAAGGCCACTCAGGCCCCCGGAGATCCAGAGGAGAAGGGTGGGTCCGGAGAGGAGAAGCTGCACGAGGGCCCAAGCCAGCTGGAGGAAGGGGAGCACAAGGAGGAGGAAGAGGCCCACCGTTGCCCGGAGGATCTTCCACAGGCGGAAGTCCATCCCAGGGAAGGCGTTCTTGACCCACCCGCCCCAGATCTCCCGGAGGGACGTGTACATCCGCACCTCCAACGCGTCCCGTCCATCCACCATGCGGAGGGGGTGGCCGAGGACCTTTGCACGCTGAGCCAGGCGGTAGTCCTCGTCCACACGCGGGGCCACGGCCGCGTGGCCACCCACGGCCTCGTACGCCTCCCTCCGGAAGAGCAAGAACTGGCCGTTGCCCACGACCCACCGCGTGTCGGGCCGGTTCATGCGGTTCCCCCGGTAGGTCAGGCCGATGAGGAAGATCATCAGGGGCTGGATGACCCGCTCCCAGAAGGACTCTACGCGGAGACGGGAGTGGAGGGTCACCAGGTCCAGGCCCTGGTCGTGAAGGTAGGCAACGGCCCGACGCAGGGTTCGGCGACGGTGGACCGTGTCCCCGTCGGTGAACAGGAGGAGGTCGCCCTTGGCTGCCAGGAACCCATGATGGCACGCCCAGTTCTTTCCCACCCAGCCGGCGGGGAGGGGCGGTTCATCCACCACGCGGAGCCGGTCCTCGTAGGGCTGCAGAAGGGGCCGGGTGGCGTCGGCCGAGGCCCCCTCCACCACGATGATCTCCTTGCGGGGGTAGTCGGAGTCCAGGAGCGACTCGACGCAGGCCTGGACCGAGGCCTCCTGGTTACGGACCGGGAGGACTATGGAGACGAGGGGCGGATCCTCGAGCTGCGGATCCGCGGGGAGACGCGGGAAGCCCGCGAAGAGGAGGACGGATCCCAGGATGATGAGGATCACTACGGCGGCGTAGGCCAGGAGAAGCCAGGCCAGGATCGGCAGGCCGAACAGCATGCCGGGGGCTCCACGTCCGGACGGTACTTAAGCCTCCGGCGGCCTCAGCCTCCCCCGCGAACGGGGACGTCCTCCAGGGCCTCCGGGTTCTCCACGCTGGACAGGTCCCCCAGGTCCCTCTCCCCCAGGTACCTCGCCCGGATGGCCCGGCGCACGATCTTGGCGCTGCGGGTCTTCGGGAGGGCGGAGACGAAGTGGAGGGCCGCGGGACGAAGGGTCTTTCCCAGCTGGGCGACGACGTGGTCCACGAGCTCCTCCCGGAGGGCTTCGCTTGCCTCGTGTCCTGATCGCAGGACGGCGAAGCCGATGAGCTCCTCCCCCTTCACCTCGTGGGGGGCTCCGATGGCCGCGGCCTCCACCACGGCGGGATGGCTGATGAGGGCCCCCTCCACCTCCGAGGGCCCGACGCGCTTCCCGGCCACCTTGATGGTGTCGTCGGCGCGTCCCTGGAGGAACCAGTACCCGTCCTCGTCCACGATGGCCCAGTCCCCGTGGTACCACATGCCCTCGAAGCGGGACCAGTACGTCTCCATGTAGCGCTCCGGGTCGTTCCACAACCCCTTGGTCATGCTGGGCGCAGGACTGCGGCAGACCAGGTACCCTCGCTCCCCCCGCACGCTCTCCCCCTCCTCGTCGACCACGTCCGCATCCATGCCCAGGGCGGGTCCCCGCCCCAGGGTGCACGGCTTCTGGGGGACGATGGGCAGGGGGAAGAGGAAGCACCCCATGATCTCCGTCCCCCCGGAGATGTTGATGACGGGGGCCTGGCCCCGGCCCACCTTCTCAAAGAACCACATCCACGACTCCTCGTCCCACGGCTCCCCCGTACTCCCCAGCATGCGGAGGCTGGAGAGGTCGTGCTTCGCCGGCCACTCGTCGCCGTAGCGCATGAGGAGGCGGATGGCAGTGGGAGAGATGCCCAGCTGGGCGATGCGGTGGTCTTCCACGATCCGCCACAGACGGTCTGGCTGGGGGTGGTCCGGGGTCCCCTCCATCATGACCATGGTCCCGCCCAGGGCGGAGACCCCGATGATCATCCAGGGACCCATCATCCAGCCGATGTCCGTCACCCAGAAGAAGACGTCCTTCGGGCGGAGGTCGAAGCCGTAGCCGATCTCCTTCGTGGCCTGGGCCAGGACGCCGATGTGAGTGTGGACAGAGCCCTTGGGCCGGCCCGTCGTCCCGCTGGTGTAGAGGATCATGGAGCGGTGCTCGCTGTCCAGCCGCTCCGTCTCGAACGCGCGGGGGTTGGGCGCCACGAACTCCTCCCAGGCGATGTCCCGGGCGTCGTCCCAGGTGGATGTGCGTCCCAGCCGTCGAAGGACCACCAGCCGCTTAAGGGTGGGCACCAGGTCGGCGGCGGCGTCTGCCTGCTCCTTAAGCTCCACGACCTTCCCCCGACGGGCGTACCCGTCCGCCGTGAACAGGAGCCTCGCCCCCGCGTCCTCCAGACGGGTGGCCGTGGCGGGGGCGGCGAAGCCGGAGAAGATGGGGACGGCGATGACGCCCAGCTTCCAGCAGGCGAAGAGGACACTGATGACCTCGGGGACCATGGGCATGTAGACGCCCACGGCGTCCCCTACCTGGAGGCCCTCTCCACGCATGGCGTGGGCAAGCTTGTTGGCCTCAACGAAGTGCTGGCCGTAGGTCGTGGTGCGGACCGCCCCGTCGTCCCCCTCCCAGATGCACATGGGGCGGTCGGCATCGGTCTCCACCCAGCGGTCCAGGCCGTTGCGGGCGATGTTGACCTTGCCCCCGGGGAACCAACGGGCCCAGGGCTGGCCCTTGGAGACGTCCAGCACCGCCTCCGGAGGCTCGTACCAGACGATGCCCAGGTCCTCCAAGGCCGCTGGCCAGAACCACTCGCTGTCCTCCGTGCTCCGTCGGAGGAGCGCGTCGTGGTCGCGGATGCCGTGCTTCTCCATGAACCGGGCGATGTTGGATCTCCGGAGAAGGTCCTCCGTCGGATGCCAGACGAGTTCGGCCATGGGACCCCCTCGATTGGAACCCTAGCCGTCGGAAAACCTTTGCGGGGGTGGGGAGCCCCGAGGTGGACCTGCTCATGGCGTGGAGCCAGCGCTCACGGGGTGTGAGGTCGCCCCCGCTCTGAGCGCTTGTGCCGGCTCAGGCCGTCTCCCGCCACGCCATGTAGCTGGCGAAGAGCAGGATGATGGCGATGATGAGGGATACGATGATCGCCGGGAGGCTGTCTCCCGTCAGATCCCCTGAGCTCACGTAGAGGAAGCCCAGGCTCGAGTCGACCAAGCCGAGGATGCCCACGAGCATGCCGCCCAAGAAGCCCACGCTGTGCCCCCACCAAATGAGGGGGAAGAACAGCAAGGCGATGAACAGGAAAGCGGCCACGACGTACATTCCGGTCTCGAGCGGTGTTCCGATGCCCGTGTTCAGCGCGACGTTGATGGCGAACACGGCACCTGCGACATACGCAAGGAGGGCCCCAATCGTCAGCTGGTGATACATCGATCTCTCCAATCGAGTCACCCGCGTCGGCATGAACCATCTCATATAAAGCTGTCCCTTCAGCTAGCAGAATGGCAGGATCGTGCGACATGGCATTCAGGAGGCCGGGCGAGGGCAGCGGAGACTCTTCGTAGGACAACCGCCTTCGTTCGCCGACGCCCATCGCGTGCGTGGCCACCTCCAAGCCTTTATAGCGGCCTCGTCGGTTGTGAGCGGGTCATGCTGGACATCCGTCTCATCCGCGAGGAGCCAGAGGTGGTCCGCAAGGACCTTGAGAAGCGCGGGGACGAGGAGAAGCTCACCCTCCTGGAGGAGCTCATCACCTGGGACGCCAAGTGGCGGGAGACCACCACGAAGGTAAACGAGCTCCGCCACCGGCGGAACGAGCTCTCCAGGCAGGTGGCCGCCGCCCGGAAGGAGGGGGAGGACCCGGAACCCCTCGTGCAGGAGGCCGTTGAGGTGGGGGAGCAGATCGAGGCCCTCTCCGATTACCTCGAGTCCACCCGGGAATCCATCGACCGCGCCCTTCTGCACCTTCCCAACATCCTGGACGCGGACGTCCCCGTGGGGGCGGACGACACGGAGAACGTGGAGCTGCGACGGTGGGGGGAGCCCGCCGTCCCGAACTTCGACCTGCGGGTGCACGGGGAGCTGCTGGAGGCTGCGGGGCTGGCGGACTTTGAACGCGGCCGGAAGGTGGCGGGCGCCGGCTTCCTCTACATGCGGGGGGACCTGGTCCGCCTGGACCTGGCCCTGCAGCGGTACGCCCTGGACTTCCTGCGGGAGAGGGGGTACGAGCCCGTCCTGCCCCCGTTCGCCATGCGACGCGCTCCGTACGAGGGTGTCGTGGACCTGGAGGACTTCGAGACCGTCATGTACAGGATGGAGGGGGAGGACCTCTACCTCATCGCCACGTCGGAGCACCCCATCGCCGCCATGCACATGGATGAGGTGCTGGACGAGGAGGACA
>CAYGBN010000056.1:0-7178 GCA_964348155.1 uncultured Methanomassiliicoccales archaeon
ATGGGGTCTACATGAAGTCGTTCATGGAGAGGAACATCGACGACCGGCGGTACAACGGAAAGTACGTGGGCCGGGAGGCCTACCTCGTGGAGGACGGGGAGGTGAAGCATCCCCTGCGTCGCACGGTGGTGGAGCTCACCACGCCGGCCTTCTGGTCCGCGGTGGACGCCGTGGGGAAGGACCTGGAGTTTGAGGCGGGGTACTGCGGCAAGTCGGACCCGGAGCAGAGCCTGGACGCCTCGCTGGGCGGCCCGACGATTCGGCTTCGGGACGTTCACCTGGGGTGATCCCATGGAGGACCTCGCCAACCTGGCAGACCGCATCGTGAAGCGTGGGCAGGAGGCGGGCGCCCAGGACGTCGTGGCCGACGTCCACGTGAACCGAAGCTACCAGATCCGCTTCTCTCAGAACCAGCCCGTGATCAACAACCAGTGGCGCGAGACGGCTGCCTCCGTGGCCCTGGTGGTGGACAAGCGGGTCGTGGCCACCAAGATCGAGGACCTGTCCAAGGCGGACCGGACGGTGGACGACCTGGTGGCCCTCGGACGTCGATCCCAGGAGAACCCCCTCTACGGCGGCCTGGCGGAGGGCCCCTTCGACTACCCGCCGGAGTCGGTGGACAAGCGCATCCTGGACCTGCAGGACGGGGGGCAGTACGTGGAGGCCGCGGTCAACGCCGCCCTAGAGGAGGGGGCCGTGGACACCGCGGGGAGCTTCTGGAAGTACGATTACGAGCACTTCCTCAACACCTCCAACGGGGCGGAGGGCCACGATCGCCGCGCGAGCGCCTACATCTCCCTCCGCGCCTTCACCAACCCCGAAGCCAGCGGCCACGGCGTCTCCTGCGCCTCCCGCCTGGGGGACTTCGACCCGGAGGCGGCCGGGAGGAAGGCCGGCCACATCGCCTCCCTGGCCAAGACGCCCAAGCCCGGCAAGCCGGGCGCCTTCGACATCATCTTCGACCCCCTCATTCTGGGTGCCCTAGCCCACGAACTGGGGGCCCGGGCCTCCGCCTTCGCGGTGCTGGCGGGCCTGTCTCCCCTGAAGGACAAGGTCGGGGAGAAGGTGGCCTCCGAGGCCGTCACCCTGGTCGACGACGGCAGCACGGCCTCCATCGGGCGTCGGCGGTTCGACGAGGAGGGGGTGCCCACCCGCAGGAAGGCGCTGGTGGAGAAGGGCGTCCTGCGCACGTACCTGCACAACACCTCCACGGCGAAGCTCTTCGATGCGGAGAGCACGGGGAACGCGGGCCTCGTGGCCCCCGCACCCCACTGCCTCCTCCTGGAGCCGGGGGACTACACACGGGACGAGCTCTTCGCAGAGGTGAAGGACGGCCTCTGGCTGACGAACACGTGGTACACGCGCTACCAGTCCTACGTGACGGGGGACTTCAGCACGATTCCCCGGGACGGCATCTTCCACATCCAGGACGGGGAGGTTGTGGAGGCCTGGAAGGACATCCGGCTGACGGACAACGTCCTCCACCTCTGGGAGTCCGTTGAGGGCGTGGGCCGGGAGACAGAGCAGATGAAGTGGTGGTATGAGATCCCCGATCCCGTCTTCGCCCCCTACGTCCTGGCCCGGGAGATCGGGATCACCCGGTCGGCCATGTAGGCTAGGCGACGGCGGCGACGCGCTGCTGCGCCTCCTCCCGCGCCTCGGGACCGAAGGCCCGCTTCAGGACGGCGCCTAGCTCCAATCGGGAGATGACCCGGCCCGCCTCCCGAATCCGACGGCAGATGGCGCCCAGGAGGAAGGCGTCGTCGTACGGACTGAACCTCGGGTCCCGACGGACGGTGCGGAAGATGGTGGAGAGGTGCGCTCGCTTCCGGCGGAGTCCGATGACCATGGCATCGAGCTCGTCCAGGTCGTAGGCCTTCGTCAGGTGCCGGTAGCGCGCTACCGTCTCTGGGGAGACGTCAAACTCCTCGGCGATCTCCGTGTCGCTCAGCCCCTGCTCAAAGGCCTGAAAGTATTCGTAGGCCCGCCTCGGCTTACTTGCTGACACGGCCCCTCCCCGCCAAGACAATGCGGCGGGCGGTATAAGAAATACACGACGGCTAGGCAGGCCCCTCGCGCTCCATGGGGATGCGCAGCCCCTTGAGCCGCGCAAAGGCCACGGCCGCCTCGTACCCCGCGTCCGCGTGCCGGAGGACCCCCAGCCCGGGGTCGGAGCGGAAGACCCGCTCGATGCGCCAGGCGGCCTCCTCCGTCCCATCGGCCACCACCGTCATCCCCGCGTGGACGGAGTACCCCATGCCCACCCCGCCGCCGCTGTGGATGGCCACCAGATCCGCCCCGCTGGCCGTGTTCAGCAGCGCGTTCAGGAGGGGCCAGTCCGCCACCGCATCGGACCCGTCGCGCATCCCCTCCGTCTCCCGGGTGGGAGAGGCCACGGAGCCGCTGTCCAGGTGGTCCCGAGTGATGACGATGGGGGCCTGAAGCTTCCCCTCCGCCACCATGCGGTTGATGCGGGAGGCGAAGAGGGCCCGCTCGCCGAGGCCAAGCCAGCAGACCCGGGCGGGGAGCCCCTCCCAGGGCAGGTGCTCCTCCGCCAGGGCGATCCAGCGGGTCAGCTGCTCGTTCTTCGGGAACAGCTCCCCCACCACCCGGTCCGTCGCCAGGATGTCCTCCGGCGCCCCGGAGACCGCCACCCAGCGGAAGGGCCCCCGGCCCTCGCAGAACATGGGGCGGACGTAGAGCTTGACGAAGCCCTCGAAGTCGAAGGCGGACTCCAGCCCGGCGTCGCGGGCCTGGCCCCGGATGTTGTTGCCGTACTCGAAGACCACGGCCTTCGCCTGCTGGAGGGCGAGCATGGCCCTGACGTGGTCGACGATGGAAGCCTTGGAGCGGCGCAGGTACTCCTCCGGATCCGAGGCGCGCAGGTCCGCCGCCTCCTCCACCGAGAGGCCCGTCGGGATGTACCCCTCCAAGGGATCGTGGGCCGACGTCTGGTCCGTCACGACGTCGGGGTGGAAGCCTTGCCGCACGAGTTCCGGATGGACCTCGGCGCAGTTCCCCAGGAGGGCGACGGAGAGGGGCCTACCCTCCTCGGCCGCTCCCCCCACCAAGGCCAACGCTTCGTCCAAGTCCTTCGTGAACTCCTGGCAGTAGCCCTTCTCCATCCGCCGGCGGATGCGGGCCTCGTCCACCTCCACCGCCAGGCAGGCCCCCCCGTTCATGGTCACCGCCAGGGGCTGCGCCCCGCCCATGCCCCCCAGGCCGCCCGTCAGGACGATCCTCCCCCGCAGGGAGCCGTCGAAGTGGGTGCGGGCACACGCCGCAAAGGTCTCGTAGGTCCCCTGGATGATGCCCTGGGTTCCGATGTAGGCCCAGGAGCCGGCGGTCATCTGGCCAAACATCATCAGGCCGAGGCCCTCCAGGTGGCGGAAGTGCTCCCACGTGGCCCAGCGCGGGACCAGGTTCGCGTTGGCCACGAGGACCCGGGGCGCCCTCTCGTGGGTGGGGAACACCCCCACGGGCTTCCCGCTCTGCACCAGAAGGGTTTCGTCCCCCTTCAGGTCCCGCAGACTGTCCACCAAGGCGTCGAAGGCCTCCCAACTCCGGGCCGCCCGCCCCGTCCCGCCGTAGATGATGAGGTCCTCCGGCCTCTCCGCGTTCTCCAGGTTGTTCTCCAGCATGCGCAGGAGGGCCTCCTGGCGCCATCCCTGGCAGCGCAGCTTGGTCCCCCGGGCGGCCTGCACGCGACGCATGAAACTCCCCTCGGAGGATGGAGGCGTTCGGATATAGGACTTCGCGCGGTTTGATGGAGGCTATTTAACGAAGGGGGTCGTAGCCAGAGCGAGGCGTTCCCATGGCGGACAACGGACGCGAGGTGCGTCGGGTCGTGAAGGCTCGGGACGTGTTGGAGGGGGCGGGCGTGGTCGTCACCCGCGCCATCCCGTCGCCCGAGGTCTCCCACCAGGAGACGGACCCCTTCCTGTTGCTGGATGACTTCGACTCCACGCGCATCGACATCGAGGGGCAGGCCTTTCCCCGCCATCCCCATCGCGGGTTCGAGATCATCACCTACCTCCTCAGCGGCCTGGCGGGCCACGCCGACGACCTGGGAAACGAGTCCGTCGTCCGCGGCGGAGGGCTTCAGCGCATCACCGCCGGCAGCGGCATCTGGCACGAGGAGGGGCCCACGCCCGAGGCGGAGGAGCCCACCCGGGGCCTGCAGCTGTGGATCAACCTGGCCCGCAGGGACAAGGGGACCGACCCGGCCTACCAGGCCGTCCAACCGGAGGAGATCCCCGTCCTGGAGGAGGGGGACGCGACCGTCCGCGTGTTGGTGGGGGAGGGATCTCCGACCCGCCTCATCACCCCCGCGCTCTACTTGGACGTCACGCTCCCCGCCAGAGGAACCTACGACGGGAAGGCGCCGCCGGACCACCGGGGCTTTACCTACGTGTTGGAGGGCGGCGGGACCTTCGGCTCCAACCGTGTCCCCGCCGAGAGGGGACAGATGCTCGTCCTCGGTCCAGGCGAAGGCTTCCATGCCGAGGCGGGGTCCGAGGGGGTGCGCTTCGTCTTGGGCCTGGGGCAGCCCCACGGCGAGCCCATCCGATGGATGGGGCCCTTCGTGGACTGACCTTCACGTCAGGTCGGCGCGTTCCTGAAGCGCCGCCAGCGTCGCCTCGTGCTGGACCTCGCCCTCCTGCCGGAGCTCGCCGAGTCGCCTCCTCGTTGCCGCCACGTAGGCCTCGTCCTTGAGGCTGGCAAGGTTGATTTCCACGTTGAGACGTGCCCCGTGGAGGGAGGCCAAGGCGAGGTGGGATGCGACCCCGGCGTCGCACAGGGCGTTGACGTTCCCAACGCGGGCGACCTGGACCGTCAGCTTCAGAAGGGCGAGACTTGCCGTCGCCGTCTCCAGGGGGATATCGGCGGCCCCTCGGAGGGCGGCCTGGATGGCCTGGCTCCGCGCCCTCTTCGCCTCCTCGGTGGCGCGGTCCATGCGGAAGGCCTGGCTCACGGCGTCGTATGCAGCGGCATCCGCATCCGCCAGGTCCTGGAAGCGCTGGCGCATCGCCTCCGCCGTGGCCAGGTGCTCCTTCGTCGCCTCCTGCACATCCTCGTACCCCTTCTTGCCAAGGGTCAGCCGGCACACCATGGCGACCAAGCTCGCGCCCATGGCGCCTGCCAAGGCGGCCACGCTCCCGCCCCCGGGGGTGGGGGCGCTGGAGGCGACGTCGTCCAGGAGGGACCTCCACGAGGTCTCCGGGTCTACTCCCACAGTCTCCTCTCCAGGATCTGGCTTCGGTCAAAGCGGTGCAGCTGCAGGGCGTGCTCGGCGGCGTCCAGCAGGGCGTCCAGGGGGACGAGGCCGACGACCTCGCTGCTCTCGATGGGGACGCCCGCTGCCCTGGCCTCTTCGTGGATGGCCTCGAAGACGCGAGGGATGGAGGTCTCCCGGAAGTTCAGAAGGTTCATGGAGACCTGCACCAGCCCCTCCTCCTCCAGCCGGAAGCCCTTGGCCTGGACCGCGGGGAAGCCCCCGCTGCTGGTCCGAATCTTCTTGGCGATGCGCTGGGCCAGCTCCAGGTCCTCCGTGCACAGGTTCACGTTGTAGGCAATGAGGGGACCCCGGGCGCCCGTCACCGTGGCCCCGGCGGTGGGGTGGATGCGAGGCTCCCCCACGTCCGGGTCGCGCTCGGGGTTTTTCCCCATCTCCTCCCGCAGGCCCTCGAACTCCCCCTTGCGGATCTTCGGCAGCAGGCGCCGCTCCTCCCGCTTGGCGGCCTCGGCGTAGAAGTAGACGGGGACCTCCAGCTCCTTCCAGATGCGCTCCCCCAGGCCATGGGCCAGCCCCACGCACTCCTCCATGGAGATGCCCGTGACAGGGATGAAGGGGACGACGTCGGCGGCGCCCATGCGGGGGTGCTCCCCCTCATGCTTGGTGAGGTCGATGAGCTCCACCGCCATGGCCACGCTGCGGAAGGCGGCCTCCTGGACGGGTCCGGGCGCCCCAATGAAGCTCAGGACGGCCCGGTTGTGGCTGGCGTCCATCTCCACGTCCAGGATGCGAACGCCCTCCACTGCCCGGGCGGCCTCGGCGATGGCGTCCACCACGTCCTTGCGACGTCCCTCGCTGAAGTTGGGGACGCACTCGACGATCTGCGCCATGTGGACTCCAGAAGGGGGGCGGCTTAAGGCGTTTGCGACCGCTCTATGCGGCGCTCTTGATTCGGGCGTATTTCTCCTGGTATAGCGTGGCGCAGGATGAACAGCAGAGGTAGTGGGAGCGGCCGTCCATGCGGAGGCGGATGGGCTCCCCTCGGATGCGCTTGCCGCAGTAGAAGCAGTCGATGGTCAGGGGCGTCCCTTCATCCGGCACCACGGGGGGGACGTCCTTGACCGTTTCCAGAAGCGGGAAGTCCTCGAACTCCTCAACGCCCTCCAGCCCCCCCAGCCAGCTCAGGAACGCCCGCATCGCCTCAGCATCGGGGAAGATCGCGTCCACCAGGAGGTTGTGGCGGCTGGCCATGCGGAGCTGCCGCACCTCGTCCCGACCCCGGAGCTGTCGGGCAACGCCGTCCAGCGCTCCGGAGTCCGTTCGGACCCGCAGGAAGAGGGCGTGGCCTCCGAGCTTCTCCGGCCGGACATGGGCGTGGTACCCCTCCAGAACCTCGAGGGACTCCAGTTCCCTCACCCGCGCGCTGACCGTCGGCGTACTCACCCCCACCCTCTTGGCAATCGAGCGGAAGGAGGCCCGGCCATCCACCATAAGCGCCCGGAGGATGCGGGCGTCGGTCTCATCCAACTCCACGAGCTCTCTGAGGACGTCGTCTGGCTTAAAGATTGTCACTTCAGACCTCCTCGGACTGTACGAGTGTAAACAAGGGGACCACCGCCGCGGGGCCGGGGGGGGCGTCAACCCGATGCGGCTCAGCCGGGTGGCTGCGCAATCGCGTTATCCTAACCCGGGGCCCTCGCCAGACTGTAGACCTTCCATCCCAGCACGAGGGCGAACACCGCAATGAGCACGGCGCTCACGAGGGCCAGGATGAGAAGCGGGAAGATGATGGCGACAATCCCCAAGGCCACGCTGAACCACGCGTAGCCCTCCTGGTAGTCCGGCCTCCCCCTCATCGCGAGGCCGAAGGCGACGAAGGCAAGCCCGATGAGGTAGACTCCCGCGGTGATGCCTGCCCCAAAGAGACCCTGCACGGCCCCGA
>CAYGBN010000057.1:0-7121 GCA_964348155.1 uncultured Methanomassiliicoccales archaeon
CGTGACCATCTGCCCCACGGCAAGGAGCACGTCCCCAGGGTGGACGAGTCGGGAGACGGAGACGGTGGTGACGAAAAGGACGAATGCCAGGGCTGCGGCCGCGAGGAAGGCGCTCCTGCCATAAGTTGCGCGCTCAGCCAGCGACTCCCACACCAAATCTCCGAAGCCGTCGAAGCCTCCCGATGCGTGACCTCATCCTCACCGCTTCGAGGCGTTACCCCATCACCCTGAACCCCCACTCCACTGCTTCCGGCTTCACCCGTGCAAGGCTATTTATGATGAGACTAAATCTCGGTCCTGGGTGTGGGGGAGAATGCCGGTAGGCACGATTCTCTCATCGTTCCGTAGCAGCTTGAAGTAGGGAAGTGTGAGACTCATGGCATTTGTCCAAAGAGGAGCGAGCGCGGACGTGAAACTTCTGTTGTTGTCGGCCATGGCGATCTTCATGGTCACCGTGGTCGTGGGGATCTTGAACGGCGCGGACCTGGTCACGTTCACGAGACCTGCCCTCCTGGCGCACGTCCACGCCGGGACCCTGGGCTGGATCACGCTGGGGGTGTTTGCGGCCGTCATCTGGATGTTCTTCGGCGGCAACGGCGGCGGGCCTGGGCGCCCTGCGACACGCTGGCTCAGCGTCTTCGCCATCCTGGCCGTGCTGCTCTACGTCGTCGCCTTCTACGCGGATGTCTCCAGCCTCATCCCGGTCTTCGGCTCGCTCGTCCTCCTCGCCATCGTCGTCCTGCTCGTGATGACGATGGTTCAGGGTCGTCGAATCACGCTCACCATCCCGCACGTGATGATGCTCGCCGCTCTCGTCAGCCTAACCCTGGGTGCCGTCTTCGGGGTTGTTCTGGGCCTGGGTGGTGCCCTTGCCAACCCCGACCTTCTCTCGGGCGGATTCTTCATTGGCCACACCGCCGCCATGGTCATCGGCTACCTCATCCTTGCAGGCATGGCCATCATCGAGTGGGGGCTCGTCCGCGATGGAGCTCCCGCAAGGGCGGATCGTCTCGGTCTCGCCCAGGTCTTCTTCCCCTTCGCGGGGGGCATCACCCTGATCATCGGGGGCGTGTTCGACATCTTCGCCCTCATCGTCCTGAACGTGCCCTTCGAGATGATTGGCGTGGGCATCTTCGTGTGGAGAATGGGCCGCAAGGTGGGGACGGCCCTCTGGCAGGGTCCCGGGACCTCTCGCCTCTTCGGGGCGAGTGCCGTCTTCCTCCTCATCAACATCGGCTTGCTCGTCTACCTCATCGTGAACTACGCCGACGACTTTCTGGCCATCCCCCTGGGCCTCCTCTTCGCCCTGGACCACATCATGTTCATCGGGGTCATGACCAATGCGATCTTCGGCCTCGTCGGAGAGGCGGGGGGGGAGGCCAGGCGCTACGGGTTCGCGGAACCCCTGATCTTCGGCGGGATGAACCTTGGCCTCATTGGATTCGCCTTCGGCCTGGTGCTGGAGTCGGCCTTGCTGAAGGTTGTCTTCACCCCCATCATGGGCATAGCCATCATCGGCGCCACAGTGGCCTTCGCCCTGCGGCTGCTGACCTCCCGCCCCTGAAGCTGGCCCTTCGCGGCCGGGTCTCAGCTGCGCCTTCGTCTCACGATGGCCAGGATCGCTCCTCCTGCCACGGCAGCCAAGAGACCGACCAGGACCCCGACCACCACGGGCTCGATCCCCGTGGGCTCCTCTCCAACCACGAGCACGCCGTGCATCCCTCCCACCGTGTGGCCAGGGACCATGCACACGTACACGTAGGTGCCATTCTCCGTGGGGGCCGTGAACGGGACGATGTCCTCCTCCCCTCCCTTCAACCAGACGTCGAGCAGTTTGCCGTGGGTGGCGTTGTAGGCCCGCAGCTCCATCTCATCGTCCAGGGGAACGGTGGGGTTCCGCTCGGTGAACAGCGAGAAGGAGTGGAGGGCGAAGCCGTCGTTGATGAAGTGAATCGTGAGGGACTCGCCGGGCTCCGCGGTTATCCTGTCGGGAAGGAAGTCATTGCCGTCCTTGAAGTGGACGTCCAGCTCCCTCGCCGCGGACGACGGCATCATCGACAGAAGGATCAGCCCGGCTGTCACCACCGCCAATGCCCCGTGCCGGATTCCCTGCTCCACGCGTCTCCGTCGGCAGCAAAGCGAGCGTCGATAAGTAGATGGTGGCGGTCTGACGGCCTCGTTCCGAGACCCCCGGCTGGACTCCAACCTCTTCGACCACCCTGGAACAGGACCTGGGGACTCCCATGGACCCACGGCCTGCAGGCCCATCACGTGGACCCGGCGTTCTCCGACACGCAATCCAAACCGGGGGCATGCCCGAAGACCGAGGGAGAGCGCATGGCCCTGTGGCGTGAGGATGAGCGGGCCTCTGCAACCAGCGCACCGGAGAAGATCGCTGCGGGCAACCGGCCTACGAGGTTTCTGATCATCGAGCTTCCCGTGGTCATCGCCGCGCGGGCCCTCATCTACGCCGACTTCATGGGTTGGCGGGAGTGAGAGGGCCACCCACGCGCTAGCGGGTCGCATCGGTGGCTTGGGCCGGTGTCCCCGTCGTGTCTGTCCCGTCGGGGAGGGGGCAGCAGCGTAGGCTCACCGTCGCAACCTGGGGAAGAACCGGCCGGTCCGCCCCATGTACACCTCGTACTCCTCCCCGTACTTCTCCCGCAGGTACGCCTCCTCCTCCTTCATCACCGTGAGGAGGGACTTCGGTCCGAAGAGGGTAGTGTAGAAGAGCACGAGGAGGAGGGAGAGGACGTTGAGGGTCAGGAGCAGGAGGCCCAGGGGAACAAGGATGAAGTGAAGGTAGAAGGGATGCCGAATGCGCGCGTGGAGGCCCGAGGTGATGAGGGACCGCTCCGCCTCGGCCTTCGCGAAGACCTTCCGCGCCAGCGTCCGTCCCACGGTCAGCATGATCCAGAGGCCCACCAGGGTGACGGCGACCCCTCCAATCTGCCAGGCGCTTGCGAAGGGAGGGATGAAGGAGAGGGAGGGCGCGTAGAGCAGGCCGAGGGGGAGGAGGAGGGCGTCGACGATGTAGAGGGTCGGAAGGGCGAGAAGGACCACGATGGCGATGGCACTCCACGCGCGGTCTACGGGAGACCTCGCATGGGGTTGTGCCTTCGCCGCCTCCTTCTCCCGCCTCCGGGCCTCCGTCATGTGCCTCCGCGTCCAGTACGGGTCGAGGACGAGCCACATCAGGACGGCGGTTCCCCAGAGGCCGGCAAGGAGGGCCCCGGCGATCCGGATGGGGAGCATGGCGGGTGGGGAGTTCCTCCTCCCGTTATATCGTTGTTGCGGGCAGCCTGAGGTCCGCGCGTGGTGTCGCTGGGGAGATCCGTTCCCTGGCCGGCCCCCGGTGCGCGATGGGTCCACACCACCGGCATCGAGTCCTCCGCACGTCGCGGTCGGCTTGCCATCAAGGACGACGCCTGGCGCTCCAAGGCTAACGCTGCGCCACGGACTCGACGGCCAGGAGCCGCTTCACTCCCCCGCGGGCTCCCGGTAGGCTCGCAGGCTGTAGAAGATCACCAGGAACTGCGGAATCATCAGCCAGGCGCCTGAGGACAGAATCTCAAACCCCGTTGCGTTCGCCAGGGCTTCTGTTCCGGAGAAGACGAGGCTCCCGACCAAGGAAACCAGTGCGAGAAGGATGGCCAGTAGGAACGCCCACTTCTTGTGATTCCAGGCGAAGTAGGCCGCGATCACGTAGATGACGGCAAACACCAACGCCGAAGCGCCGATCACGGACAGCAGTTCTCCGTAGGCCGAGCCCCCGGTCAGAATGGCGCTGACGATCAGCCAAAAGACCGCACCCTCCACTGCGTAGCTCTTCACTAAAGACCTCCGCCGCGCCCCCGATGACGTTTTCGAACCTTAACGGTTCCGGAGCCCCGACAACCCCCTCCACGGGGAGCGCGTGGAGAGGGTTGGCCTCTCCCTGCCGCTCGGCGGGGTCCTCGCGCTCGCCCCCTGGGCCGCCATCTTCCTGGTGGGCTACGGTGCCCCGTTCTTCTGGGTCGCGGTGCCCTTACGGGTGGTGCTCGTCGCCCTGGCGCGGCCGACCCTCGCCTGACGCCCTGGATCCCGCGACCGCCCGCAGGCTTCTCAATCGCCTCCCCACGCCGACGGACAAAGAGTATATCCTCATGGGCGGTTTCCCGCCGCACGGACGGCGTACACGGGATGAGGATGACGCCGGTGGGGGGTTGACGTGCTCTCGAGAGAGGTGGCCGCCGCGCTCCTGTTGGTCATTGGCGCGCTCATCCTGCTCCTCTGGACGGTGTGGGGCCCGTATCTCGAGAGGAGGCACATGACCGCCGCGAGGAGGGCGGAGCTCGAAGCCGGGAGGGGGAAGCGGGGCAAGAGACACGTCTGGGACGTCGTCGCTCCGATCCTCATCGTCGGGGTCCCCGCCCTGTTCATCGTCGACGGGCTGATCTTTGAGATCGGCCTTCTCTACTCTCCCTCCCTCTCCTTCTTCAACCCCGTGGACACGTACGTCCAGCTGACGGGCGTCCTCCTCGCGGCCGTCGGCCTCGTCCTCATGGTGGCCGCGGGCAGGACGCTCATCCTGGAGGTGTTCACCAAGGCGTCCGCGGAGAGGAGGATGGTGACCACCGGCCTCTACGCCTCCGTTCGCCACCCCTTCTACCTCTCCTTCTTCCTCCTCTCCATCGGCATGCTGCTGATCACCCTGAACGTCGTGGGGCTTCTGTTCCTCCCGCCCTTCCTCTTCTTCACGGACTCCGATTTGGAGGCCTGCGGACGAAGGGGCAAGCTGACCTTCATCCTCAAGGCCATCGAGTGCGAGGAGATGGCCATGATCCAGAGGTTCGGGCGCGCGTACAAGGAGTACATGGGGAGGACGGGGAGGCTGCTCCCCCGGATGCGGAGATAGAGCCTCCTTTGGCCTTCCGGGACCGCTGCTTCAAAGCCGAGCGCAGAAGTTCATCTGCAACGTCTCAGGGGTGCACGTCACGGGCCTTTGTCCTACAGAGGGGTGCATCGGACGGGTGGGCCCCCGAAGGGGCTCACATGGATTCCACATGCCAAATGAGAATGGGGGGTGCGTCCGGCGGAGCGGTTCCCCGGCAAGGCTCCCTGCAGAAGGGCCCCCCCGGGACGTAGTGTGAAATACCGGAGAGCGGGGTATCACGGGGCAGGTGGGGAACGGACCATGCCCACACGGAGTCGTCACGACACGCAGGAGGCACTCGGAGAGGCGACGGAGATCCTCACGACGGATTCCGAGGACCTCCGCGCCCTGCTCTACCGGGACATCCTCCTCAACGCCCTGCGGTGCAAGCGGGACGAGCTGGACATCCTGGACCTGAAGGTCATCCACCGGGCCGTCGCGGAGTTCCGGTACGCCGCCACGGTCTTCAAGCCCTACCGGGGGACGCGCAAGGTCTCCATCTTCGGGTCCGCCCGGGAGCGGGAGGGGAGCCCCGACTACGCCCTCGCCGTGGACCTGGGCCGCCGGCTGGTGGAGGCGGGCTTCATGGTCATCACGGGGGCGGCCGAGGGCATCATGCGGGCGGGCATCGAGGGGGCGGGGGCGGAGAAGAGCTTCGGGGTGAACATCCTCCTGCCCTTCGAGTGGGGGGCCACCTCCCTGATCCGGGACGACCCCAAGGTGATCAACTTCCGCTACTTCTTCACCCGCAAGGTCTTCTTCGTCATGGAGGCCGACGCCGTCGCCCTCTTCCCAGGCGGCTTCGGGACCCAGGACGAGGGGTTCGAGGTGCTGACGCTGCTGCAGACGGGGAAGGCGCCGCCCATGCCCGTGGTGCTCATGGAGCCCCCTGGGGGCGGCTACTGGGCGGCGTGGGACCGGTTCGTGCGGGAGCAGCTGCTGGCCCGGGGCTTCGTGTCCCCGGAGGACCTCGGATTCTACCGAATCGTCCACGCTCCGGAGGAGGCAACGGAGTGGATCACGTCCTTCTACTCCACCTACCACTCCACCCGCCAGGTCCGCGACCGCCTCGTCATCCGCCTCGAACGGGAGCTCTCCGACGAGGACGTGGAGGAGCTCAACCGGACCTTCCCCGACCTCCCCGCGTCGGGCAGGATCGCCAAGACCGCCGCCCTTCCCGAGGAGGAGGACCAGCCGGACCTCCGGTCGAAGCCCCGGCTCGTCTTCCCCTACGACCGGGGCCACGCCGGGCGGCTTCACGAGCTCATCCTGGCCATCAACCGGCTGGGCAGCGAGACGTGAGGGGCCCGGCGCTGCACCGAGCGTGTCCGAAACGCTCGGCAGCGCCGAACCAAGGTTCATATCGCGTGAGGGGGCGTGGGCGTTCGAGGTCACAACCATGGCGAGCGAGAAGAGTCAGGTGGGTGTGGAGTCCCCTTGGTGAGCAAGCTGAAGGAGAACGACCGCAAGGTCCCGGGGCTTCTGCAGAAGTTCTACCTCGGGGGGTCACGACGGGGCGGCTGGGCGGCTGCAAGGTCTTCGACTCGCAGGAGAGCCTGGTGGCCTACCGGGACTCTGGCCACATGCAGCGCGGCCTTGCGACCTTCAAGGCTCAGGGAGCACCCGACGTGGAGGCCTTCGAAATCGAGTCGGCGCTCCACCCCCTACTAGAGAAGCCCGCCGAGGGTTGAAGGGCCGGAGCCTTGGCCCCCAACCTCGGTTCGAAGCCTCTAGGGGTCGGGACAGTACCTCCACTCCCTCTTGACCCTGATCATCCCCTTGTTCCGCTGTCTGATATCGGAGCATCAAGGAGTAGGAACTCAAGCGCCTTCCCCAGAGCCACGGGCTGCGGCTCCCCTCGCGGGGGGATCAAGTGGCGTCAGGAAGAAGTTTATGGCAGAAGACTCCTCCCCCGAGCGGGGGAGGTGTAGTGAAGCAGACCGTCTGGACTATCATCCTCGTCGCCTTGCTCGCAATCTGGGGTGCTTTCATTGGGGTCACCCTTCTCATCGGTGGCGCCATCATGGACATATCCGTGTCCCTGTTCGGCCTCTACCTCATGGGAACCCTGGCCGTCGTGGCTTGGATGCAGACCAAGTGGGGCGCGCTGCTGGTGACCGCCGTGGGCCTCATCATCTTTGCGAGCGAAGTCACATCCGCGGCCCTTCTGCTGCACCCGGAGTATGGAGACCAGACAGTCCAGATC
>CAYGBN010000058.1:0-339 GCA_964348155.1 uncultured Methanomassiliicoccales archaeon
TTGCGTCTCTTCCCCATGAAGCTCACCTTCGAGGCGTGTTACGGGGAACGGGAGATCTCCGACCCGGCGTAACACGCGCGTTTCTTGAGAAACGTCGATGAAGCCAGAATTACCCATAGTAATCCATCTCCTCCCTCAGCCGTCGCCTCCTGCCGACCAGGACTAGCCCGAGAACCAGGAGGGCGAAGACCCCGAAGGCCACCCCCGACCAGAGGTACTGGCCGAAGAGGAAGCCCGCCACCCCGAAGGTCAACATGACGGTGGCCAGGACCAGGCCGCCCCCCTTCTTGTCCTTGGCCTTCTTCACCAGCCCCCGCACCCCCAGCTTCACGAACTCCC
>CAYGBN010000058.1:349-3791 GCA_964348155.1 uncultured Methanomassiliicoccales archaeon
CCAGCCGACTACGAGCGCTGCCATGAGAACAAGGAAGAGGAGGAGCAAAGCGACGATGGAGCCCGCCGATACGGAAGGCCCGCCGCCATCCAAGAATCCACCGTCCGTCCCACCCGTGCCCCCTGTACCGCCCGTTCCCTCGCCGGATGGAAAGGTGGCCTCTACGTGGGCGGGCGATGCGTGCTCGGACGCCGTGGTGACGATGGTGAGGACCTTGCGGGAGGCGTCCCAGGTCCAGGAGTTGGCACCCGTCACGTTGGTGGGCTGCGACGGGGCGGTCAATACGGTGTCTCCGGGGGCGTCGATGTCGGCCTGCCACTTGGTCCCGTCCCAGGTGGCGTTGCGGAGGATGGAGTCCGCCCAGACGACCTCCGGCTGGCCGACGGCCCTGGCGTACCTGCCAAGGGCCCAGGCAGCCATCACCGACGTGGAGGAGGCCACCTGGGTCGTCTCGTTGGACCAGTAGAGGCCCCCTGTGGCGTTCCCGTCCGCCGAGTAGATGACCTTGCTCCCCAGGTAAGAGGCTGGCGTGGCGGCGTCCCTCCCCAGGGCTTTGCGGACCTCCACAGCGTAGGCCGAGACCACGTAGTCGTCGTAGGTGGAGGCCCGGACGTCGTCCACCGTGTCGGTGTAGCCGGGCCAGCCCCCCGTGGAGCTGATGCCCGCGTAGTAGTCGTCGAAGGCCTGGAGCGCCGACAGGTACGTGCTCGCCCCCAGGACTTCGTAGGCCCTCAGGAGGGTGAGGGCCGAGTGCCAGTTGTTGTCCGTGTACACCGTCCCGTCGACGTTGGTATGCCAGGCGTTGTCCCCGTAGGGCTTGGGGTTGTAGTAGTGGTAGAACCACCCCTCGGCGTGCTGGGCCGTCTTCGTCCAGGCGGCGAAGTCCTCGTAGGCTGTCTTCGACGTGGTGTTGCCGGTCGCCTGGTAGTAGGCCCACAGCGCCTCCGCGAAGCCGTAGCCGTCGTTGGCCCAGAGCTGGGTGTTGTAGGCCCCGTTGGAGTGGCGGACGTACTGCATGAAGCCCCCGTAGTACTGGTCCACCAGGCCGGCCTGGTCCCCGCGCTGCATCTTGCGGACGAAGGCGTTGGCCAGGTCCATCCCGCTGCGTAGGGTGCTGTTCGCGGCCCCCGTCAAAGTGTACGCCTTCGTCAGGGCGAGGAGGCCCACCAGGGCGTCGGCGGTGTAGTAGTAGTCGCTCACCGTCGCCCCCTTCTTGTCGGAGGCGATGCCGCCGTAGCCCTCGCTGGAGGCGTTGGTGTTCTGGAGGGTGAGGAGGAAGTCCACGGAGGCCGTCATGGAGGCCTTGACGTCGGTCCGGCCCGTCAGGTCGTACAGCTCCGCCAGGAGGATGATGTACTCCGCCGTGGGGAAGGCCCCGATGCCGTAGGCCGTGTCGAGGGCCTGGCTGTCCGTCAGGTAGTAGAACCAGATCCCGCCGCCGTCGTTGATGGAGGCCTGGGTGAGCCAGTAGGCCGCGTTGGTGGGCAGGGCCTCGGTGTAGGCCGCTGCGGAGGCCTGGGGGGCCGGGAGGACCAGGGCGAGCAGGAGGAGCGCAACCCACCTAACGGCGCTTCGCACGTCGAAACCTCCTTCGGAAGAAGCCCCTGGTCCGTCGCAGGGGGTCCCGGCCCTTCGGGGAGAACCTGCGGAGGACCAGGAGCATGACGACGACGGCTAGGCCGACGACGAGGAACCAGAACCAGGCGTCGGCGGAGCTGGCAGACGAGACCAGGAGGCCGACCCCTTCCTCGATGGTCTGCCCCAGGCCCTTTGGCTGTGGCTCCGGCGTGTCGAACTGGACGTAGAGCTGTGCCCGCCTCCCTCCGCTATCCTCCAGGCTGTAGGCCCAGGAGAAGACCCTCGCGTCCTGCACGTTGGTCTCGTTCTCGTCGCTGATGCGGAGGCCGAAGTTGGTGTTGGGGTCGTCCAGCCAGCTCTGGACGAGGCTGTTGGGCAGGGGGTAGCTGCGGACGACGTCGACCTCGTAGTAGCGGGTGAAGTTCGCGACGGGACTGGCCTCCACGCTGGGCCGGTTGTTCCAGACCAGGTTGGTGCCCCAGTCCGTGACGGGCCTATGGAGGAGGAAGTTCCTCGGGTAGTCGTTGGCGGCGACGCCGTCGGCGTCCTTCCAGTGGATGTTGAGGACCGCCGTCGTGATGGTGGCGTCGCTGGGGATGCCTCCAAGGCCCCACTTGAGGAAGGCCCGGTACTTGGCGTTGGGGTAGCAGCCCCCCGCACCGTCGGGGCCCACGAGCCAGTAGGATAGGCCCCCGTAGTTCCCGTCGACGACGCAGGAGTAGACGAAGGTGTCCAGGGTGGGGTTGAGAGTGGCCTCCCCGAAGCCTGCCCTGGCGGGCGGGGATTGGGAGAGGGCAGCCAGCAGGAGGGCCAGGGCCAGGGCTGCGCACCGTTTCTTGAGAAACATCACGCTCCCCTCCCCCGCAGCAGCGGCAGGACGACCAGGAGGAAGAAGGCCACGTTGAAGGCGAAGTCCAGGAGAATCCAGGTCGTCAGGTCCAGGTCCGGGAAGGGCAGCTCCGGGAAGTACCAGGCCAGGCCGGCGTAGAGGTTGAACCCCCAGTAGGCGAAGAGGTAGAGCTGGAGGAGCAGGAGGACTAGGGCAACCGTGGCGGCGGTCCAGGCGAGCTTCTTGGCGCGTCCCATCTACAACAGCTCCCAGATCCTCTCGGCGGCGAACCGGACCGCGATGGCGATGATCACGATGAGGACGGCCACGAGGACGAAGACGAGCGTGGCCGCGACAGGGGCCGCCAGGCCCAGGCCCCTGAGGGCGTTGGTGGCCCAGGTGAGGAAAGCTTGAAAGGCGCGGACCGGGGCGAGGATGACCCAGCCGATGCCCTCGGCCACCTTCTCCCCCAGCCACGTGATGCCTTCCACGAAGGCGTCGAAGATGGCCAGCCAGAAGCCCACGATGATGGCCACGACCTTCTCCCACAGGTCCCCCAGCACGTCCTCCGTCCAGCCGAACAGGGCCTCTCCGAACTCCTGGGCGTGGCAGAGGACGTCGTACCAGGCGCAGGACAGGGCGGCCACGCTCGGGTCGAAGGGCAGCCCTAGTGGCAGGGCGAGGGCGAGGAGCAGGGCCGCAGCCTGGGGAAGGCCCATGTAGAAGCCCTCCCTCAGACCTTGGCCAGGGTGAGGGTCAGCCTGAGGACCAGCCAGCCTCCGATGATGATGACCAGGCCCACGGCGGTGATGACCAACCCAGCGGCGATGGGGGCGGCCAGGCCGAGGGCCTTGAGCCCCTCCACGGCGGGGGTGAAGGCGTCCTGGAAGAACTCCACGGGCGCGGTGATGAGGATGCTGAAGGCGAACGGGTTCAGGACTCGCGGCAGCCCGCCGAGGAAGAGCAGCCCGAAGGCCGCGATCCACACCCAGTCGACCCAGGACTGGACACGGCGCCGCACCGCAGCGGGGTCGA
>CAYGBN010000058.1:3801-4667 GCA_964348155.1 uncultured Methanomassiliicoccales archaeon
TGAAGGCGGACGCCAGGGCCCCGAAGATGGCCGTGACCACGTAGGCGATGCCCGCGAAGATGGCCTGGAAGATGGACCAGAGGCCATCGATAAGCTTCTGGAAGAAGTCCAGGATGACGTCCTGGGGGGTGTCGAGCTGGACGGGCGGGAGGGCCAGGTAGGCCTCCCTTCGCCTGGGGCCTACAGCCATCCCGATGAGGATTCCAGAGAAGAGGATGAGGCCCAGGACCAACGCGGAGGCAGCGAGCCAGGCGTAAGGGACGCCTCCGCTCTCCACCCAGGCGAGGACCATCGGGTAGCTGGCTATCCCCAGGAGCATGACCAGGAGGAGGGCGAGGCCGCCCAAGGCTCCCCTGAGCTTGGCTCCCATTAAAGGGTCACCTCCAGGAGGGCGGACGGGAGAGGCTACCGCCCCCCCTTGCCCCCCTTGAACCTCCTGCTGTCGCGGGCCTTCTTGGCGACGCCCGCGCCCAGTCCCATGAGCCCGAGGACGAAGGCGAGGCCCACCAGGATGCGCTGCCAGAGGGCCAGTCCCGGCGACTCGAAGAAGCCCACCAGGGTGCTGATGGACTCCCACTGCCCCGCCGTGTACTTGACCTCCAGGGCGATCTCCTGGTCGAGGCTCATGTCCAAGGAGCTGCTGATGCTCAGCTCGTCCCCGGCCTTCTTGGTGGAGTCGGTGTACGTGGTCAGGAACTGGCGCATCTCGAGGTCCGGGAGGACGCCGGGCTCCAATCGTCGCACGAGTTGCAGCACGTACTGGCCGCCGAACATCACCAAGGTGTGGCCCTCGCTCGAATCGTCCACCAGTTCGCAATCCGCCGCACCGATCCTCGCATCGAGAGGATGCGTGACCCGAATCGTCG
>CAYGBN010000058.1:4677-6698 GCA_964348155.1 uncultured Methanomassiliicoccales archaeon
TTGGTGAGCCCCTCGATCTCCGACTTCGTCGGCACGTTGAGCCGGTGCAGGCCGGCCTTCAGACGCTCGTCGAACTCCTTGCCCACCTTCTTCGAACTGTCGGTGTAGGTCGTCAGGATGGTGGCCCCGTTGAAGGTGGCCCGGCTGTGCTGCTCCGGTGCGACGCCAAGGAGGTCCTTCAGCGCCGTCGTGCCCCACACGAGGTCGAGGGCCTGGGGCACAGGCCAGTTGAAGCGATAGCTGATCAGGTGGTCGTACTCCGCGTCGCCCTGAATTGGGGCGTCCAGGATGGTCACGTTGTCACCCACGAGATCCTGGGCACGGGACTGGAAAGCGATGCGGAGGCTGCCGACCCTGGTGTACACGAAGGAGGGGGCGAAGTCGGCCAGGCTCACTCCGTCGCTGTCCACCTGGGTCTGGTTGTGGACGGCCTTGCCGTTCTGGTCGGTCCCCAGGCTGAACTGACCGGTGATGAAGTTGAGGGCGAAGACGGTGAGGGTGATTGTGTTGGCCGCCGTCGCCGAGTCGTCGAAGAGCTTGACGTTGATCGTGCTGACCTGGGAGGGCGTGGTCCCGCTGATGTCGATGAGCTTGTAGTCCTCGAGGAGGTTCTTCGAGGCGGCGTTGGCGATGGCGAGGAAGCCTCCCGCGTTGGTCCCGAGGGTTGCCGCCGGGCCGCCGTTGTAGCCCTTGTTGTAGGTCCCGTCGCTCACGTAAACCTGAAACTGCGTGCTGGCGGGCATGGCGTCCGTGGTCAAGCCGAGCACGAGGCGGGACTTGTCCACGTTGGTGGTGATGGGGTTGTCCAGGGTGAAGGTGAAGGTCGCGGTGGAGGCTGCGGTGGCCGAGAAGGTGTGGGTGAACCGCAGGATCTTCCCGTAGCCGTCGACGGTGGTCTCGCTGATGCTCCCCGTGCCCGCCGAGATGGAGGAGGACCACTTGCTGGTCAGGTTCCACTTCTGGCCGCCTATGGAGACCTGCTGGAGGGCTCCGGGGGCGTAGACCCTGGCCCATGTGAGGTTGAAGGGCTCCTTCACGTCAGTGTCGAGGACTAGGTGGGGCAGGGAGGCCTGTTTCGCCCCGTCGTCGTAGTAGTCGAAGGTGGACCAGCCGGAGAGCTGGTCGGCGACGGTCACGTTCCCCTGCATGAAGGGCTGCGGCGTGATTGGCGCGTCCTCGGGCACGGGGGTGTAGGCCCGCGCTGGGGCCACGGTCAACAGGCTCCCGACCAAGAGGGCGAGGGCCAGCAGGCTCGTCAGAATCCGATTCCGGGGGTTGCCGGACTTCACGATACTCCGTGCTCCCCTCCAAAATGAGGCCCGGCGTCCCGGGCCAGGCGGCCAGCCCCATTCTCTCCGGCGGCGGACCTTGAGGATCGTGACAACTCCGGGGACGTGACGCCCCGACCCAACGCCAGGGGACTACCAGTTGTGTTTCCCGGCCCGCTCCCTTTGGAGACTAGCCCGCGGACCTGGTCCAGGGAAGGGAGGGGCCTTACTTTACCTTTGTGACGTTAACGGATGCCGTTAACGGCCCGTATTACCGTCATCGGGAGATCTCGGGGTTGGGGTAACACGCGGCCACCCGAAGAAGGCCCTCCAGCAGGGGACACACCAGGACCAGAGCTCGGCGTAGAGGTCCTGGTCCATCTCCAGGCCGCAGGCGTCGCAGAGGGCGTAGTCATCGAAGAGGGGCATCCTCTTCGGACTCCCCGGAAGCAATAGTAGATCGTCACTCGGTCCCCTCCGATGTTTCTTGAGAAACGGGCTCCAGGCGGTCCAGGGGAAAGACCTTCTGGCTCATGCTCAGGTCCAGGAGGGCGTACTGCACCTTGTCCCGGTCCCTGCTGAAGATGTTTCCGCTCCAAGTGTCGAAGGCCAGGATGCGGGCCTTCTTCCCGTTGTAGCTCTTGCGGTGGTCCCTCACGCGGACCCGCTGGCCAAGCTCGAAGTGGCCCTCCCTCTTACCCGGGAAGGGGACCTTACTGGGGAGCCAGTCGCCGGGCTTCTTCAGCTTGGGGC
>CAYGBN010000059.1:0-6409 GCA_964348155.1 uncultured Methanomassiliicoccales archaeon
TATCCTTCCAGCTTGGGGTGCTGGCGACTTGAGTTCAAATCTCAGCGGGCCCATCCCTCCTTGCACCGCCAACCCTTCGGCGAGGCCACAAGCCTCTAATAGTCATTTGCACTTTACAGAATTAAGTTCTACTTGAACGAGAGGAGCCTGCATGGAGCAGTGGAGCCCCAACTCGCGGAAGCTACTGTTGGCCCTTCTTGTCGGGGCCGCCATCGTCGCGTCCTTCCTGGGCGGCTACGGGATCTCCCTGGCGAGCCGGGGGGCTCCGCCGACCTCGCTGACGGTCATTGATGACTTCGGCCGGATCGTCTCCATCCCCGGGCCCGTCGATCGCATTGTCTCCCTCGCGGCGAGCAACACGGAGATCGTCTTCGCACTGGGGGTGGAGGACAGGCTCGTGGCGGTGGACCTGACCTCGGACTACCCTTCGGAGTTGGCGGACCTGAACGTCACCCGGGTGAACACCTTCCCCAACGTGGACCTGGAGACCATCCTTGCCCTCTCCCCGGACCTGGTCCTCGCCGCGGACATCATCGCCATCACGGACATCGAGGCCCTCGCGGCCCAGGGCCTGCCCGTCCTCGTCCTTGGACCCCGGACCCTGGAGGGCATCCTTGACGACGTCCTGCTGGTGGGCCTGGCGACAGGCACCCTAGCCGAAGCCCGGGACCTGACGGAGGACCTCCAGTCCCGCATCGACGCCGTGACGAGCGTCACGGACGCCCTGGTGGAGCGCCCGCTGGTCTACCTGGAGTTCTTTCCCCTCTGGACCTTCGGGCCAGGCTCCTTCGGGCACGACCTCATCGTCATGGCCGGCGGCCGCAACGCGGGCGCGAGCTTGACCTCCGCCTTCGGGGAGGTGAGCGACGAGTTCGTCATCGCCGCCGACCCCGACGTCATCGTCTTCACGGTGGGCCCCTTCGCCCAGACCAGCCGGGCGGACATCGAGGCGCGTCCCGGATGGGACACCATCCGGGCGGTGGCGGAGGGACAAATCCACTCCATCGACGACAACGAGGTGGCCCGGGCCGGTCCCCGCATGGTGGACGCCTTGGAGGACCTGGCCCGAATCCTCCACCCGGATCTCTTCCCTTGAGGGGCCATGAGCACGGCCGTCGGATCCGAGGCGCTCTCCGTTCTGCTCCGCCGGAAGGCCCTGACCATCATGGCCCTGCCGGCGATGCTGGCGGTGAGCCTTGTTCTCTCCCTCCTCTTCGGGGCCGTGGGGCCCGTGGGCCTCGGGGTCCCCCGCAACATGTCGTTCCAGGAGTTCGTGGTGGCCCTGCTCAGCGGAGAGGGGGACTTCGCCGTCATCGTGCGGGCCATCCGCCTGCCCCGGGTCCTCCTGGGAGCCCTGGTCGGGGCCGCCCTGGCCCTCTCCGGCGCCGGGATGCAGGGCCTCTTCCGGAACCCCCTGGCGGAGCCCTACATCCTCGGTCTGTCCTCGGGGGCCGCCCTCGGGGCGACCCTCTGGTTTGCCTTCGGTTTCGGCTTCCTCCCCGGGCCCTTCGGCCTCTCCCTCCTGGCCTTCGTGGCGGGCCTCTTGACGGTCATCCTGGTCTACAACCTGGCCCACGTGGGCGGCCGCCTCCGCACGGACACCCTCCTGCTGGCCGGCATCGCCGTGGCCACGCTCCTCTCGGCCCTCACTTTCTTCCTTCTGTTCCTGGGCCAGGTGGGCATCCAGCGAACCGTCTTCTGGCTCCTGGGTGGCCTCAACCTGACGGCCAACGGATGGCTGGCCGTCACCCTCCTCTTCCCCGCGGTGGTGGCGGGCGCCGCCGTCCTCGCCCTCTTCGCCCGGGACGTCAACCTCCTGCTGACAGGGGAGGAGACGGCCCAGCAGCTGGGTGTGGATGTCCCCCTGGTCCGGCGGATGCTCATCGTGGTCCCCGCCCTCCTCACGAGCCTCGCCGTGGCCGTCAGCGGCATCATCGCCTTTGTGGGGCTCGTGGTCCCCCACATCATCCGCCTCCTGCTGGGGCCCGACCATCGCGTCCTCTTCCCGGCCGCCGCCGTCGGGGGCGGCATCTTCCTCGTCTGGGCGGACGCCTTGGCCCGGACGGTCATGGCCCCGGCGGAGATCCCTCTGGGCATCGTGACGGCCTTCGCCGGGGCGCCCTTCTTCATCTACCTGCTGCGGCAGCGGAGGGGGTTGACCTACGCGGCTTGAGGTGGCGGGCATCACCTGCGCCTACGACGGCGCGGACGTCCTGCGGGACGTCACCCTCTCCCTGGAATCGGGCGACGCCCTAGGGGTGGTGGGGCCCAACGGCTCGGGGAAGACGACCCTGCTGCGGACCCTGAGCGGAGTCCTCTCGCCCCGCGTGGGGACCGTGCTGTGGGAGGGGCGCGACCTTCTGCGCCTGACAAACCGGGAGCGCGCGCGTCTCCTCGGCGTCCTTCCGCAGACGAGTCGCGTGGACTTCGACTTCACCGTGTTCGAGGTGGTCCTCATGGGGCGGAGCCCCCACCTGGACCGGTTCCAGGTGGAGTCGCCGGAGGACTACCGGGCCGTGCGGGAGGCCTTGGAGGCCACGGACACGTGGCACCTGGAGGCCCGGCCCTTCCGCGAGCTCAGCGGAGGGGAGCAGCAGCGCGTCGCCCTGGCTCGGGCCCTGGCGCAGGAGCCCCGCGTCCTTCTCTTGGACGAGCCGACGGCCCATCTGGATCTCCGCTACCAGTACGAGATCATGGACCTCATCGACCGGCTCCGCCGGGAGCGGGACCTCCTGGTGGTCAGCGTGCTCCACGACCTCAACATGGCGGCCCGCTACTGCGACCGGGCGCTCCTCCTCCGCGAGGGTCGCATCTACGCCGCCGGCAGGGTGGAGGAGGTTCTGACGAAGGAGAACCTGGAGGCCGTGTACCAGGTGGAGGTGGCGGTGGAGCGCTTCCCGACGCCGCCCAGGATGCGGGTGACGGTCATCCGGCCCACCAACGGGCGCAGCCCGGGGCCCTGAGCGTCGCACCCTTTATAGACGGCCGCGAGGTTCCCACGCCCGCGGGGGTAGCCAAGCCCGTTCAACGGCGCAGGACTTAAGATGGGTCCCGGAAGAGTTCCCATGAGACATCCTGTCTCGTAGGAGTTCGTGGGTTCAAAGGGCCGTGCGGCCGGAAAGTCCCACCCCCCGCACTCCTCGGGCCTAGGACGGTTCCGCCTTCTCTTCCGGCGGCGCCGCCATCGCGTCGGCGGTGCCCTCTCGGAGGGCCTCCACGAGCTCCTTGACGAGGGCCTCCACGCGATTCCGTGTCTCCCGGTAAAACGCTACCTCCAGGCCCTTGTTCAGGACGTGCTCCACGTCCCAGGCGATGTGCTTGGCCTGGGAGTGCTTCAGGCGGTCCTCCTCGGGGTCGCAGCCGATGGTCACCAGGTAGTCCACCCCGATGAGGTGCTCGGGCAGGAGGTAGCGGGGGTGCTCCCACGACACCTCCAGACCCATCTCCTCCAGGACGCTCAGTGCCTGGGGGCGGACGAAGCCGGCAGGGACGAGGCCCGCGCTGAAGAAGTCCATCTCCTCGTTGCCGTGGGCCACGGCGAACGCCTCCGCCATGGGGCCCCGGATGGCGTCGTGGGGAGTGACGAAGAGGACGCGGACCAGGGGACCACCTCGCCGCCTCAAAGTGCGGCCGTGTCTTATCCTTTTCCCTCTTGGATACGGCGCAGGCGGACGCCGACCACCTCCTGGCCCTCCCACATGCGCGTGGGACCCAGCTCCGCCCGCACCAGGGCCCCCACCTCGGCCGGCCCCATCATCTGCCCGAGCACCCGGACCCCCCCTTTGAACTCCGCGATGCCGAGGCGCAGGGGAGACTCCACCCCCGGCGGCGGGACGTGGAGGACGGTGTACGTGAGGAGGGTCCCTTCCCCCAGCTCGACCTCCTCGAAGGCCTCGCCGCGGCAGGCGGAGCAGACCCGGTGGCGGGGGAAGGACGTGTGCCCGCAGGCCGTGCAGCGGAAGGCCCTCACGCCGCCACCTCCAGCAGGGACACGATGACGTTGTTGCCGAAGCCCGCCACGTTGCACGTCAGTCCTGTGGTCGCCTCCACCTGTCGTTCCCCCGCCCTGCCCTGCACCTGAGAGGTGACCTCCGCCACCTGCGCGACGCCGGTGGCTCCCAGGGGGTGGCCTTTGGCCTTCAGGCCACCGCTCGTGTTGACCGGCATGGGGCCGTCCAGGGCGGTCGCCCCCTCCACAGCGGCGCGCCATCCCTCCCCCCGCGGGAAGAGGCCCACCTCCTCCGTCTGCACGACCTCCAGGATGGTGGCCATGTCGTGAACCTCCGCCACGTCCATGTCCTCCGGCCCTCGGCCAGCCATGGCGTAGGCCTTCTCTGCCGCCCGGCGGGCGGCCGCCATGGCGGTGAGGTCCTCCCGCTCGTGGACCACGTGGGTGTCCGTGGCCCCCGCGATGCCCCGGATGGGCACCGGCTTCGCGGCGTAGCTGGCGGCCCGCTCCATGGGACACAGGAGGACGGCAGCGGCCCCGTCGGTGATGGGGCAGAAGTCGTACAGGCGCAGGGGGTCGGCGATCATGGGGGAGGCCCGGGCCTGCTCCAAGCTGATTTCCTTCCGAAACTGAGCGTTGGGGTTCCGGGCACCGTTGGCGTGGTTCTTCACCGCCACGTGGGCCAGGGCGTCCTCCGGCATGCCGTACCGCTCCCGGTAGGCGCGGGCCATGAGCCCGGCGTACGCGGGCAGGCTGACGCCCACGGCCCGCTCCTGGGGGTGCGTGAGGCTGGCGATGATCTCCGTCGCTTCCTCCGTCCCCACCGTGGACATCACCTCCCCGCCCGTCACGAGGACCAGATCATACAGTCCGGAAGCCACGCCCGTCCACCCCCACAGCAGGGACGCTCCGCCGCTCCCGCTGGTGTTCTCCACCTTGGAGGCGAAGGCGGGCTCAAGCGCCATCTCGGAGACCAGGGCGTTGTGGATCCCCGTCCGACCCTCGAACTCCCCGCTGCTCATGTTGGCGACGAGGAGGGCGTCCACCTCTTCCGCCGGGCCACCTCCATCCTTCAGGGCCGCGGTGCCGGCTTCCGCCAGGAGCTCCACCACGGAGGTCTCGTGTCGTCCGAACCTCGTCACGCCGACGCCCACGACGGCCACGTCGCGCATGGCATCGGGTTAAGCTAGGAGGCTATTAACGTTCCCCGGCCTTCTCAGCCCTTCGCCTTCCGTAGCGCGTAGGTGACCATGGGCTTGGCCACATCCAGGCCCGTGGCCTCCTCCAACCCTCGGAAGCCGGGACAGGCGTTCACCTCCAAGACGAAGGGCTGCTCGTCCCGGTAGACCATGTCCACCCCCGCAATCTCAAGCCCCGTCGCCCGGGCCGCCCGGAGGGCCACCGACGTCCCCTCATCGTCCAGATCATGGGGACGCCCCTGAGCGCCGAGGTGAATGTTTGTCCGCCACTCGTGAAGGGCCGCCACCCGCTTCATGCTCCCGACGACCTCGTCCCCCACGACGAACGCGCGGATGTCGATGCCGGGGTGAGGGATGAACTCCTGGATGGCCAGGGCCTCCCCCAGCACGTGCATCGTGTCCACGATGGAGGCGGCCTCCGAGGGGTCCTTCACCCGCAAAACGCCCATGCCCTGGGTCCCGGAGAGGATCTTGAGGACCGCAGGGAAGGGCAGGAGCTCCATGACCTCCTCGGGGTTTGTCCGGGAGGCCATGAGAACCGACCGCGGCAGGGGCACGCCCCCCGACTGGAGGGCCTGCAGGGTGAGGAACTTGTTCCGGGCGACCAAGAGCGCCGCGGGGTCCAGGGTGGACGGGACCTTCATGGCCCCCAGGTGCCGCAGGATGGCGAAGCCCAGCTCCGTCAGGGAGCGGCCGATGCGGGGGATGACCACGTCCAACTCCCCCAGATCCTCGTCCCCGCATCGCCCCCGGAAGCCGTCGTTCAGGAGGAGGCGCACGTCCTGCGTCTTCAGGTAGACGGATTCGTGCCCGGCCTCATCGATGGTCCGGAGGAGCCGCAGGGTGGACCAGTACGTACGACTCCGAGAGAGCACTCCAATCCGCACGTAACCTCTCCCCCGCGGGAAAGGGTGGACGGGGCCCTGGGAGAAAAACGTATCGCGCCGGCGGGACCCCCTCGTGGATTCGCGACGTGATAACAAGGGGGAAACGGCTAAGAGGGGAGCTCATTATCATCCTCCGAAATCACCCAGGGAGGGATGCGCCTGGACCCGTCGAAGAGGGAGGTCATCGGCATCATCTGCTCCCTCACCTTGCACGGGGAGCGGGGGAAGGAGTCCGTCCTGGCGAAGGTGGACACCGGAGCCGCCCGAACGAGCGTGGACACGGACCTGGCGGCCCGGGTGGGGCTTGGGCCCGTGACGGATTCCGTCAAGGTGCGGGCGGCCTCCAGCGCGCACAGCGAGACGCGCCCTCTCGT
>CAYGBN010000060.1:0-6069 GCA_964348155.1 uncultured Methanomassiliicoccales archaeon
CCACCGGCCGACCCGACGCCGACCTCTTCGCGTTTCAAATCACGTACTCGGACCCCGACAACGACCCGCCATCCTCCGTTCTGGGCCCCGGACCGATGGTCTGGGTGAATGACACGGGTGGTACCATCGCAGGTCCCTTCCCGATGGGTTGGGCGGGGTGGATCGGCGCCCCGGGAGACTTCGTCGCGGGTGCCAACTACAGCATATCGACCACTCTCTCGGTCTGTGCAATGAACACCACCTTCGCCGTTGGGACCACCGACGGCCAGGTCAGCGTCACCTCCGCTCCCTATCCCGGACCCAGCATCGATTGCCCACCTACGACTTCCGATGTGCGGGTGGACGGCCATCTCGTAGACACTACGCAAGCACTCCATCTGCTCACCGGAAGCCCCGTCATCTCCTGGATGTATGCGGACCCCGAAGGCAGCCCGGCCACGGAGCATGAAGTGGAGGTGTGGTCGGGACCCGGCGGGACCGGGACACCCATTTGGGACCCCGCTCTGGTGCCCGGAGAGAACACTTCGATCGTGTATGCGGGCGCCCCCCTGAATCAGGGGACACCGTACTTCGTGCGTGTGCGCTCCGCGGATCCCCTTGGCTGGGGGGCGTGGGCGGAAGGATCCTTCCGCCTCAACACGCCGCCAGGGGCGCCGGTACTCCTACTCCCCGCCAACGGCACGACCTTCGTGGAGGTGGCTCCGGTCACCCTCTTCTGGAGCGGCGTCGTCGACGTGGAGGCAGACCCGTTGGTGTACGCCGTCTCCACCTCCACGGACCCTCAGTTCGGGACCTACTCGCTGGACTTGGTGTCAGGGACGGCGCACATGGTGAGTCCCTCGACGGACGGCACGTACTACTGGCGCGTGGCCGCCTCCGACGGCTTTGCCTGGGGTCTCAACAGTTCCATCTTCCACTTCAACGTGGTCACGCCGCCGCCCGAGCCCCTGCCCGCCTCCCTCTCGGGCCAAGTCCTTGGTTCCAGTGGGAAGGCTCTCATGGGAGCGGTCATCATCCTTGAGGGCGAGCAGAACCTCTCCAGGAGCACCACGGCGGGAGGCGGCGGGCACTTCGCCCTCGGAGGACTTCCCCCAGGTTGGTACAACCTCACGATCGTGGCAGAGGGCTTCAGGTCCCGGACCGTGGCCATCGAGGATCTGAAGGAAGGGGAAGATCGGGGCCTCGGAGGCTTGGTGCTGCAGCCCCTCCAGCCGCCAGACGGGGAGGGAGGCGACGGAACGCCGGTGCTCCTTTGGGTGGCCGTGGGCCTGCTGTCCGCATTGTCCGTGGCGACGGCGGTGATGGCAGTGCTGGGAATCTACCGTCTCCTGCGCCGCACATCGGATGAGGTCCTGAAGGTGGAAGTCGTGAAGGGGGACGTCGGCGAGGGGGACGAACCCGCGGCGACCGATGAAGAGGAATAGGAATTCGCGGGCGTGACCCTTCGCGCCGCGAGACGACTGCGTCCCTGGGCGACCGACCGAGGACTATCGGATCTCGATCGTGATGCTGTTGATGACGACGCTATTGACGGGGACGTTTTCGAAGGTCCCGACGGTGTGTGTCTCCACCTCTCCGATGGCGTCGACGACGTCCATTCCCGATATGATCCGGCCGAAAACGGCGAACCCAATGGGGTCCACACCGGGGTCCAGATGGGTGTTGTCGGCGAGGTTCACGAAGAACTGCGTGTTGGCGCTGCCGGACTCGTTCGGCTTGTGGGCCATGGCCACCGTGCCCCTCGCGTTGGTCAGATTGGCGGAGATCTCCAGCGGAATGTCCGGGTACGGTGAGGGCTTCAGGTTCAAGTCACTGTCATGGCCGCCCCCTTGGATGATGAACCCCTCGATGACGCGATGGAAGGTGAGGTTGTCATAGAATCCATCCTGAACCAGCTGGATGAAGTGCGCAGTCGTGTTGGGCGCCGCCTCCGTGTTGAGGAGGATTTCGAACGTGCCCACGTTGGTTCTGACGATGGCGACCGTTCCGGACGGGGGCACGTCACCGGGTTGAGTGGCGAGGGCGAACAGGGCATAGGCCAAGGCCCCGACGGCGAGGATTACCAGGAGTGTGAGGGCGGGTTGGGCCAGCCCGGGCCGAGAGGCCCGGGCCACCGCCTTCTCGGTCGCCGAGACCTCCTCGGCCGACATGCGGTGCTTCCGTTCCAGGTGCCGGGGGAGATTCTTCGACTTCAGGGAGATCCCGCATTCGGGGCAGTCGACCCATTCCCGAAGCACGGCCGTAAGATTCAAGTGGAGAGGATAAAACCTTTTCCACAGATTCCAGGGCCAAGAGCCCGTGCGATGGGCCTCTGGTTCTACAGTGGGAGTGGCGACTTCGGCGAGGGGCTTGGACGCCGCGTGTCCTTGTGGGAGAATCTTCGGCCACGATCGAGCAAGCGAGGGGGCCCGGCGCCATCACGGGAGGCAGTCCGTGGGGGGCGCGACTCCGAACCCCCCGCGTGGGACGGATGGGGGGAGAGGGAGTTGGCCGAGGGTGAAGGGATTCTACCGACCTGGACGGCGCGATAGCCTTTTATATCCCACGACTCATGTCATCATCTACCCTAGAGGGGGATTAGCTCTCTACGGGGTAAAGGAGGAGAGTGAGGGGGATTCGAGGAGAGGTAAGTGCAGTTGCTGGTTGGTTGACGGGCGATTCGGCAGTGCTGACCAGGCACCCTGCCGAGTGCCGCCGGCACAATCCGCCAGCCCTAGAAGCCGAAGGGTCTGGGGAAGGGGGGATCGTGAGGGATTCTCTCGATGATCGCAGACTCGGTGCGCTGCACACCTTCGCCGAGCGCCTTCGAGCTCGACCTCACATGGAGGAAAGAACGCAATGAGCGAACAGCCAAGATTGGCTAGAAACGCCAAGCTGCTCCTGCCACTCTTCGTGGCCTTTTTGATGGTGGCAGGGCCGTGGGCGGCCGTTGGGCCCGTTCTGGGACCGGCGACCGATGCAGCGGACTCGACCGATCGTTCGATCGGGACGAGGGGGGAGATGGCCGGCATCTCCACCTTCTCGGAGTACGCGAAAGAAATGGAATTGGGCGACTGGGGTCCTCAGCCGGAAGGGACTGACCTGGGCGAAATCAGCCCCACCTCGTTTGTGGACCACCGGTTAGCCGTAACCAACGACATACCAACTGGACCAACCTTTGCACTTGAAGCAGACACTTCTATCGACCCAGCCTCGATCGACCTTTCGCCCTACCTGAGCCCCGACAAGCCCCTTCCCAGGCAGCCTCCGATGATGGATGAGCCCTCCAGCCCGCCGGACCAACCGACGGACAGCGGCGGACAGCGGGAAGGCACCAGATCCCCTGGCGTCGACGCCGGCGGACCCTACGTCGGGAACGAGGGCGACACGATCACCCTGACGGCCACCGTGGATGCCGGCGAGACGTTGATTCGCTGGGACCTCGACGGGGACGGTGAGTTCGATCACCCCGTTCAGGACTGCGGAGACCCGGATGGGTGCTGGAGCCAAGATTTCACTCTAGACCGCACGTTCTACGATGACTACTACGGCGAGACGATCCTCGCCGAAGTCTGGGACGGCACCTCCTACACGACCATTCCGTTCTCCGTGAGCAACCTCGGAGAGCCGGATCCCTACTGGTACCTCAGCTGGATCTACTGGAGCGTGGGCTGGAGGTTCACGCCCCTCGAGAATCTGGTCGTGGGCGAACTCGGCTACTACAAGGATCCATCGTACACGGCCTACCAGGTTACGATCTGGGACGTGTCGACGCAGACGAAAGTCGCGGAGTGCAACCCGCCAGACGTGGGCAGCACGTGGAACTGGTGCACCCTTTCGACCCAGCCGACGTTGACGGCGGGCCAGCAATACATCATTTCAATCCGAATCGTCAACATCCAAAGGGGCATCAACAAGCCGACCGGCCTCGACAAGGTCGTACCCCAGGGTGTGTACTACTGCGGACCGTTCATCTTCGTGCCCTGCTACCCCACCAACTACTGGCAGGACTTCGCGTACCCGAGTGTGGACTTCAAATACGTCGGGACCCTGCAGGTCCCCGACACATCCTCGGACACCGCGTTCGTGGAGATCAACAACGTCGCGCCGGAAGTCTCCAACCTGGTCCTCACCCCGACGATGGGTCAAGAGGGATCCCCAGTCGGGTTATCGGGACAGTTCTACGACCCGGGTTTCGATCCCACCGGTCAATCACCGGATGATGAGTGGTGGTATCAGATCGATTGGGGCGACGGAACCGTCACCGATTGGGTGAAGATCGGAAGATGGAACATCCAGGGAAACGCTGACGTGCTGTTCCTGCATACCCTCGGAGAGAACGTCTACGACCTCGACAACATGTACGAAGAGATGGAGGAAGCCTGTGGGGACTATTGTACGACGTTCGACACCTGGGACTTCGGTCCCCAGGGGAACAACGCCTACGACGTGCCCACTCTGAGCGAACTCCTGGAGTACGACGTGATCATCGTCACGCTGAACTACTTCATGTTCGGCGGGGAACTGACGACTCTCGGCAATCGGCTGGCCGACTTCATGGACCTGGGCGGCGGTGTCATCCCGATGTTCGGCGTCGGGGGCACCGTCTGGTACATGCAGCTCGGGGGCCGGTTCCTCAGCGACGGGTACTGGCCAGTCCAGATGTCGGGCTACACGGTGGGCCGGTCTGACCTGGGCGAAGTGTACGAGCCCAAGCACATCATCATGGACAAGGTGGATGACGTCAGCGCGACCTTCAAGCACAACTGGTACAGCCTCACCTCAGGGGCCGTGAGAATCGTGGACTACACCAGCGGGCAGATTATGGCGGCCACGAAGGAGAACCCGATCGTCCCCAACGGGGCGCAAGCGGTGGCTCTCAACTTCTGGCCGGGACCGGACTTCCCGTTCGGTGGCTACGAGACCCGGTATGACTGGGCGGCGATGCTCTTCAACGCGATCGCATTCGCGTCTGGGGGCGCGACCCCGAGAAGCATGCCCTTCCAGATTGGACCCTTCTACCACACGTACGTGGACGACCACCCGACAAGCATCACGGACATGGACTACTTCGACGTCACCCTTCGGGTGAAGGACGACGACCACGGGAAGCTGAAGGGTGGGAGCCTCACCTACAGCGAGAACTTCAACACGGGCTTCGGGCAGTGGACGGAACCGGCCGGACCTGCGTGGAACTGGGGCTACAGTGGCTTCCTCGGCAGCAGTGCTGCCCTCATGTGGTACTTCTACTGCGCCCCCTACACGGGCACGGACTGCCTGAACAACGACCAGATCCTGCGTAGCCCGGTCATCGATCTGTCCACGATGGACACCGGCGCCGAGACCCTGGACGTCACCTTCAGCTTCCAGCACGACTGGCAGGCGAGCTACTTCATCGGGTGGACCCAAGGCTGGGTCGAAGGCAGCATGGATGGCTTCAACACCGTCGAGGAACTCATGTACATGGAGTGGAACAACCCGGCCAGCATCGACAACACAGTGGAAACCTTCGACATCACGGACTGGGCGGCCGGCGAACTCGTGCAGTTCCAGTTCCGCTTCAGGACATGGGACGACTGGTGGTGGCATGTGGACAACCCCACGGTCAATGCGCTCTGGGGGACCCTCGTCGATGGCCTCGGTGAGGCCTCCGACGTCGCGACCATCGCCAACGTTCCGCCGACCTTCACGGGTGGACCCACCTCGGGTCTCATCGACGAGGCGATTACCCGCCTGTTCGAAGGCTATGAGATCTCTGATCCGGCACTCTGGGTGCCCACGGAGAGCTTCGCCTACCGGTGGGACTTCGACGACGGCACCGTCACGCCCTGGACGGCGAAGGATCTGAGCAAGCTCGACGTGCTCTTCGTGCACTCGGTCTGTTCCTTCGGCAACACGGGCTGCAGCGGTGTGGCCGGGGACATCTTCGCTCACGTGAGGGACGCGGTGACGGCCCACGACTTCGTCGGGAAGTTCGATTCCTGGAACTTCTACAACGACGTCGCCGGCTTCAACCAGGCACCGCCCGTGTCGAAGCTGCTCGAGTACGACGTCATCATGTGGGCCGAGAACTACTTCACGGGCTCTGCG
>CAYGBN010000061.1:0-5965 GCA_964348155.1 uncultured Methanomassiliicoccales archaeon
CTCCCCGTCCTCCCCATCTTCCATCGCTCGTCCACGGTGGGGGGATTCCTCAGCAGCGGGGGGGTGGGCATCGGGTCGTTCCGCCACGGGCCCGCGAACCGGTGGGTGCGGAGCCTCCAGGCCGTGCTGCCGAACGGGGAGACCCTGGAGACCGGGGACCGTACGGTGGACCTGGGACCGCGCAACTACAACGTGACGAGGCTGTTCCTGGGAGCCGAGGGAACCCTGGGCGTCATCACCAAGGCCACCCTCCGACTCGTCCCCGCTCCGGAGGTCACGCGGACCGTGGCCTACCGGTTTGAGAGCGTGCGAACCATGGCCTACGCCCTCTCCCGCCTGGCGCGCATGCCCATCTCCCCGTACCACGTGGGGTACGTGGACGAGGCCCACCTCGTCCTCCAGCGGGCCCTCCTGAAGGACCTCCCCCGGGTCCCCGCCTTGGCCGCGGTGACCTATCGGGGGACGAAGGCGGCCGTGGAGGCAGAGGAGACGGCGGCCCACGCCTGCATGGACGGCTCTGGCGGCGAAAGGGAAGAGGAGGAGGTGGCCACCCTCCTGTGGGAGGAGCGCCACACCCCCTACCGGGCGCGCCGGCTGTCCGGTGGGCTCGTGGCGGCGGAGGGCCTCGTGCCGACGACCCGCGTGGCAGACCTCGCGACGGACACGGCCCGAGCCGCCAAGGGGATCAAGGCCGAGGCCGCCATTCACGGCTTCCTGGCGGACCGCGGCTCCGCCTACATCGCCCCCTACATCCTGACCAACGAGGGGACCATCCGCGGGCAGTTTGCCATCTCCTTCGTGGAAGGGGTCCACCGCGCACTGCCCAGGCATGGGGGGCACCCCATGGGCCTGGGCTTGCTCACCACATACAACGCCGAGGAGATGTACGGCCACGCGCTGGCCTACCTGCGGGGCGTGAAGGAGGCCCTGGACCCCAAGGGAAACGTGAACCCGGGGAAGCTCCTGGCCACCATGGGCCGGAAGCCCCCCTTGATGCCGCCGGAGCTCCCCGCGGGCCTCATGCGAAGGGGGCTGCGGGCGCTGGGGATGCTACGCAAGCTTCTGCCCGGGGAGCGGTACGTCACGAAGGCACGGAGGGGGCGGTAGCGTGGCGGGCGGGGCGGACTTCCGGGAGATGCTGGCCCGGTACCCGGGCCTTCGCGCCCTGCCCAAGGAGCAGCTCGTGAAGGCCGTCTACCTCCGGGACCGCCGCACGCTCCCCGACGGGGTGAAGCGGCTCTTCGACACCGTCACCGTGGTCCGCGTCCCGGTGGAGGAGCCGGAGGACGTCGCCCGGGCCATCGACGTGGCCAACGGGGAGGTGGCTGCGGTGAACCTCGGCCTGTCGGCCGACACCCTCCACTACGTGCGGACCCGGCTGGCGATGGAGAAGGACAGGGAGGTCACCGTGAGCTGGAGTCCCCGATTGGACGCGCTGGAGGGCGAGGTCCTTCCCCAGCTGGACGGCTTCGAGCTGGACCTTCGGGGCGCGCAGGAGGTGGAGGTCAATCAGGAGTACGGGGTCGCCCGCTGCGGCATGGGCGCCACGTGGAAGCGGGCCTACGACGCCTGCCGAAGTCAGGGCTGGCTCTTCCCGCTCCTCCCGCCGCTCCCCGTGAACCCGTTCATCGGGGACGTGCTGGGGGGATCGGCACTCCTGACCTCCTACGGCGGCGGGGCGGACCAGTACCTCAGGAATGTGGACTTTGTGGGGCCGGACGGGGTGTACAGCCAGAGCGGCTTCGACGGCGTGCCCAACAGCGCGGCCGGATACGACCTCAACGCCCTCATGCTCGTCATGGGCCACGGCCTGGGCATCCCTCTCTCCGCCACCTTCACCCTTGCCCCGGCGGCCGAGGATGCCCAGAGCCTGCGGTACCCGGTGGCCAGCACGGAAGAGCTCGTGGGCGCATTGGAGGCGGTGGAGGCGAGCGCCATCCGACCTCTCTCCCTCCTCTTCGGCGACGACACGGGCTCTCGGGTGTCCTGGGGGGCCGAGGGAACCACGCTCACCCTCAGCCTGCACGGCACGGAGGAGACGCTGCCCCACCAGGTGCAAGCGGTGGACGCGGCCTTCGGGGAGGAGCCCGCGAAGGAGGTGATGGAGGGTCAGGTCCATCCTCTGGAGCGGGGCGAGCGGAGGCGGCCTCCCGCGCCCCTGGGGGAGATCCTGGTGGGAATGGCCGACCTCCCGGCCCTGCTGGAGGCCCTTACTGCGTGGCAGGAGGAGCGGGGACCGGCCTTCGGCTGGACGGGCTCCCTTACGGAGGGCGGCACGGTGAGCTTGGTGCCCTTCCACGAGGGGCCCATGAGCCGGGGGGAGCGGTTCGACCGCCTCTACGAGCTCGTGCTCCTGGCGCGGAAGCAGCCCGGCCGCCTCCGGGCGACGCCGGTCCTCCAGCTCCTGGAGACCGAGACGGACGTGGAACAGCGCTTTGCCTTGGCCCGCCGCATCAAGGGCGAGGTGGACCTTCCCAACGTGGTGAACCCCTCGAGCGTGCTCTGGGTTCCCCGCGGCTGAGGCTACATCAGCGCGACGCCGCAGCGGTCGCAGACCGTCTGGTCCAGGGGATTGATTGCCCCGCATCGGGGACACACGTTGGGCATGTTCATCCGGATGGGCCACACGGTGAAGAGGACGCCCAGCGCCAGGAAGAGGCCCGCCATCCACCAGACCCCCAGAAACAGGCCCTCCAGGCCGATGGCGAAGAGGACGACGGCCGAGACCTTGGTGATGAGGATGAGCTTCTGGGCCTTGGGGAGCTGCTTGACGAGGGCCATCTCCGCCTTGCGGGTCATCCGCCGGGGCCATCGAGGGCGCTCCGTGGAATCCTCGGCTTCCACCTGGGCCGCTTCGCCGATGCCTAGGCCTCCTGGGAGTCCTCCGCCTCCATGGGCTTGTCGTCCACGATCTCCCAGCCGGGCCGGGGGACCATGACTATGGCCTCCACGGGGCAGATCACGGCGCACTTGGCGCAGCCGATGCAGTTCTCGTCCACGATGAAGGACTTCCGGGTCTCGAACTGCATGTCGGGCAGGTAGGAGGTCTTGTCCACGAAGACGATGGCGTCCTCGTGGTCGGGCCGCACGTTCTCCGGACAGTTGTCGGCGCAGTGGATGCACCCCATGCAGATGTCCTCGTACACGTAGGCGATGACGCCCTTGCCCCGGGGGTACTTGATGACGAAGTTCCTCCGCATGGCGTCGAACTGCTTCTTCGCCTGCTGGCGGGAGCGGTGTCGGGCGAGGCGCGGGTCGGCGTACGCCTGCTCCGAGTTCATGGCGAGGCTCCCTTGGGCGCGGCCTCCGAGGGGCTGAAGGCCCCCTCCGCCTCGTTCCGCTCCGCCGCCAGGGCCTCGGCGGACTCCTCGGCCAGGGACTCGGCCAGGAACTGCGTGATGTCGATGACCCGGAAGGCGAAGCGCTCCCGATCCTCCCGATACAGGTTCTCGTGCTGCTGGCATCCGAAGTGGGTGAGGCACTTGGGGCACGCCGTCAGGAGGTAGTCCACCTCCTGCTCCTTGGCCTCCAACATCCGGTCGTTCGTGATGCCCTTCGTCTTCTCGTTGCAGTACATCATCCCCGCCACGCCGCAGCACGTGGCGTCCGCCCGGAAGTGCTCCATCTCCACGTACTCCCCCCCGGCGGACTCGATGAGGTTGCGGGGCTCGTCGTAAACGGGGTCCACGGGCATCTGCCGGCACATGCGGCACGGGTCCTGGTACGTCACCCGGGCGTGCTTCCGGGAGCGGAACTCCACGCCCTCCTCGTAGAGCAGCTGGGTGATGTGCTTGACCTCCACACCCCCCAGGTCGTAGTCCAGCTTGAACGTCCGATACCCCTCGGCGCAGCTGACGACCAGGGTCTTGACCCCCGCCTCCTCGAAGATGCGCCGCATGAGGGTCTCGTTGTAGGCCCGGAGCTTGTTCCAGACGTCCACCTTCCCCTGCCAGAGCTGGTCGTGGCCGCAGCACTTCATGAAGGAGCGGTCCAGGACGACGGGCTTCCGGCCGATGGCCTCCAGGAGCTTGACGGAGGAGTCGAAGATGATGCCGTGATCCGTCTCCCCGAAGTTGTTCCGGGAGAACTGCATCTCGTAGTCGTAGTAGTCCACGCATCCCGGGTAGTAGGCCACGTCGCTCCTCTCGGCGACCTCTACGTCGGGTATCTCCGTGTCCTCCGCCTCCTTGTCCAGGGCGCCGAACATGATGGGGTGGGGGACCGTCCGCTCCCCGGCAGTGAGGTCCCGCATGGGGAAGCCCATCTCCTCCGGGCGGAACGTCACGCCTCCCCCTCCCGGCCGCCGTTGGCCGCCATGGGCTGCCCGGCGGGGGCCCGCATCTCCACCGGGAGGCGCGACTTCGCCTGCATGACCTTCGCCCGCTCCGTCAGGACGTAGGCGGAGTAGTTGATGTCCACGGGGCACACGGCGCTGCACGCGTCGCACGTGAGGCAAGACCACATGGGCACGCCGTCGTGCTGCCGCTTGTACACGTTGTACACAAGGTTCAGCCCGCCCAGGGCGTCGGCCTCCACCTTCGTGATGGGGCACACGATATGGCAGCGGCCGCACTGGTAGCACTCGTTCAGCTTGTACTCGTAGTCGCTGTAGGGCGTCCTCTGGCCGAAGTAGGCCACGGCGAAGGAGAAGATGGGCAGGGCGATGAAGACATGGGAGTTCGTCATGATGACCGTCTGGACGTGGTCGAAGACGGGCTGTTCGAAGGCGATGAGGTACCAGGTCACGGGGGCCAGCAGGAGGAAGGCGATGCCGATCCACTGGAGGAGGGTGCGCCGACCCCGATGCTCGTCCAGGAAGTAGACGATGTAGAGGCCCAGGAGTCCCGTCAGGAGGGCCACGCCCACGTAAAACCCCAGGAAGAGGTTCGCCCGGGTGAAGAGGTCCGCCATGGGTGTGCCGTTGGCGACGTTGACCCCCACCAAGACGTAGGCCGTGAGCACGAGGAGCAGGAACAGGGCCGCCGCGTTGACCAGGGTGTTCAGGCGCCGCATGGGCTTGAAGGCCAGCCGGCGGAGGGCTACGTAGGTCACGAGCCCCGCCATGACGGGCTCCGCCACGAACAGCCACTTCAGGGTGTCGTCCGTGAGGATGGAGGTACCCTCGGCGGTGACGAACCTGGGGATGATGAGGACGTTGACCGAGTAGACGGAGGCGGCGAAGACCCATACGATGCCCGCCACGCCAATGGCCGCCCGAACGTTGGCCTTGACAGGTCGGCTCTCGAATCCCTTGTCCACGAAGGGGAGGAGGAGCAGGAGGATGATGGGAACGCCGGAGAGGAGGGCTCCGTAGGTCAGCGTGGTGAAGGTCAGTCCGAAGATGGTGAACTGAGGCCAGGTCTCCACGATCTTCAGGAGGCCCCAGGACCAGAGGAGGTACCAATCAGGAAGCTCCACCTCCGCCACCACATTGGGGTTGGCGGCCTTCCCTAGCTCCGGGACAGCGACGCCCGTCAGGATGAACATGACCCCCGTCATGATGAGGACGATGACGGCGTCCCGCCACACCTCGTGGGGCATGAGGGCATGCCCTGGCTTCTTGTCCGTCCGGGTGGGTCCGTACTGCGTGGGGAAGCCGATGCGCTCCTCCCGGACTCCCTGCTCGAAGGCTCCCTGCGCCATGGTCCCCCTCAGTGCGGCTCCGCGATGCCCTGGATCCAGACCAGCGTCATGTGGAGGAGCATGAGGCCGATGCCCAGCAGGGGCAGGATGAAGATGTGCAGCCAGTACATGCGGAGGACCGTGTTCGCGCCCAGCGCCAGGCCGCCGAACATGATCTCCGCCGTTAGGTCTCCGACTAGGGGAATGGACTTCGCCATGTTGATGCCGATGGTGGCGGCGGCGAAGGCGAGGCTGTTCCACGGCAGGAGGTACCCCGTGTACCCGAAGCCCAGGGCGATGAGGAGCAGGAGGACGCCGAAGATCCAGTTGAGCTCCCGGGGCT
>CAYGBN010000062.1:0-5517 GCA_964348155.1 uncultured Methanomassiliicoccales archaeon
CGGCCATTGTCATCGTGGTCGTCTTGCTACTGGTCCTGGGGGCGTTCGACAAGACCGTTCCCCGAGGAGACACCGCCCTCGAGACCCTGGATCTGCGGTTGGCACGAGGCGACATCGACTTGGAGGAGTACCGGGAACTCAAGGAGCAGTTGCGCCGCTAGGAATCTGCAGCCGTCCTTGGCGATCCGTGGGCCAACCTCCCCTTGCGATGGCAGGAGTGCTGGGTCCTTGCTCAGGTGGTGCTGCGCCAGACACACCGGAGGGCGATCAGGAAGACGGCCAGGAGGGCCCCCACAGGGATCAGGATGAGGAGGCCCGCCAGGGAGGCGAAGGGGTTGATGGAGAAGACGATGATCACGGCGAGGGTGAGGGCGATGCCGCCCACGATGACCTCGGGCAAACAGCCCTCGTTGAGCCAGTCCTCCCCGGTCTGCTCCACGGTCATTCCCTCAGATGATGTTTCGCGGCACGAAAGACATGGTCTCCTTCAGATGGGTCGGGCCTAGCCTCTGGACGACGCCCTTGCCCAGCTTGAAGGGATACCGCAGGTTCCTGGGCTGCAGGTTGGTGTTCGCGGGGACGACGCTGTTGGCGTGGTTCCCCGGGAAGTGGAAGTAAGCGAAGGTGACGCCGGGGGGCACCTCATCCGTGACGTAGGCCACGGCGGTGAAGTAACCGGCCGTCGTCCCGCCTTCTTGGTTGATGACCGCGTTGTTCGTGACGCTGACGAGGTCACCGCTCTCCACACCCCAGTTCGTCGCGTCCTCCGGGTTGATCTCCAGGAAGTTCATGGGGTATCGCTGGTACGTGTAGGGCCGCCGGACGAAGTCGAAGAGGTTGTTCCAGTAGTAGTTCACCCGGCCGTTGGTGACCCACACCTCGTCGCCCGTGGGTTCGAGGATCGCGTTTCGGGCGGCCACCTCCTCCCAGTCGCCCTTGACGAAGTTGGCCTTGCCGCTGGCCGTGTTGAATGTCAGGTCCGCGTGGAGGCGGGGTGTCTCCACGAGCTCGCCACCCTCGAGTCTGAGGGTGAGCTGGAGAGTAGTCCATGCGCCGTCCCACCATGCGGGGGCTAGACTCCTCGAAGATGGCGTTGGAATCGGCCCAATCGAAGCCCTCGTAGCCCATCTTGGTTGCTACCCCAGCGAAGATCTTCCAATCGGGCCATGCTTGGCCGGGCGGGTCCATGAACTTGGAGTAGAGCCGCAGCCGGCGCTCGTTGTTCGCCCGGGTGAAGTCCTCCTCGCCCCAGGTGGCCGCCGGCAGGACGAGGTCGGCGTAGTCGCTCGTGTCGTTGAGGTAGATGTCCTGGAACACCAGGACCATGCCGCCATTGTCCACCCTCGCCTTCAGGGTGGCTAGGATTTCGTCCTTGGCGAGGGAGGTGACCTGCTCGCGCTCCAGGGTCAGCTGCCGGAGGCGGTCCCGGAGGTGCTGAGAACCCGCGGCGGCGCCGATCCAGTTGACGCCGACGATCCACATGAACCGCGTCTTCCCCTCGGCGACGTAGCGGTCCTGATCCATCTCCAGCTTGTTGCCGTTGAACTCGTGGGGGGACTTGTCCAGCGGGTAGGAGGCTGCATCGCTATTCCCGCGCTGGTGGCCGCCCAAGCGGGTGAGGGCCCGCCCGGGGCGTCCCGTGCTGCCCGTCAAGAGGGCGAGGTTGGCGTAGGAGGCGGTGTTCTCGTGGTTGTGGCTCCAGTAGAGGCCCTTCTCGAAGGAGAAGACGACCTTGGGCCGCGCGCCGTCCACGGGCTTGGCGACCATCTCCGCTGCCTCGCGGATCTTCGCGGCGGGAACGCCCGTGATGGCCTCCGCCCCCTCGGGGGTGAAGCGGTCGTCGGCCTGCAGGTAGGCCCTCAGCTCGTCGAAGGTCATCCCCAGCTCCAGGCGCCGCCACCGGGTCTCCTGATTGAGCTCCGTCCGGGAGGCCGTGTAGCTGCTGATGAAGGCGCCATCCTCCCACCCGTTCTCGATGATGTAACGGGCCATGGCGTTGTAGAGGGCCGTGTCGGTTCCCGGTTTGATCTGGAGGTGCAGGCCGCCGGTGGCCTCGGCGTATCGGGCCGTGAAGGTCTTGCGGGGGTCCACGTAGACGAGCTTGGCGCCGCCCGGGGCGATCCACGTCGTGAACAGGACAGTCTTCGTCTCGTAGGGGTCCGTGCCGCTGATCATGACGACGTCGGCACTTCGGAAGTCCTCATAACTGGCTGGGAAGGGGTCCATGCCCGCGTCGCTCAGCCCCGGCGTGTCCGAGCCCGCGGCGGGGGCGTGATGGGGGGCGTGGTTCGGTGACCCGATGGCCCCGAAGCACAGTTTCGTGAGGGCGTAGGTGTTCTCGAAGTACTGATAGGAGTAGCGCTTCATGCCCCAGGCCAGCTCGTCCTGGGTGTCGAGGACGTAGCGCGACATCTCGGCCACGATGTCCGTGGCCAGGTCCCAGGAGATGGGGAGCAAGGTCCCGCCCACCCGGAGCAACGGCGTGGTGAGTCGGTCCGCCGTTGGCGTGTTCGGGTTGTAGACCTTCTGGGCGATGCTGCCGCCTCGGATGCTGTGGGTCCCCATGAGGTTGACCGCCGTGGCCTCGCCGTCGGGAATGATGACCACGTGGTGCGGCCTCCCCCGATGACTGATGACGTTGTGCATGTTGGGCGAGATCCACATCCCGGACTGGTTCGCCGTGGGATAGTCGTGGCCCAGGGCGTTCTCGCTGGCCCGGGGACCCCCCTCCTTCTCCACGGGCCACACGTAGACCTTGTACCCGCAGGCGACGGGGCAGTACTCGCACGCCGTGGTGTAGACCTGGGCATCCACGGGGGGGAGGGGGACTCTCTCCTTCGGGACATAGTCCGTGGTGCCGGCGCTCACGGGCGCACCCCCCGGATCGGGGGCGCGTCCTTCCTGTTGTCCCGAAAGCCGTAGATGAGACGGGAGACGCCCACGGCATAGAGGGTCGTCCCCTCCAGCTCGAGGACGACCTGGGGCAGGGTTTCCGTGGCCTGGCCGAGGACGACGATCCCTCGCTTCGTCAGGTCAAAGGTGCTGAAGTGGCAGGGGCACGGGCCCATGATCTTGTTGTCGGCCTTGTAGGTCCCCCGCAGGGGACACCCCATGTGGGTGCACGCGTAATTGTAGGCCACGATGTCCTCGTCGGGCCCGACCCCCCCGAACGCGGGCCTCCCCAACTTGACGACGAAGCTGTCATGGTGCACGTGGTCCAGGGGGTAACGGAAGTCGAGTGGCTCGTTCTCCACGAGCTCGCTGAGATCGGCCACGGCGGTTCGTGGGAGGGTCGTCAGCTCCGCCGGCGTCCCTTCCGGAGTCAGGTAACGCGTTACGAGGCTGCCGCCCACCAGGCCGACCCCGAGGCCTCCGACACCCGCTACGGCGTACCGGAGGAAGTCCCGACGCGAGGACCCTTCCGGCTCCTCCTCGGGATCACTGTCTGCGGCCTCTTTCGTCTCCCCGGAATCGTCCTCTTGATTCATGGCTCCCACACCACCACGGAAGCCGGGGGGACCTCATATAGTTGCGGTGCTGGGGGGGCCCCACTGTTCCAGGCCACCGCCCCTGGGGGACTCGGTGGTGGGGTCGGGAGCGCCGTCGGGGAGGACCAGGCGTCCCCTCGTCAGCGGCTGCTGTAGCGCACCGCGAGGAGGACGGCGGCGAAGCCGGCTGCGGTGAACCCGGCCTCCACCGTGTGGACCTCCGCAAGGCCGAACCGGAAGAGCTCGAAGAGGACGCCTTCCACGAAAGCCCCTGCAGTCAAGAGGGCGAACCCGAGAGCGAGGAGCAGGTAGTCCCGGGAGCGAGGGGTTGCCAGGACCCTTCGCAACAGGGTCACCGTGAGAAAGGCGCCCGTGAGGAGGACGGCCACGCGGACAGCGACCAGGGTCAGAAGGACGTGCTCTATGGAGCTCCCTCCCGGGCGGCGCCCCTCAGGGCCCAACTCCACCGCACCGTCAGGAACACGGCGAACAGGAGCACGACGGCGAAGTGCGTCGCCTCGACGGTGAGCTCCAAGGAAGGCGGGGCGAGGAGGGCCAGGATCTCGGCGCCCAACCAGCCCGCCATGAAGGCCCAGACCCAGAAGGTGAAGTCCCGGCGCATGATGGATCGCCGCTTGACCTTTACGGCGATGAGGAAGAGGAAGACGACTGTCGCCGCCGTAAGGGTGCCCACGGTGCCCCACTCCAGGATCCCCTCAACGGACAGCCTCAGACCTCCAGGTCGTGTAATAGAGGATGCCGAAGACGAGGGCCAGGAGGGCGGACACCTGGTCGGCCCCGAGGGCCGGGATGGGCAACCCCAGGAAGGCGAGGAGGTGGTGCAGGCTGTGGACGACCAGGGTGAGCCCTAAGAGGAGCGAGAGCCGCGCGTAGGCGCGTCGGAAGCGGGCCAAGGCGGTGGCGAAGTAGAACGGAATGGCGGCCACGAGGGCGAGGGTGACGGCGCTCAGCAGGTTGAAGATCGAGACCTCAACCCCCTCCTCGGGGCCAGTTCAGGCGGAGGGCCAGGGTCAGGAGGGCGGCGAGGGTGATCGTGGACTCGAGCAGGTGCGCCTGGTCCAGCGGGAAGGCGAAGACCTCGAAGAGGAGACCCTCCACGACAGCCCCCAGGGCCAAGATGCCGAAGCCCAGGGTGAGGGACAGCAGCAGCTTGGAGCCATAGCGTCGGTAGGCCAGGTAGCTGAGGAAGGCGACCGCGAAACCGAGGACCACGGCGGCCCCCCGCAGGGCGCTGAGGACCCAATGCTCCGCCATCAGGATTCCTCCGCGATGGAGTGAAAGAGCCGAAACGCCCTCTCGAGCACGTCCCGGTTCGGGAGGACGTCCACCTCGATGGAGCCCCGTCGGAAGTGCACCGTTATTTCCCGGTAGGCCCCCTTGTAGAGGTCGTACTTCTTCCCGTCCTTGGTGACCACCGTCCGGGCGACGGCCACGAGCCCCTGATCCATCAGCTCCTTCACCTTTCGGTACGCGGAGGAGGGAGGGAGGCCCTCCTCCCGCACCAGGTCCATGATGGACACGGGCTTCCACGACGCGGCGGAGAGGATTACGGATGCCTGTTTGTCAGCGATGGCTTGGAGCAACGCCTCCTTTAGCTTCCCCTCTCTAATTCGCATAGCACACGTTTCCCAAGTTTGAGAATCAGGCCTAGTAAGCGCCTTCGTCCTTTATAAGTTGCCGGGAGGTGAGTTTTCCCATGACTAGCAAAGCGTTCAGCAAGCTGTTCGTCTTCACCATCGGCCTGGGCCTCGTCCTGGCCCTCGGGGCCATCCTTCCGGGGGTTATCGCCGATGGAGAGCACGAAGACACCATGGCGACGTCCCACGTCGTCCCGATGAGAATAACCGCCCTCGAGACGGGCTGTCCGGAGGGGAAGAGCCTCTGCTTCGACGTCAGTGAGATCCGGGTCATGGTTGGCGACACGGTCACCATCACCGCGGTGAATCCCTCCGGGAACTCGGGCGAGCACGACGTGACCATCGACGAGTTTGAGGTCCACATCCACCTG
>CAYGBN010000063.1:0-5469 GCA_964348155.1 uncultured Methanomassiliicoccales archaeon
AACGGACACGGGATGCGCTTATCCGGTATCGGGTAGTTTGCGAGAGAAATTAGCGGGTATCCTTAGTCCGAAGTTCCTTAACCCGTTTGTGAACCCTCCGGACCAGTTCCTCCAAGCTTTCGAGTTCGTCTACCTCTCCTGATTTACTCCTACCTCCGCCCTTGTCTGAGGGAGATATGGGGTACTTCTCGATATAATCCCAGACGGCCTCCTTCACGAGTCTGTAGACTGAGATTCCGTGACGGCGACAGTACTCAAGGATCTTCTCGTACTGCTCGTTGTTGAAAGAAGCCTCGACCTTCTTCATCCACAACCCGATACCCGATACCTCACACCCCACACCCCACACCCCACACCCCATACCTCATATGGCTTAAATTCATTTCTGAGAATCACAGCTATCGGGTATGCCGACACATTTATACCGTCCTACCCGCTACCCGCTAGCGGGAAGGATATGCCAAAGGTGGAGAGCAACTTCAGCAAGGAAGACTACGAGGAGATCAAAAGGTACGTCGAGGCCAAGGGCATTTCGATTTACCGGCTGGTCAAGGATGCAGTTCTGGAGAAGCTGTCCGAGAGTGAACTCCTACCCGAGGCGGAGGCGGTCAACCCCCCTGTCTCTCTCCCGGAGGAACTTCAGGACGAAGGCCAGGGCGAGGAAACCCCTCCACCCGAGGAAGCCCTGCTCACCCACGAGGAGGACGTCGAGGAGGCGGAAGGCGGCTCCCACGATGCCCTCTTCGCAGAGGACGAGGAGCGGGGAGTCATCTGGACCGAGGCAGACCGGGAGCGTCTCCGCGAGCAAGACCCCGCCGGGGTAGTGAAGCGGCAGCTTCCGCCGGAGATAGAGTCTCCCAAGCTCACGGATGAGGATCTCGCCCTGAAGGAGGAGCTGGAGGCGGCCTTCCGCAAGAAGGAGGCCCGCCAGGGGAGGCTGGACGAATGAGCCGGAAGGGCGGTAACTTCGCCCGGGACTTCGCCCGCATGGCCCAGCACCGGGGCCTCGCCGCTTCCACTATCGCGAAGGCCTGGAAGCTACTGAACCAGTGGGAGGACTTCCTCCGACCCCGTCTGGAGGCGCGGGGCCTCAAGCAGCGGTACACCCCCGGCAGCCAGCACAAGGGGGAGAGCATCCACGACTTCATCGCCTTCGAGAAGGAGCTGGTCCGGCGAGGCCTCACCCCGGGGAGCGTGAGCGTCCGTCTCAGCTACGTGGTCATGTACTACGAGCTCCTCCTCAACGAGCACCCCGACGACACCTACCTGGCCAACCTGGTCGCCAAGATGAAGGCCCACAAGAGGCCGAAGCAGCGGGGGAAGAGGAGCCCCCACCAGCCCTACCCTGTCGAGCAGCTCCCCCTGATCTTGGAGGCGGCCATGTCCATCGAGGAGGTCGGGGGCAACCAGTTCAGCCCCGGCGGGGACTCCGACGACGGCCTCCTGGTGGCGACCCTCCTGTACACCGGTCTCCGGGGAGGCTTCGCCCTCGGCCTCCGGGTCGAGGATGTGGACCTGGAGCGCCAGGTCATCCACACTAAGACGAAGGGTGGCCACGACGTCACGATCCCCCTCCACCGCCGGCTGGAGGAGTTCGTCCGGGAGCACCTGGAGGGCCGGGACGAGAGGACCTACAGGGACCCCGCCATGCTCTTCCGCCGGGGACGCTACCCCTTCACGTGGCTGGAGAACGGGGGAGGCGGCCACTGGAGGGATGACGACCGGGCCCTGGCGGCCAACGAGAAGTACGTCGCCGATGCCCTACGGACGCGGGTGGAGCCCCGGGTCCGGGAGCTTTTCCGCGTCGACGTACGCCCCCTCCGGGCCCACCGCATCCGCAAGTCGGTGGGGACCTACGCCTCCCAGTTCGGCCTGGACGACACCGAGCGACGGGTCATCCTGACCCACGGGGCCCGGACGATCACGCAAGAGTACGACGTCCGGGACGTCCGGCAGGTGGGCGACCTCTGGGACCTCATCGACTTCGGGGACGCGGACTGGGTGGCCTGGGCCGTCGACGTAGGGTTCCACGTCAAGCACCGCCGCCTCGCCTACGGTGAGTCGGGCAAGGAGGTTGGCGGCAACGGGGAGGCCCTCGCCCTCTTGGACCAACTCAAGGTCTACGCCCCTCCGGGCAAGGAGGCGGCCTGGAACAGCTTCATCGAGGGGTTGAAGGGGTTGGTCGGGTGAGCGGCGAGACCCGCCCCCTCTCCATCGTCGACCTCGCCGGGTCGCCGGTGGACGAGCGACGGAAGGCGGCCTCCTACTTCCTCAGCCACATCCGGGACATGGACTCGACCCTCCTTCTGGAGGTCGCCAAGCAGGTCCTCAAGGAGCTTACCGACCGGGGTATGGGGGAGCCCGGCCTGGAGGCGGTCGCGTGAGGAGGCGACGACCGAAACTCCCCGTGTTCTACCCCAGGGAACTCGACGGGGAGGAGTGGGTCCTGGTCTTGGACGGACTCCACGTTACGATGGACGGGAAGGAGAGGCCGGCCCCACCGCCACGGCGGGCGACCGGCCCCAGATCCCACGGTCAGAAGGATGGGATGCAGGAGGACTGAAGACATGGAAATCAAGGAGTACGTGGACGCGAGGATCGGGGCCGTCCAGGACTACCAGCGCCGATGGTTCCAGAAGCTCCACGAGCAGCTGGACGTCCTGCTGCTGGATCGGTTCGGGCCCGCGCTCCTGGACTGGTTGCTGAACGAAGAAGGGGAGGAGGTCGAAGGCCGCCCCTCGACCCAGTGGGACCGCTTCGCCACCAAGCTCCAGCAGCTGGCCTACGCGGAGGGGCTCTGGCTCCACGACCGGAAGCAGCTGGCGAAGCACCTGGAGAAGGGCTCCGAAGTTCACCCCTTCTGGACCGAGCGCCGAGGGGCGGGTTGGCGGGTGTGGGCGGACGTCGTCCCCGAGGAACAGGAGGAAGGGACATGAAGGCTGAGGTTCCCGTGCGGCGGAAGTCGGGTCCCAAGGTCAAGGCTACGAAGCTAATCGTGGGCTACCTCGACGGTCGCAACTCGCGCCGCCGCCGGACCATCGACCTGCCCGCCGGGGCTCACAACATCACCGCCCTCGTGGCCTACGTCCTGGAGGCCTCCGTGGAGTTCGACATTCCCGTCGCCGCCGTGGAGGCCGGGCTGGCGGAGTGGTTCCAGAGGACGGAGGGAGAGCTGGCCGTAATGCTCGGGGGGAAGACATGAACGGGCTCCGGGAGGCCCTCCTCCTGCTGAAGGGGGAGCTGGACCGGGTCCGGGGCCTCAAACCGCTCCGGATCGTCTACGACGTGCCGGTCTTCGGCGAGCTGCGGGAGGAGGTCCGGGATGGCTAAGGCCAAGAGCAAGAAGCCCCCGGTCCTCGTCTGCGCCTGCGGCTGCGGGACCTCCATTCTGGGCCGGGGAAGGCGAAAGTACGTCGACAAGTCCCACAAACAGCGGGCCTACCGGGAGCGGAAGGCCCTGAAGGAGCAGGGCGTTACGATAGGCGCAACCGAACCATTCCCTTCATCGTCACGGCCAAGAGAACGCCTCGCTTCCCGGGCTCGGGGGGGCTACATCGAGGTCGTCCTGAAGGAAGGCGGCCATCGCATCGGGCAGCTCCTCAAGGTCGGGAAGGGCAAGGTCATGCTCCGACTCCAAGGCCCCGAGGGAGAGGTTGCCTGGGTCCCCTGGGAGAGAGTCCGGGCCCGCTATAGTCCCGACGACCCGGAGACGGCCCCCACGGGCGGACTAAAGGTCCTGGACCAGGAAACGCGGGAGAGCTGGCTGGAGGGGTTCCTCTGAAGACCCCCCGGTACGACTTCTCGGAGCCGAGGGCCTGTCGGGCCTGCGGCATGACCGGGCGTCAACCACTTTCACACCTGCCGGGGGGCCAGGGAGTTCGGAGAGCCGGCGAACCACGTCCTCAACTACTGCTGGCGGCACCACCTTTTCTACAGGACCAGATGCCTGCCCTGCCACCACAAGGACCACCCGTCCTTGGATTCCTGGGATGCGGGGGAGGACCGATGATCGTCCGGACCTGCCCGGAGCACGGGGAGCACTACGGCGGGGACCGCGTGACCTGCCTGGTCTGTGGCCGGCCCCTGGAGGAGTCGGAGAGGGAGGACTGACTCATGGGAGAACCCAAGTACGTAGAGTTGGAGCTGAAGGAGATCCGGGAGGGCTGGAACCCCCGCCGCGAGTTCACGGGCCTGGAGGCGCTCGCCCAGGACGTCAGGGCGCGGGGCCTTCTCCAGCCCCTCGAAGTGCGCCCCCTGGACAAGGGGTACGAGATGGTCGACGGGGCCCGGCGGTTCCGGGCGCTGAAGGAGCTGAAGTGGTCCAAGCCCGTCCCCTGCATCCTCCTGGATGTCGGAGAGGAGGAGGCGGCCGCCATGAAGTTCACCCGCTTCGAGTACGTCGAGGGGATCACGGAGCAGGACCGCCTAGCCGCCCTGGCGGAGCGGTGGGAGGTCGAGAAGAAGAGAGCCAAAAGCCTCAGCCAGAAGACCTTCGCCGCCCGCTACGGGGTGGCCCGGTCCACGGTGGGGAACGCCCTCCGGTACGCGCAGGCCCCCAGGGAGGTCCTCGCCCTGGTGGACCGGGGGGAGCTGACCCCCAGCCACGTCACCCAGGCCGTCCTCAAGTTCGAGGAACCGGAGGACCAGGTGGAGTTCGCCCAGGCTTTCGTGGACCGCCGCTACGGCTACGGCGGCGGGTCGGTCGGGGCCGCCGTCGAGTTCGCCGACCGCATCCTCAAGGAGAAGGAGGCCGAGCGGGAGTTCGAGGAGCTGAGGGAGAAGGCTGAGGTCAGGCTCTGCCCCCAGTGTGGCTCTCCGCCCCGCGCCCTCACCGCTATCCGGGAGGCCTACAGGGTCGAGGACCTGGAGGCGGTGAGGGTCGGGAGGGGGGTCCAGGCCTTCGTGTGCAGCTCGGGCGAGAGCTGGCGGGCCCATCACTGGGACCCGTCCACGGGGGAGGTCCTCTACGACGAGTACGGGGCCGACTCGAAGGTCCGACAGCGGAAGGCCGCCCAGGAGCGGAAGGAGAAGGCGGCGTCGACCCGAAAGAAGAAGGAGAAGGGGGAAGGCCTCTACGAGCCCGCCTGGTTCTTCTCCCACGCCACCCTGGACTGGTGGGCCTCCAAGCTCCTGGACGCGAATCTCCAGGACCTCAGCCATGTCCACTATGGGACGCACGACATCAGCGCCCGCGTTGCCAAGAAGCCACACCTGGGCTTTCCCTTCCGCATCGACCCCGTGGAGGTCGACGACGGCAACGAGGGGGTCTTCCACACGCGGGTCCTCCTCCTGGACTCCGACGCCCGAGGCTTCAGGTCCGCCGCCCAGGAGGACAACGTCGGGGTTGGGGCCTACGTCCAGCCGGTCAAGACGCGCCGGACCCAGCTTCTCAAGTTCCAGCGGGAGGTCCTCGGAGGCCCCAAGCTGAAGAAGCCCGGTGACTGGCTCCCCAGTAAGGTCCCCTTCCCG
>CAYGBN010000064.1:0-5462 GCA_964348155.1 uncultured Methanomassiliicoccales archaeon
GCTTCATGAAGTCCCGCTACTACCTCTACCTACGTCGCCTCGAGATTCGCGACCTCGAGGAGTTCATGATGAACGAGCCCAAGGTGCGGATGAGCTTCAGCGACTCGGGCGTCAAGCTCTACGTCGTGTACTTCGCCCCAGTGGACGCCCGCCGCCGCATCCGATCGGACATCACGGAGCTCATCTGGCGACGGTTCGCTGCGGATCCGCGCGTCGGCATTGCGTATCCCCACATGGAGGTCGTCCGGCACCGAGATCGAGGCGGGGCGGGGCAAAGGACGGGGTCGCAGGGGGGGCCCGAGGCAGAGTTCGACGAGTTCGGCTGAAGCCCTGCGCGCCTAGCGCAGGAGGAAGGGCAGCTCTCTGTAGCGGTAGTGGTCCCGGATCTGCTCTCGGTAGATTTCCTTGTAGAACTCGTTGTACTTCCGAATGTGGAGGATGCCTTTCTCTGTGATCTGCACGCGGTAGCGCCCCTCCCGCCTCTCCATGGTTACGAGCCCGTCCTCCACCAACCGCTCCAGCACCTTGTTCGTCATGTGGTGGTTGGAGCGGATTTCGTGCTTCACCTCCTCCTTGGAGAGCCCTTCTCCCGCTCCCTCCAGCACGGCATCCAACTTCCCCTCCAGGTTCTCTTGATACAGGTCGATGTCCAGCTCGGAGACGAGACGGTTCAGCACGAAACAGCCGTAGATTACGTAGTCCTTGTAGACCCGTCCCGGCATGGGTGGGCGGGCATCTCAGCCGGCGTGATATAACCCTTGTTCGCTCGTTCTCAGGGGGGAGACCCTGGCAACGGGTCGCTCACGCGCGGCGAGCACCAGCCACAGCAGGCATCTCCCCTTCAGGAGGGGTCAGGCGGGGGCGTCTAGGCGTGGCCGCCAAGCGCCCCGCTCGAGCGGAGGAGACGAGCACCCGGTTCTAGGCGGGCTTTCTGCCGTTCCGGATCACCACCACCGCAATGACCACGATGGCCACGATGACCCCGGCGACGATGCCGATCAGGAGGGGTGTGCTGATGCCCCCGAAGCCCGCTCCGGGCTCTTGGACCGCCAGGGTGCCCTCCATGGTGGCGCGGTGCAGGGGAAGGTTGCAGTAGTAGGCAAACTCTCCCAACGTTTCCGCCAGGAAGACAACCTCGACCTCCTCGCCGGTTGCGAGCACGTGTTCGCTGTGCACCTCAAGCTCGTCGATGACGAAGTTGTGCTCCACGTCCTCCCCGTTGATGATCGTGACTTGGACCACGTCATCGTGGGCCACGGTGAGGGTCGGGTTCACGTTGCCGTCCGCATCCTCAAAGCCCGTAACGTAGGCCCACAGCGTGAATTCGATCGTGGGCGGACCCAGGGCCGCCCCGGGCTCCTCGTGGTCGTGGTCCTCGTTGGCCAGCGCCCCCGAGGGCAGGAGCGTCGCCATCCCGAGCAGGAGGATCGCAGCCGTCGCCAAGGGGAGGAGTCCTCGAACTCCACCCAGGACCTTCCGATTCATGAGGGTCCATTGTGCCTGATATGTAATTAAGGGGGGAGCCGATTCCCAGGTCTGAATTCCAAGAGTGGGAAACGTCCACCATGCGCCTCCGGGATGAGAAGCTGAAGAGGGCCCTGCTGAGAGCCTTGGCCGATGATTACTCCTCCCGCATCCTATCCTCCACCGCCGTTCGTCCCCTCTCCGTCATGGACCTCGTGCGCGAGGAGGGCATCCCCTCCACTTCCGCCTACCGGCGGGTCAACGAACTCAAGGATCAGGGGCTGCTGGGTGTCAAGCGGACCGTGCTCACGAAGGACGGAAAGAGGTTTGAAATGTACAAGAGCACCTTTCGGGAAGTCAACATCTCGTTTCAGCGTGGCTCTCTCGTGGTGGATGCGATGCCCAACCGGGACATCTTCGAGAAGGCGTTCCTCCTCTTCCACTCCCTCACGGAGGAGGAGAGATGAGCTTCCACCTGTTCCTCGGCGCGCTCAAAGGGGTCATCGTCCTGTTGGGTTCCATGATCGCCCTCCTCAGCTACCTGGCCTACCGTTCCCAGAAGGCCAGTCTGATGCTCTACATCGCGATTGGCTTCGGGCTCCTAACCCTCGGGTCCGTCATCGAGGGGATTCTGTTCGAGATTCTCGGCGCGCCATTAGACCACGCCCACGTGGTCGAGTCCGCCACGGTCTTGGTTGGTTTCCTCGTGCTCACGTACCGCCTGCGGCCCGTCACGAGGGGGGGTTGACGTGGGCCATCTCAACCTGTTCAGTGCCATCGTCCTCCTTGCCGCCTCGGGCATCCCGTTTTACTTCGCTCTCAAGGTGCGCAGCAGGGGCGGCTACGGGGCCGTCTCTCTTCTCCTGGGCCTAACCTTGGTTGTGCACGCCGCGCATCACCTCTTCGAATGGGTTGAAATGACGATCGCGAGCCTTGTGGCCGGCACATCGTCGGCTCTTCTGGCTCTTGCCTTCGGGATGGGCTACTACGCCAGTTGGAGGAACGCTCGTGGCAGAGCTTGAGGCAGTTCTGGAGGTGGCCATGCTCGTCACCATTACGGGGGCGATGACCTTCTTCCTGATTCTGATTGTGGGGAAGGTCCTCAGGGGCTCCAAGATTCTCGGGGACTTCACGTTCCTCTTCTCCGCGTTCATGGCAGGGTGGTTGGCAGCCGAGGTCGTGGCGGCGGTGGTGCCTCCCTCCAACGGTCTCCCGGCGGAGGCCCTTCACTTCGCCGTGGTCCTCCTCTTCGCGTTGGTTCTGGCCTTACGGTGGCGCTGGGCCATCCGCATGGCCCTCCAGGAGGCGGAGGAGTGACCGATGTCCTTCTGCTCCTCGTCGCGGTCCGCGTGGGCGTCCTGATTACCGGAGGCCTGCTCGCGCTCTTCGTCTTCCTTCGATATCTTCAAGGGGGCTCAAGGGACCACCTGCTGCTCGCCACGGGGTTCGGGTTGATTGCGTTGGGCGCCCTCGTCGAGGGGATCCTCTTCGAGTTTCTTGGCCTTGACCTCGGAACGGTCCACACCGTTGAGTCCGTCTTCACCATCATGGGGCTTCTGGCCGTGCTCCTCGCCATCGTTGTGACGCGTCGTTAGGCTTGCGGGCGGCCGGGAAGGGGTTAAGAACCGGACTCTGCGATGCGGGGAGGTGGCCGCCGCCGAGCGAAGGAGAGTCTTCTTCGTCAGCAGCTGGATCGCCATCGTCTTCCTCAACGCCTACATCATCGCCCCGTCGCCGGTCTTCCCCCAGCTCATGGAGGCCATGGGGGTGAGCAACGCGGCGGTGGGGGCCCTCGTCTCCCTCCTCCTGCTGGCGGCCATCCTCGTCCAGATTCCGGGCGCCTACCTCATCGATCGCATCGACAACCGTCGCATCGTCGCCATCGCCATCGTGGGGCTGAACGCTGTGAGTCTGCCCGCCCTTCTCTTGCGGTACGACCTCTTGCTCATCTCCCGCCTCATCTCGGGCCTCTTCATTCCGCTCCTCTTCGTCTCCGTGGCGAACCTCGTGAGCCAGGCCTTCCCCGAGGCGCGGGTGCGGGCGCTGGGGGCCTACTTGGCAGCCCCTCCCGCTGGCTACGCCCTGGGCACCTTTGCCACGCCTTTCCTTGCTCCCCTCCTCGGCTTGCCCTTCATCTTCCTGGCGTACGCCCTTCCCATCCTTGTCCTCCTCCCGGCCATCCACTGGGCTGCGGGGGGCATTCCCCGGGATCGTGGCCCCATGCTCCCCCTCCGGGAGTACGCCGCCGCCTTCCGCTCGTGGGAGCTCTGGCGCTTGGGCCTGGCCTTCGCCGGGACCTACGCCCTCTACATCCTGTTCACCTCCTGGATGCCCACGTTCCTCCAGGAAGACGGGGGGCTGTCCCTGGCAGCTGCGGGAGGAATGGCCGCCCTGGTCCCCGCCCTGGGCATCCTATCCCGCCCCGTGGGCGGCATTCTCGCGGACACCACATTTCGTCGGGACAAGCGGCGGGTTCTCCTGTTCTCCTTTGCCTTCGTCCTGCCTCTAAGCCTTGTCTGGACCCTCCCCGCCTCCCTGAGGTGGGCTCTCCTGCTCCTTCCGTTGCTGGGCTTCACGATCCAGCTCCCCTTCAGCGTGTACTACGCCTTCTCCTCCCAGATTCTGCCGGAGCGGCTGCAGGGCAGCGCCTACACCTTCATGAACACCACGAGCCTCATCGGCGGAGCCCTGGCCCCCTACGCGGCGGGCCTTCTGCGAGACGTGACGGGCCTCTTCCTCCCCGTCTTCCTGTTCGGCGCGGCCCTGGCGGGGGTGGGTCTCGTCCTGTCTGCGACCTCACGCGAGCGGTAGTCCCCGCCCCTTTAAGGTGGACCGGGAAGTAGAGGAGGGGGAGGAAGATGGCGACGCTGTCGGAGGAGGAGATTGAGGGGCGCTTGGCCAAGTTGGAGGGGTGGACCCGCGAGGATCGCTTCATCTCGCGGACCTTCAAGTTCCCCTCCTTCCGCGAGGCCGTGGAGTTCATCAACCGGGTGGCGGATCTGGCGGAGGAGGCGGATCACCACCCCGATCTCTACAACATCTGGCGGACGGTGACATTGAAGTACACGACGCACGACGCTGGGGGGCTGACGGACCGCGACTTCCGGATGGCCGAAAGGATCAACGCCCTCGAGGACTAAGGCCTGCGGGCGGCCCCCACGGCAAACCTTTTCCAGGGAACGCCCAATACGCCCCAGGCGGTTTGCTGGTCCGCTACTGGATCGAGGAGGGGCGGCTGGCCGGCGGGTCATGCCCGGATGTCCAGAACTTGGAGTCCCTTGCCGCCGAGTTCGACGTGATCATCTCCCTCCTGGAAGACGAACGGCAGTCCCTCTACGCCCCCGAGGATGCCCCGAGGTCCATGCGCTGGTACAACGTGCCCATGCGGGACCATGCGACGCCGGCCCTGGGCCAGCTGGTGGCCTTCTACGACATCCTCTGGGGCCTGTCGCAAGACGCCCGCGTCTACGTCCACTGCCTCGCGGGCATCGGTCGGACGGGCACCGTCGCCGCCAGCCACCTGGTATGGCGGAGGATGGGCCTCGACGAAGCCCTGGGGCGGGTATCGGGGTGGACGGAGGGGCTCTTCGAGGTCGAGATTCAGCGGCGCGAGGGGGAGGTGCGCGACCTGTTGGAGCGGTTCCGCCGCCTCATGCTGGATGCGGGGGGCGGGGCGTAGGGGGACACACCCCAGGGGCGGAGCGCCCCCGAAAGGCTCATATAGGTCCATGGCGGTCCTTACCCTACGGCCTCGCCGTAGACCAGGCGTTGTCTACGAGCGTTACGGTGGGGTTGCGTGCAGCCCACGGCGAGGGTTGTGAACCGTGAGCAATCTGCTTCGCGGCTGCGCACATGGTGGGGAGCCAAGAAACCCGGCGGTCGCCGTGACCTCTTGGTCCCGACGCTCGACGAAGAGACGATCTGCCTCCCTACAATTCCAACCCGCAGGCAGAATTCCGGTTGATCCTGCCGGCGGCCACCGCTATGGGAGTCCGCTT
>CAYGBN010000065.1:0-5155 GCA_964348155.1 uncultured Methanomassiliicoccales archaeon
CCCTCCTTCTCGGACGGCTGGGCGTAGTAGCTCAGCTCCCCGAAGTCGATGTGGCTCAGGTCCCCGCCCCAGTTGGGCATGGGGCGCTCCAGGAAGTGGCGATAGCCCCGGAGCCGGAGATCGCGGATCCACTTGGGCTCCCCCTTGCGGCGGGAGATGTCACGGATGACCTCCTCGTTGAGCCCCTTGGGGGCCTTGTAGATGTACTCGATGTCGTCACGGAAGCCGTACCGGCTGTAGTCGCGATCGTAGATCTCTCGCTCCATCGCCATCTAGATCACCTCGACAGTCGTCTCCTCCTTAATCCACTTGTAGCCCATCTCCTCCAGCTTCTCCGCCAGATCGCTCCCCCCGGACTTCACGATCTTCCCGTCCACCATCACGTGGACGAAGTCGGGGGTCACGTAGTCCAGGAGGCGCTGGTAGTGCGTGATTAGCAGGATGCCGACCTCCGGGCTGGCGTAGGCCTCGATGGCCTTGGCGACGGTCTTGAGGGCGTCGATGTCCAACCCCGAGTCCGTCTCGTCCATCAGGGCGATGCGGGGCTGCAGGACCAGCAGTTGCAGGACCTCCGCCCGCTTCTTCTCGCCTCCCGAGAAGCCGTCGTTCAAGTAGCGAGCCCCGAAGCTGACGTCCAGCCCCAGGGTGTTCATCCGGTCGTCCACGTACTGGAAGAACTCGCCGACCTCCAGGTCCTCCTCTGGATGCATCCGCTTGTAGGCGACGTTGAGGAAGCTGCCCAGCTTCACCCCGGGGACCTCCTGCGGATACTGGAAACCCAGGAAGAGGCCCCGCTGGGCGCGCTCGTGGGGCCCCATCTCCAGGATATCCTCGCCGTCCAGCGTCACCTTGCCCTGGTACACCTCGTACTTCGGGTGCCCCATGAGGACGTGGGACAGGGTGGACTTGCCGCTGCCGTTGGGGCCCATGATGGCGTGGATCTCGCCGGGCTTCACTTGGAGGCTCACGCCCTTCAGGATCTTCTTCCCCTCCACGCCCGCGTGGAGGTCCTCGACGGTCAGCGTGGTCACGGTATGAGGCTCCCGGGGGGCTGGCTCCCCCCGTGGTCTGTATCAATAACAGCGTTATATATAAGGATAACCGCCTTGGTTCGCACCGTTCGTTTCTCCTCGGAGGGGTTGGCCTCCCGGGGCTGCTGGGGGCGAGGGAGGGGCCGCAACGTTATAACGTTCGCCATCCTAGACACGCCGTGGAACCTGGCGATCTGAAGGGCCGGCAGTGGTGCGAGTTTGCCGTCCCCAACTTCCTCCCGGCCTTACGCGCAAGCATCGTGCTCCACCTCGCCGAGGGCTACGGGATGGGGCAGCGCGAAATTGGCCGCCGGCTGGGGTTGAGTCAGGCGGCCGTGAGTCACTACGTGACCGGTCGCCGCGGCGGCGGAACGCGGCTGCGGCCGGACGACCAGCTCTCCCGCAACGCGGAGAAGCTTGCGGGCCGCATCGCAGGCGGTCTGGAGGGCCCCAGGCTGACGGCGGCCATCTGCGGCGTCTGCACGTCGTTCCGCCAGGAGGAGGGGGCCCACCCCTGCCTTTGCCTGTACGAGGGCGTGTCGAAGCCGGAGTTCCTGGAGCGCCTGGGGAAGGGCGCCGGGTTCCCCAAGCAACCCTGCGAGAGCCTGGTGGTCCAGGGTCTGCTCCCCCAGATTCGCTCCCGGGTCGCGCGGGTCCTCGCCCGCTCGCGGAGCCAGCAGGAAGTGGCGTCGCTCCTGGGCATCACGCAGCCTGCAGTCAGTCAGTACGTGGCGAGGGAACGGGGGGAGGGGAGGACGGGCGAGGAGTCTCCCCACGTCGGGGCGCCCATCGAGGAGTTGGCGGACAGCCTGCAGAGGGGACTCTCTTCGGAGGGGCGGAAGGAGGCCCTATGCCGTCTCTGCGTCGCTTCTCGGCGCGACCTGGCGCCCCTGGCCGCGGCGTAGCGCCGGCAGGCAGGGCGATGGGGCCAAACCTTAAGGGTTCCGCCTCCGTCGTCGAGTTCAGAGGATTCGCATGGGACAGAAGGGCAGGGAGATCGTCGGACCCGACGTCGGAGACATCATCGCACGGTTGAACGAGGCCATCGCCGCCGAGGCCCTAGCGGCCTACCGCTACCTCTACCTCTCCAAGTGGATGGAAGGGCTGGAGACGGTGGAGATCGCGGAGGTCTTCGGGCGTCTCGCGGGGGAGGAGTGGAGCCACATGGACCGCTTGATGGACCGCGTGGTGGAGCTCGGCGGCCGACCCCTGGCGCGCCCCTCGGAGTGGGAGAGTCAATCGTACGTGAAGTACTACGAGCCCCCCAAGAACCCGCGGGACCTGAAGCCCATGCTGAAGGACAGCCTTGCGGTGGAGCGCGTGGCCATCGAGTTCTACCGCGACCTGGTCCAAAAGACGGAGGGGAAGGACGCCGTGACCTACTCCCTGGCCATGGAGCTGCTGGCGGATGAGGTCAAGGACGAGGAGTTCTTGGAGAGCCTCCTCGAAGGTTGGGACTGAGGCGAGGGAAACGGTCAGGGCGCGAGCCCGTTGGGGTGAGAACATGGGGAAGAAGGGGAAGGAGATCGTGGGGGAGAAGGCGAGCGAGATCGTGGAGAGGTTGAACCAGGCGCTGGCGGCGGAGGCCCTGGACGCCTACCGGTATCTCTACCTCTCCAAGTGGGCGGCGGGCCTGGAGGCCCCCGAGATCGCGGAGATGTTCGCCCGGATCTCGGCGCACGAGTGGGAGCACCTGGGCCGATTCATGGAGCGCATCGTGGAGATGGGCGGACGCCCGCTCTCTCGCGCGGCGGAGTTCGAGAGGGCCTCGTACACGGAGTACCAGGATCCCCCCAAGGACCGCACCGCCCTCCGGGAGATGGTGGAGGACAGCCTGGTGGGGGAGCGGGGAGCCATCACGTTCTACCAGGACCTGGCCACCTTGTGCCGCGACGCGGACCCGGTCACCTATCTGCTGGCCTTGGAGGCCCTGGCGGACGAGGTCAAGGACGAGGAGGAGCTGGAAAACCTCCTGTAGCCGCGGGTCCACCCCTGCCGGCCCGCCCCGCAGCCTTTAATAGATAACGCCGTTATGAATCGAGAGAGGAGCCTAGCGTGCCGTCCCAGCTCGACGTCGTTGACCTCCACGCGGGGGTGGAGGGGAAGGAGATCCTGAAGGGCATCAGCCTCTCGCTCCCTCAGGGAGAGGTGCACGCCCTCATGGGTCCCAACGGCTCGGGGAAATCCACCCTGGCCTACGTGCTCCTGGGGCATCCGAAGTACGAGGTCACCGGGGGGAAGGTCCTCCTGGATGGGGAGGACGTCCTTGGGATGGAGACGAACGAGCGGGCCCGCCGAGGACTCTTCCTGGGCTTCCAATACCCCCTGGAGGTCCCCGGAGTGAAGCTGGCCCGCTTCCTGCAGACCTCCCTGGAGTACCTGCAACCGGACCTTCTGGACGGCCAGGACTTCCGGGACTACGCCCGAGAGAAGTGTGCGATGCTGGACATCGACGAGAGCTTCTTGGATCGGGCCGTGAACGAGGGGTTTTCGGGGGGCGAGAAGAAGCGGGCCGAGGTGTTGCAGCTCGCCCTCTTCGAGCCGAAGCTGGCGGTTCTTGACGAGACGGACTCCGGCCTGGACATCGACTCCCTGCAGGTGGTTTCCGACGCCGTGAACGCCGTGGCGGAGGCCGGAACGGGGGTCCTCCTGGTGACCCACTATCAGCGCATCCTGCGCTACATCGTGCCGGACCACGTGCACGTCATGCTGGACGGCAGGATCGTGAAGTCCGGGGCGAAGGACCTGGCCGAAGAACTTGAGGCGAAGGGCTACGACTGGCTGAGGAAGGGTTAAAGGATGAGGCGCACCTTCCACCCCCACCTCGATGAGCGTCGAGCGGAGGCGTTTCCTTGGTTGGCAAGGTGAAGGAGAGCGGGCCCATCGACGTCGCGAAGGTGAGGCGGGACTTTCCCCTCCTGGAGCGACAGGTCCACGGCAAGCCCTTGGCGTATCTGGACAATGCGGCCACCTCCCAGAAGCCGGTGCCCGTAATCCAGAAGCTCAACGACTACCTGCAGCTCTACGCCTCCAACGTCCACCGGGCCATCTACGAGATTGGGGAGGAGGCCACCGAGGAATACGAGGACGCCCGGGAGCGCCTCGTGCGGTTCGTCAACGCCGGGGGGCCGGAGGAGCTCGTCTACACCAGCGGGACTACTGAGGCCCTCAACGCCGTCGCCTACGGCTGGGGCCTCAAGGGCAACATGAACGAGGGGGACGAGATCGTCACCACCGTCATGGAGCACCACTCGAACACCATCCCGTGGTACTTCCTCAAGGACCTGCGGGGCGTGGTCATCAAGTGGGTGGACGTGGACGAGCACGGCCGGCTGCGGATGGAGGAGTACGACGAGCTCATCACCCGCCGCACGAAGCTCGTGACCGTGGTCCACACCTCCAACGTTCTGGGGACCATCAACCCCGTGGAGGAGATCGCGAAGCGCGCCCACGAGGTCGGAGCGCTGTGCGTGGTCGACGCCGCGCAGTCCGTTCCCCACATGCCCGTGGACGTGAAGGCGCTGGACGCAGACTTCCTAGCCTTCTCGGGCCACAAGATGATGGGGCCCACGGGCATCGGCGGGATGTACGCGCGGGAGGAGATCCTCCAGGATATGGAGCCCTTCCTGGGCGGCGGCGAGATGATCCGCGAGGTTCACAAGGGGTGGGCCAAGTGGAACGAGCTGCCGTGGAAGTTCGAGGCCGGGACCCCCAACGTCCTCGGGGCCATTGGCCTGGGGGCGGCGGCAGCGTACCTCTCCGGGCTGGACATGCGGAGGGTGCGGGAGCACGAGATCGCCCTCACCTCGTACGCGCTCAAGCGCCTCAGCCGGGTCCCTGGCCTACGCCTCTTCGGCCCGCCCACGGCGGAGGATCGAGGCGGCGTCATCTCCTTCGAGCTGGAGGGCGTCCACGCCCACGACATCGCCTCCATCCTGGACGCCGAGGGCCTCGCCGTGCGCGCGGGACACCACTGTGCGCAGCCGCTGATGGAGCGGCTGGAGGTCCCCGCCACGACGCGGGCCAGCTTCTACGTCTACAACACGGAGGCCGAGGTGGACCGACTGGCCGAGGCCCTGGAGAAGGTGCGCGAGGTCTTCCGCCTATGAGCTACGAGATGTACC
>CAYGBN010000066.1:0-2729 GCA_964348155.1 uncultured Methanomassiliicoccales archaeon
TGGAGACGTTTCCCGCAAGGAGGGTAGGGATGCCGAAGCGGAGGGCCTGCCAGAAGGGGAAGTTCCAGGGCATGATGGAGAGGATGACCCCCAGGGGCTGGTACGTGACCAGGTGCTCCTTGCCATCGGCCTCGAACCGTTCGTCCTCCAGCCATTCGGGGCCCTTCTCTGCGAACACCTCCGAGGCCCAGGCGCACTTCTCGATCTCGGCCCGCGCCTCCTTGATGGGCTTGCCCATCTCCGTCGTGATGAGCTTCGCGTAGCGGTCCAGGTTCTCCCGCAGGACCCGGGCCAGCGGGAGGAAGTGGGCGGCCCGCTCCTTCGTGTCCAGCCCGCGCCACTTCTGGTAAGCCTGGTGGCAAGCCTTGGCGTGGGCGAAGACCTCGTCGCGCGACATGGTCTCGTACTCCCCTAGCACCTGACCCGTGGCCGGGTTGGTCGTCTGGAACTTCATGGATCCTCCCTCGCTGTGTCGGTCCCCCGCGGGGCCTTGGAACGTAGGGGGAACTGCCATTTGAGCATAGTGGTGTGGGGGTGGCAAAGGGCTAAGGGCCAGGGGGGCGGTGAGGAGCCCCTCTCAGGGAGGCGGCATGATGGCGAAGTCACCGGGCGGACACGCCCCGCTGGAGGTCCGGGTGGAGGCCTTGGGCCCGGACCACTTCAAGGGGGTGTTGGGCGTCTGGAACTCGGCCTTCCCCCACCTGAGCACGAGCCTCGACGAGCTTCGCCACGACTACGAGTCGTGGGATCACGAGAAGTACACCTGGAAGCCCTACGTGGCCGTCGGCTCCGAGGGGACCATCGTCGCCTACGCGGACTACAACCACTGGCCCGGATCCTACCACCCGCAGAAGTACGGCATGGACATCGTCGTGCATCCAGCGTTCCGGCGGCGGGGCGTGGGGCGCCTCCTCTACGACCGCCTCTGGGAGGAGTTGGAGAGACGGGGGGCGACGGAGATTCGCGCCTCGGCACAGGAAACGGTTCCCGAGGGCATCCGCTTTCTGCAGCGCCGTGGCTTTGAGGAGCGTCGGCGGACCTGGGAGTCCGTGCTGGACCTGGACCGGTTCGATCCATCGCGGTTCCCCCAGGCCCTGGAGGAGAAGGAGGGCCTCGAGATCACCACGCTGGCGGCGGTTGGACGAACGCCCGAAGCCGAGCGAAGGCTCTACGAGATGCACGCGGAACTCCTGGAGGACGTCCCGCGCATTGGAGAGTACACGCCCGTCCCCTTCGACCTCTTCCGGGAGTGGAACCTGGAGTCCCCCGGCCACCTGCCGGAGGGGTACTTCCTCGCCAAGGCGGGCGAGACGTTCGTGGGGGAGTGCGTGCTCGCGCGGATGGAGGCGGTGGAAGGGGGCCTCACCCACGGCCTGACGGGCGTGCGGCGCGCGTATCGCGGCCAGGGGTTGGCCACTGCCTTGAAGGTCCGTGCCCTCGCCTGGGCGAAGGAGGCGGGCTTCGCCACCGTCCGGACTTGGAACGACTCCCTCAACGAGCCCATGCTCGCCATCAACGTGAAGTTGGGCTTCCAGCGGGAGCCCGCATGGGTGAACATGGTGAAGGAGGTTGCCAGCCCGTGACGGGCCTCCTCCACGTCCGAGCCGGGGGAGACCCCGCCGCCTTCGGGAGGCTGCACGGGGAGCGGGCCCGGGACCTCATCCGCGACAACCTGAACCTATACTTCCACCGCTTCGAGGAGGAGTGGCGGGTCCCCCGGGAGGAGGTCCTCCGACGCGCCCGGCGGTATCTGGACGTCATCGGCGATGCGGACCCGGAGTACGTTGAGGCCATGGAGGGCATCGCGGAGGGGGCGGACAGGGCCCTCCTGGAGGTCGTGGCCCTGAACGTGCGGTACGAGATCGTCTACAGCGAGTACTCCGAGCTGGGGAGGGAGCTGAACGTCCCCGGCGGTTGCACGGCCGTCGGCCTCCAGCCGTCCGCCACCCGCAACGGACACCTCCTCCTCTCCCAGAACTGGGACTGGATCCCCGGGATCCGCGGATTGGTGCAGGAGGTCGCCCTCCCGGGAAGGCCCCGCGTCCTCGCCTTCACAGAGGCCGGCATCGTGGGGGGGAAGATCGGCCTCAACGATCGGGGATTGGGAATGCTCATCAACGGCCTCATCTCGAACGAGGACAACTGGGAGCGGATGGGGGTGCCCTTTCACGTTCGCTGCTGGCAGGCGCTCCAGGCGCCTCGCCTGGATGAAGCCGTCGAGCGGCTGCGGAACGCCCCCAGCTCCTGCTCCGCCAACTTCCTTCTGGGTCAGGCGGGGGATGGGGGGCGCCTCGTGAACCTCGAGACGTCCCCCGTGGGATCGGCGGAGCTTCGGCCGGACGAGGGGGTCCTCATCCACACCAACCACTTTCAGCAGGAGGACGCCTTGGGGATCTGGCAACCCCTCATCGAGGGGAGGACGACGACCTTCGAGCGGCAGGCCCGCATGGAGGAGTACGTGGCCGGCGGCCGCGCCGGGGGGCTGGACCTGGAGGCCCTCCGAGCCTTCCTCCAGGACCACGCCGGGAGTCCAGCCTCCCTCTGCCGCCATCCGGAGCTCGACCTGCCTGAGGAGCAGCGGTACCAGACGGTCGTCTCCGTCCTCATGGATCTGGACGAACGCCGGATGCTCGTTGCCGACGCCGGCGTACGCGACATCCTCAGTTACCGCGAGAAGTACGACGCCGGCGGTCTCGATCCCGACGCCTTCGACCGGTTCCCCTTCATCG
>CAYGBN010000066.1:2739-5085 GCA_964348155.1 uncultured Methanomassiliicoccales archaeon
CCGGATGCTCGTGGCCGACGGCCCCCCGTGCGAGACGCCCTTCGAAGAGTTCCGCCTCGCGGGCGGGACGCCCTAGGGGAGGACCAGGTAGACCGTCTCCCCCTCCACCTCCACCTCGTAGGTCCGGAGGGGATCTTCCGCGGGAGGGGTGATGGCCTCCCCCGTCTCCACGTCAAACTGGGAGAGATGCAGAGGACAGCGGACGGCGTCCCCCGTGAGGAACCCCATCCGGAGCTCCGCGAAGGCGTGGGTGCAGATGCCGTCGAGGGCGTGGAGCGTCCCGTCCAGGTTGACCACGATGAACGCGTCCTCGTTCACCACGACCCCGTGAATCCGACCCTCGGGGAAGTCCTCAAGCTTCCCAATCTCCGCGCGCGCCACCGGACTCCCCCTAGCCCACCCACTTCTCGTCCATCATCTGAAAAAGGCGGTCGCGGGCCTGAGGCAGCTCCACCTGCTCCACCAGCGGGTTGAGGAACCCCTCCACCAGCATGCGCCGGGCCCGGTTCCGGGGGATGCCCCGGCTCATGAGGTAGAAGAGCTGGTCCTCATCGACCTGAGCCACGGACGCGGAGTGCTTCGCCCGCTGGACCTCGTTGGTCTTGATCTCCAGGCTGGGGATGGCGGTGGACTTGGACTTCTTGCTGAGGAGCATGGCGTACTGCCCCAGGTAGGTGTCCGTCCCCAGGGCGGTGTCCTCGATGGTGATGACGCCCTTCAGGGCGGAGCGGGACTTCTCCTGCATCACCGCCTTGGCCAGGAGATCGCTTCTCGTGTCCCGTCCCACGTGGACCACGAAGTTCGTGTTGTCGAACTTCTCCGCCCCGTTGCCGTAGACGACCTCCACCTGGCGGATGCTCGACCCGTCGCCCGCCAGGAGGCAGTCCGCCCGGGACTTGCAGAGGAGCCCGCCAAAGCTTCCGAGGGCCTGGTTCAGCCGACCGCCCCTGTTGAGGATGGCCTGACGGGTCAGAAACGAGGCCACGTGGTCCCCGAACCGCTCGATGGCGGCGTAGCGGAGGCTCGCCCCGTCCTCCAGGAAGATCTCCGTGGCGTTGCCGAACAGGCTCTGCGCCCTCCGGGTCTCCTCGGACTCGAACTCCTCCAGCACGGAAGCATGGCTCCCCTCGGCAAGGTAGACGAGGGTGCGGGTCAGGAGCGAGGAGGCCTCCTCCGTGAACTGCCACCGCAGGTGGACGGGGAGGGTGAGTTCCACTCGGGGCGGGACGTATACCACGAAGGCGGAGGAGAAGAGGGCCCGGCTCATCATGCCGAACTTCTCGTTGGCCGGCAGCCCCCCGGGTCGCGCCAGAACCGTCTCGGCAAACCCGGGGTGGGCCTCCAGGAGGCCCCCCACCTCGTTGAAGTAGAAGTCCCGCCCCTTCAGCTTCTCCGTGAGGCGGATCTCCTGGATGCGGCCCTCCTCGATGCGGGCGAGGGCGGCCTTGTCGCCGCCGTCGTAGACGGGTTCCATGGGGGTGGGGTCCGCATGCTGGGGCGGATCCAGGCTCGCCACGTCCGTCCCCCGGATGTCCGTGTGGCGGACGAAGAGGGGGAGGGACTCCACGGGAATCTCCCGGAATGCCTCCAGCGCCTGGAGCCGGTCTTTCCGCAGCCACTCAGGCTCCTTCCGGTCATTGGAGAGGGCGGTGACCTGCGCCTCCGTGGCGAAGCCGAGCTCAAACTCCATGGATGAATCGACCTGCCTGGCCCCGGAGGCCTATCCGACGTCGCCCTCCAGCTCCATCTTGATGAGCCGGTTGAACTCCACGGCGTACTCCATGGGGAGTTCCTTGGTGAAGACCTCCAGGAAGCCCAGGACGACCATGTTCATGGCCTCCGTCTCCGTGAGCCCTCGGGACATGAGGTAGTAGAGGACGTCCTCGCTAATCTTTCCCACCGTCGCCTCGTGGGTGATGGTGGCGTCGTCCTCCTCGATGTCCATGTACGGGTAGGTGTCCGACCGGGAGATGGGATCCAACATGAGGGCGTCGCACCGGACGCTGGACTTCACGTCCGTGGCCCCCTTGGCCACGCTCAGGTGCCCCCGGTACGTCACCCGGCCCCCGTTCCGGGAGACGGACTTGCTCGTGATGCGGGACTGGGTCTCCGGCGCCAGGTGGATCGCCTTTGCGCCGGCGTCCTGATGTTGGTTCGCCCCGGCGAAGGCCACGGAGAGGATCTCCGCCTTCGCCCCCCGGCCCAGCAGGTAGACGGACGGGTACTTCATCGTCAGCCCGCTGCCCATGTTGGCGTCCACCCACTCCACCGTGGCGTTCTCGTAGGCGTAGGCCCGCTTCGTCACGAGGTTGTACACGTTGTCGGACCAGTTCTGCAGCGTGGTGT
>CAYGBN010000067.1:0-4883 GCA_964348155.1 uncultured Methanomassiliicoccales archaeon
TGACGTCCTCCACGCCGTGGTCCACGGCCTGGATGGCCTCCTTGATGGAGTACATGCAACAGACCCGGGAGCAGTAGTGGCAGAAGCGCTGGTCCCTGGAACCCACGCAGAGGACGAACAGGAGGCGGCGTGGGTGCTCGCCGTCACTGGGCTTCACGACGTCGCCCGCCGTGGGACCTGCAGCGTTCAGGAGTCTCTCGAACTCCATGGAGTTGAGGATGTCAGGGTGCTCGCCGTAGCCGTACTCGGGGATGTTTCGCGGGTCGAAGAGGTCGAAGCCTGTGGCGATGATCACGGCAGCGGCCTTCCGGACTTGCTGCGTCACAGGCTTCATGTTGAAGTCGATGCACTTCGGCAGGCACGCCTCGACACACCGGTTGCACGGGAGGTAGTTGGGAGGCTCGTTGAGACAGGCCTCGATGTCAATGGCGTACGCGCCGGGCTCCGCCTGTTCGAAGGGTGTGAAGATCCCCCTCCTGGCACCCACCCCGACGTCGAACTCGTTGGCCAGCACCTGAGGGCAGACGGGGGCGCAGTCTCCACACCGGGTGCACTCATCGGTCACGTACCGGGCCTTCTGATCGATGGAGACGGTGAAGTCGCCCGGCTTCCCTTCTATCCCCGTGACCTCCGAGATGGTGAGGACCTCGATGTTCTCGTTCTGGATGACCTCGCTGATCTTGGGCGCCTCAATGCAGATGGAACAGTCGAGCGTGGGGAAGTTCTTGTCCAGGGCGGCCATCTTGCCGCCGATGGAGGGCGTCCTCTCGACCAGGGTGACCTTGCAGCCCGCCTCCGCCAGATCTAGGGAGGCCTGTATGCCGGCGATGCCGCCCCCCACCACCACCACGTTGTTCACCATCAGGCGGCACCTCCCTTGGCGAGTTCGCGACCTCTGTCAAAGGCCGCCTCGTTGAGTTCCTCAGTCCCCTTTGGTATGCTGTCGAAAATGGCCTTCCTGGCGGCCTCGGGGGTCACGAGGCCGGTCAGCTCGACAAGAGCGCCAATCATCACGATGTTGGCGACGACCTTCCTTCCCAGGGCGTTGGCCGTCTCCAGGGCCGGGATGAAGCTGGTCCTCGGCTTCCACCCCGCCTCCGGATGCACGAGGGCCTCCTCGAAGACGGCTTGCCCCTCCGGGTTCACGGTCTCCTTGAAGCGGTCATATCCGTCCTGAGCCAGGGCGACGAAGAGGTCTGGCCGCTCCACCAGGGGGTAGCGGATCTCCTCCTCGCTGATGATGATGTCCGCCTTGGACCAGCCTCCCATCTTCTCGGGGCCATAGTCCTCGGTGAGGACGGCGGAAGTCTTGTCATACAGGACGGCAGCTCTGCCGAGGATCCTGCCCATGGTGATGATGCCCTGGCCACCGAAGCCGGCCATGCGGACCTCGGTCCTCATTTCGACCCCTCCAGAACCTTCGTCATAAGATGGCCCTTCCCAGTACGGTACGACGGTCTGTCTTCATCGATGAAGTTGCCCACGACGATGGGATCATCCCTGCGCATCGTGACGGCCACTTCTCGGAGGTCCGCATTGTGGTCCACGATCACCCCCTCCCGGAAGTGTCCCATCTCGTCCATCGCGTCCGCGAAGCGGTTCTTCCTGCCGAAGCCGATGGGGCACGGAGAGATGACCTCGACAAAGGCGAAGCCCTCCACCTCGAAGGCCCGCTCGATGGCCGTCCTGAGCTGGCGGACGTGGAGGCTCGTCCAGCGGGCCACAAAGGGCGCCCCTGAAGCCGCGGCCAAGAGGGGCATGTTGAAGGCCTGCTCGAAGTTCCCGTAGGGGGTCGTGGTGGTCCGCGCGGCGTAGGGAGTCGTGGCCCCGAACTGGCCGCCGGTCATGCCGTAGTTGAAGTTGTTGATGAAGAGGATGTTCAGGTCGATGTTGCGCCGGGCCGCGTGGATGAAGTGGTTTCCACCGATGGTGATGAGGTCTCCGTCCCCGGAGAAGACGGTGACCTCCAGCTCGGGCTTCATGAGCTTGAGGCCCGTGGCGAAGGGGACAGGGCGACCGTGGGTGGTGTGGTAGGAGTCGATGTTCACGTACCCCGCGACCCTGCCGCTGCACCCGATTCCCGAGACGACTACGTGCTCATCAAGGGGCGTGTCCGACGCCTCCATGGCCTCCACGTAGCACCTCACCGCGTTGCCAATGCCGCAGCCGGGACACCAGATGTGGGGGAACCTTTCTGCCCTAAGGAGGGAGTCCTTGGGGTGGGTGTCCGTGTACGTTACCGCCTTCAAGCCACCACCTTCCTTATGCCACGAAGAATCTCATCAGGGCTGAAGATCCGGCCTCCTGGCAGGCCGAGGTGATGGACGGGTCGCTCTGCGTACTCCTGGACCGGGTGGACGATCTGCCCGAGGTTGACCTCCACAACGAGGATCTCGTCGACCCCATCGGCAAGTCTCTTCACGGCCCCCTTCGGGAAGGGCCAGGCCGTGACCAGCCGCAGCATGCCAACCTTAATGCCCTCCTTTCTGGCGGCCTGCACGGCCTCCCACGCAGGACCTGTGGTGGAGCCATAGACGACCAACCCAACCTCCGCATCGTCAACGAGCCTCTCCTCGACCTCGATGATCTCGTCCTCATTCTCTCGGACCTTCCGGACCAGTCGTGGCACCAGGGCCTCCTGGCCGAGGGCGTTGGTCTCGGGATACCCGATGTCGCTGTGGGTGAGTCCCGTCATGTGGACCCTGTAGCCGGTGCCCGCGATCGCCATGGGGGGAACCAGGTACGAGCTGTCGAAGGGCAGGTACTCCTCCGGAGGAACATCGGGGATCGGCCGGTACACGGTCTCGATCTCCTCCTCCGGGGGGATGACCAGCTTGGCGGTCATCTGGCCAACGATCTGATCCGACATAATCAGAACGGGAATGCGGTACAACTCCGCCGTGTTGAAGGCCTTGATGGCAAAGTTGAACATCTCCTGAACGGTGCCGGGGGCGTAGGCCACGAGCTCGTAGTCACCGTGGGACCCCCAACGGGCCTGCATCATGTCCCCCTGGGACGTCAGGGTGGGCAGGCCCGTGCTCGGCCCGCCCCTCTGTATGTCCACGATGACGCATGGAGCCTCCAGCATCGCTGCCAGGCCGATGTGCTCCATCATGAGAGACAGGCCAGGCCCGGACGTGGCGGTCATGGCCTTCGCCCCCGCACAGGACGCGCCGATGACGGCCGCCAGGCTCCCCATCTCGTCCTCCATCTGGATATACTCGCCGCCCACGAGGGGCAGCCTCAGTGCCGCCCGCTCGGCAATCTGCGACGACGGGGTGATGGGGTAGCCGCCGAAGAATCGGCAGCCGGCGGCGATGGCCCCCTCCATCACCGCCACGTCGCCCATGACGAAGTGCTCTCCCGTGAGGACAGGGCGTGGATCAAGCATCGACTTCCACCTCCATCGTGAAGATGGCGAACTCGGGGCACACGTCCCTACACATCCCGCAGTTGACGCAGGCGTCCTCCTTCCCCTCCTTCACCTGGGGATACCGATACCCTCGGGAGTTGACCTCGTCGCTAATCTCGAGGACGTCTCTGGGGCAGAGCTCCCAGCAGAAGTGGCACTCCTTGCACCGCTCCGGGATGACGTAGACCCTGCCCCTGGGGGAGGGGAACCGCTCCAGGTTGACGGGGCGGCGCAGAGCCTCCAGGTAGAGGGTCTCCCGGGCGGCGGGCTCGGTGCGTGGACGCGGGAAAGTCTCCACAAACGCGGGGGGCTCAGCCAAAACCGGTTCCGTCCTCCCTTGCCCCACGGGCTCCGTCTCCAGGTGCTGTCCGATCTCCTGGAGGTCCACGTCGCCGAGGAGCGAACGGACGTCCTCGACCATCGACTGGAGGTACTCGTCCCGGATGTCCCTGTACTCGTAGACGTAGCGGAAGCGGCCCTTGAAGGCCTCCTTGCTCCGACGGAGGAGTCCCCGGGTGTGGAGGCGATCCAAGATCGTACTGACGGTGGCGTATGTGACCTGCGTACCGGCGTTCGCTAGCGCCTCCCGGACTCGGCGGGCAGGGGCGCTTCGGAGGCCGCGGAGGGCGCCCAGAACGCGCGTCTCGAGGGGGCCTAACCTCATGCTGGCTACCTCGGACAATTGTAGTAGTACAGTCATCCGTAAAGGTGGCGTGCACCTATGGGGCGTCCTTAAATAGCGGCTACGAGAGCAGCTCCGCCAGGATCTTCCGGAGCGCCAGCCGCAGGTGGCGAGAGAACGTGCTCCGGTCGATCTCCATACCCCGGGCGATCTCCGTCGCCGTCTTCCCCCGTCGAGAGTCGAAGTACCCCGCCGTCACGGCCCGGGTCAGGACCTGCTTCTGGCGGCGCGTGAGGCCAAAGGCGTCCAGCATTCGCGGCGGTCCAAAGCCCTGACGGCCCCCCGGTACGATGCGAGAGAGTTCGAAGTCCTCGTACGTCTCCTTCACCAGGTCCACCAGCCGGCGGGCCTCGTCCAGGTCCCGCACCGTCACGGCGACGCTCTCGTGCCCCTCCGCGGCCCGCACCCGCAGCGGGATCCAGCCGTGGCTGGCAAGGAGCGTGCGGATGCAACGGGACCCGATGACCGCCTGGCAGACAAGCCGATCGGGGGTCTCCTCCACGACCTCGAAGCGCGTGACCCCCGGGGCGCCTTCGGCGGCCTCCCGGAACTCCGCCAGCTCCGGCCCCCGGACCTCGAAGACCTCCAGGAACTCCCGGCTGGCGACCCGCGCCATCTCCATGTACTCCACCTCCACGTCGCGAAAGGCGTTTGTCAGGTTCACTAGGGGGCAGAGCTCGGAGCGGACCTGGAACTCCACAAGGAGCGAGGTCACTGATGAACCAAGCGACGACCTCTATTTATAAATAGCCAGGCGCGTCGCCGTCGGGAGAATGGGATGGTCCCCCT
>CAYGBN010000068.1:0-1227 GCA_964348155.1 uncultured Methanomassiliicoccales archaeon
GCCAGCGCGGGTCTTCTCGAACATCCTCCGGGGCTCATCCCGCCGTTCCGGAATCATGACGTTCCCACAGCAGAGGCCGGCCTCCCGGAGGATCTGGTTTGCCTGAAGGACCGTGGGACCGGGGTAGCTGTACTGGCTCGAGCTGCCGCCAACGGCCACGACGTTGCGCACGCCATACTCCCCCGCCGTGGCGGAGGCCCACTGCGTCAGCTCCTTCAGGCCGTTCCTGCAGTGGGCGACGACCTTGTTCACCACGACCTCCTGGTCTCCGAGCCGCTCCCGGAGGACGTGGCCGAAGCGCCGGGGGTCCACGTTCCGGTAGAAGGGCGCCCCTCGATGGTTCTCCTGCACAATTTCCGGGAGGTTGAGGGCGTCCGGTCGGCACTGCTCCACGGCCTCTCGGACGTAACGGTCGACGAGACGCCGGACCTGGCGCGCGCTCGCCCTCCGACCGGGCGGAATGACCTCGAGCAGCACTGGCGTTTTATTGAGCTTCTCCCGGAGTGACATGGCAGCCTCCGTCGATGTGGCAGCCCTGGATATCCCGCAGTGAAGACGGCATGGGATTTGCCTTTTTCTGCAGGGACCTGTGCTCGCAGTCCCCGATACCGCACGCTATATGGGGTGATGCCGATGCCCCCGGGGTGAGCAAGGTGAAACTGTCTGGAGGGGAACTGCTCTTGGAGTGCCTGCTGCAGGAAGGGGTGGCGTACGTCTTTGGGGTCCCCGGGGCGCAGCTCACGCCCTTCCTCGATGCTATCCACCGGATGGGCCGGAAGCGGGGGCTGCGGTTCATCAGCACCCGGCACGAACAGGCCGCGGCGCACATGGCCGACGCCTACTACCGGGTGACGGGCAGACTCGGCGTGTGCCTGGGGACCGTGGGTCCGGGCGGGGCGGATCTGATCCCGGGCGTATACCCCGCCTTTGCCGACAGCGTACCCCTGCTGGCCCTGACCGCCCAGAACCAGGGCTGGCGGAGCTATCCGGACCACGGCAGCATGCAGGCCCTGGACCAGTACGCGCTCTTCCAGCCCGTGACGAAGTGGAACGCTGTGGTCCAACACATCGATCGGATTCCTGAACTGATCCAGCGGGGCGTCCGGACCGCCCTTGCGGGTCGACCCGGCCCCGTGCACCTAGACCTCCCTGCGGACGTGCTGTTCGGGGAGACGGAGGTGGGGGAGCCGCTGGCCGCGCCGGCCGGATACAGGTCGACCGGCAGAC
>CAYGBN010000068.1:1237-2047 GCA_964348155.1 uncultured Methanomassiliicoccales archaeon
TGGCGCTGTCCCTGGCAAGACATCTGTCCGCCCCGGTGGTGAGCAGCCTGGCCGCCCGAGGCGTGGTACCTGAGGATGACCCGCTCTGTCTCGTCCCCGCGAGCCCGGGGGCCATCGCCGCCCAGAGCATGGCCGATGTGGTCCTCCATGTGGGAGGCCGGGTGGGCGATACGGATTTCTGGGGACGCTCACCCCCCTGGGGCGAGCCCGCGGCCCAGCAGTGGATCCAGGTGGACCTCGACCCGGAGATGATCGCCCTCAATCGGCCGGTGGAGGTGGCCCTGGTGGGGGATGCCCAGGCCGTCCTCGGGCAGCTGTTGGAGGCGGTCCGGAAGCAGACGGCAGCGAAGGAACGGGACCTTTCCGGCTTTCGGGAGCTCACCGAGGGTTGGGAGCAGGAGTTCGTGCGTCAGGCGCTGGATTGGGGGAAGCCCATCCATCCGCTGCGAGCGGTCTACGAGGCGAGGCGGTTCTTTCCCCGGGAGGCGATCGCCGTGGTGGATGGCGGGAACACCGCCGTGTGGGCGTACTACCTGAACCGCATCCACGCGCCACGAACCTTCCTCTGGGCGGCGGACTCTGGCCACCTCGGCACGGGGCTACCCTACGCGATCGCGGCCAAGCTGGTCCGGCCGGAGACCCCCGTGTACTTGCTCTCGGGGGACGGGGCCTTCCTGCTCAATGTCCAAGAGCTGGAGACGGCCGCCAGGCTCCACGCCAACGTGGTGGCATTGGTGTTCGATGACCAGCAGTGGGGGATGATCAAGGGGGCGAAGAAGGCTGATCGAAAATTGAACGGAACCTGAAGCA
>CAYGBN010000068.1:2057-4767 GCA_964348155.1 uncultured Methanomassiliicoccales archaeon
GGGGAGCGCTACATCGGGGTCGATTTCGGGGACGTGCGCTACGATCGGCTGGCGGCCGCGATGGGATGCCACGGGGAGCGCGTCGAGGAGCCGGAAGCCATTCGGCCGGCCTTGGAGCGGGCGGTAGAGAGCGGGAGGCCCGCGGTCCTTGACGTTGCCGTCGACCCCGAGGTGAACCTGACGCCGCCGGACCTGGAGACATTGGCCGCCGTCTGGCTCGAAGGGTGTGAGGCGCCGAAGCGCGCAGTGTCGGAGGAAGCCAGGAGGCTCGAGGCGCCGTAGGCGGAGTGGCGTGGAGCGATAGCGAGGTGGGTGTGCGCCTACCGGGTGTCAGCCAGAGTCATGATCGCCCCGCAGAAGGCGCTGCCCGGGGGAATCCCTCCCAGGCGGGGGGGAACAGGGGCGTCTCACCCGGCAATGATCTGCGCAAGGGTCTTGAACGCGTCAGAGACGTTCTCCCCCGTCTTGGCGCTGGTGTGGCAATAGGGGGAGTGGTACTTTTTTGCGAATTCGACCAGCTTCTCCTCCTCCAGCTCCCTTCGTTCGGACAAGTCCATCTTGTTTGCGAGGAAATGGATGGGGATGTCCCCGGCAACACTCCGGACTGCGGCAATCCACCGATCCAGTTCATGGAGTGTCCACTTTCTCGTGCTGTCGCAGACGGCCAAGATGCCGTGGGCACCCGTGAAGAAGGCCTCCTTCATGATATCGCGGAAGCGCTCCTCCCCCATGATGTCCCAGATGGCCAGGGTCACCTTGGTCTCCCGGCCGTTGGAGTCATTGACCAGGATGATCTTCTTCGAGACCTTTGCGCCCAGGGTGGCGATGTAGCGATCGGAGAACTCGTCGTGAACGAATCGCCTGATCAGCGAGGTCTTGCCGACCGCCCCCTCGCCCACAAGGCACACCTTTGCCCGAATCTCCTCTCTGGGGGGCATGGAGACACCGTACTGCAGCCAACTACCATGCTGGCTTGCGGGCTATTAAACTGTGTAGATGTCCTTATCGTGGCTGAGAATGAGGCGTACTGGTCCCCACGCGTCCGCCCTGCCCGCCGAGGTTTCATCACGGAAGCACCGCTCGGACAGACCCCATGCCTTCGCTGGCTTTATACGCGGGGCGGCCGTTGAGCCACGCGGCGATGATCGAGGCGTCCCTCCGCGTCCACCTGCCCTGCAGCTGGGTCACCCTGGTGACCGTGGAGCATGGCGCCGTCGTCGACATTGTGGAGCAGAAGCCCCTGGGCAACGGCCTGCTGCAGAGCCTTGTCGAAATTGAACCTCAGGAGGCGGACCCCCGGGAAGTTGTGGAGGCCCTGCGCAAAAATCGAGACGTCGTGGACATCGAGGCGATCGTGCCGCCCAAGGGCAAGATTCTGGCCACGCTCCAGGTGAAGGACTGTCGGGCGTGCGCCACCCTGGCGGAGTCCGAATGCTTCCTGACGGACGCGAAGGCGCTGGAGGGGGGAGGCGTGTTGTGGCACATCCTGGCGCAGAAGCGGTCCGCTGCGGAGGCCTTGGTGAAGGCACTCGAGGGGGACAGCATCGAGGTGGAGGTGGTGTCCATCCGTTCGGCGAAGCCCGCCGGGATGCTCACGGAGCGTCAGGAGGAGGTGATGAGCCTCGCGTACAAGCTGGGCTACTTCGAGTTCCCGAAGCGGATCAACCTGACGGAGCTCGCCCAGAAGCTCGGCGTGGCGAAGTCCACCCTCTCGGAGGTCCTACGCACGGGGGAGGCGAAGGTCCTCCACGCCTATTTCCATGGGTTGATGCGCAGGCCGCGGTGACCCGAACGCGTTCGGGAGAAGGGGCTTACGCGGCGGCATTCCTGTTCTCACTGGCCCTGGGCCGCGGGCCTCGGCGATTGAAGCGCCTGGGACAACCGGCAGGGCCGTGGAAGGGTGAGAACATGGCGAGCAGGCCGTGGGAAGGGAACTTGGCGCGCAGGCGGAACCAAGCGGGGGATGCCCCCGACGGAAGGCTGTGGACGCTCCTGATCCTCGCCGCACTTTTGGTGGGGACGGCGGGCGGCGGGGCCATGGGGTACTTGACCGGCGGCGCCAGGAGCCCGCCAGTGACCCCGGAGGTGCCCACCACCTTCGAGCTGCGGGCGTTTATCACGGGGTACCTTGGCGTCGGGGGGACGATTGATGGCGTGGAGAACCCCACACTAGAGGTCCCCCAAGGGAGCGAAGTCACGATCATCCTCGTCAACGGCGAGGGCATCGAACACGATCTGATGGTCGAGGGCTATGACATCTCGACGCAGCGCCTCTTTGAGACCGGGGACAGGGATCGCATCACCTTCCGCGCGGATCGGGTGGGCACGTTCGCGTACTTCTGCACCGTTCCGGGGCATCGCATCGTGGGGATGGAGGGCCAGCTCGTGGTGGGTGAGGGGTCCACCCCCTCCTCTGGCCCGGGGGCGGCGAAGCCCGTGGACGTGCCTCGCATTGCGAAGGATCCGGTGGACATCCCGCCGCCGATAGCCCGTGACCACAACGCGACGGTCCACCTCTACATGGAGACGCGGGAGGTGGTGGCTGAGATGGAGACTGGAACGACATTCACCTACTGGACCTACAACGGGACGGTCCCAGGACCCTTCTTCCGAGTCCGCGTTCACGACACGGTGGTCGTGCACTTCAGAAACGCGGCGACGAGCACGCAGAACCACTCCGTGGACTTCCATGCCGTCACCGGCCCGGGCG
>CAYGBN010000069.1:0-4489 GCA_964348155.1 uncultured Methanomassiliicoccales archaeon
CCATCCTCACCAGGGTCTCCTGGCAGTGGAGGCAGAACATGGCCTTGTAGTCGGGCTCGCTCTCCGACAGCATGCGGATGTCCGCGCCGGCGGAGAAGAACTTCTCCAGCTTGCTCCCCAGGATGGCCACCTTCACATCGTCGTCGAAGCGGACCTCCTCGATGACACGGTCCAGCTCCTGCATGAGTTCGTAGTCGTACGTGTTCGCCGGCGGCTTGTTGAGCCGCGCGACGCCGATGCCCTCCTCCGCCTGGTACTCGATGAACTTCCCCATGGATCCATCTCCCGCGGTGCGGGCTTCATGGTGTGACCTCTCATAAGGATTGGCCATCTGGTGGACTCCGACGGAATCTAGTTAAGAGCCGGAGATGATGAAGCCCCGAGATTGACCATGAGTGCCCAGGACGGTCGACCCAAGGGGGCTGTCTTCATCGACGGTGCCTATCTGGCCTTGGCCACCAACGAGAAGGGGGCACCTCGACTCTTCGAAATCGACATCGAGAAGATGAGCAACGAACTCCTCGGACCCTACGCCCGCCTGAGAACGTACTTCTATAACGTTCTCCCCCAGGATCCGGAGTACGCGAAGGTCGTGGAGCAATATCACACGAATCTGGGCCTCGGTGATCGAATCGAGGTCCGGCTGGGCAAGCTACAACGGACTCCGAAGGGGATGAAAGACCGCCAGAAACAGGTCGGATGTCCTTCTCACCCTAGACATGTACAAGCTGGCTGCGTCAGGGAAGATCGACCTAGCCGTATTGGTCAGTGGGGATGGTGACTTCGTGCCGCTCCTTCAGGCCACGAAGGACCTCGGGGTGTCCACCTTGGTGGTATGTGTCCCTAAGAGCTACGACAATGAGCTCCGAGTGGTTGCCGACCAACACCTCGAGATCAACGCAGCAGACCTTCAGCGGTGGCAGTTCAAGAAAGCGGTTGAGTGAACTCGAGCTTACACACGCCGCTCGAGGACGACGTACTGGCTGCGGTCGAATCCGAGGGCCTTGAAGTACGTAATGAGATCCCCCGAGTCCCACGGGACTAGCGTTCGCATTCGTACAGAGCCCTTGGCTTTCAGGTTCTCCAAGAAAGCCTCGCCAAGCTTCCGGCCGATCCCTTTGCCTTGGTGGCGTGGGTGGACGCCCACGACCTTGATCCAGGCCACAGACTCCTCCTCCCCGAACTCCCAAGGACGGAGCTCCCCGATGAGAAAACCGATGAGCTCGTCGTCCGTCTCCGCCCCCAGGAGGAGGTCTGCGTCGCCCTGGTGAATGTAAGCCTGCAGTGTCCGCTCCAAAGCCTCCAGCTCCACGCTCTGGGTGATGGCCCGCTCGATGTCCACCATGGCGGGGATGTCCGCCTGCACCAGGCTGCGCACCGTGACCGTCATGCCCCTCACTCCATGCGGATGATCTTCACCCGCTTCCCCACCCAGTCCGGGGGGAGGTACACGCGGCCGCTGTTCCCGCTCCTCTTCACAACCTTCTCGATCATCTCCTGCCCGTACACCTCAAACTTGGCGTAGGGCGGGCCCTCCTCCGTGACCTCGGCTTCCTTGGCCATCTTGGGCGTGGATGCTTGGGAGGGGATAATAAGGTTCCCGAGGGTGGGGGTGGAGCCCCTAACTGCGCCGGTCTCCCCCTTCGCCCTTTCGTGCCTGGTACCTCGCACTCTCCAGGTCCAGGTCGAAGTCCTGGTCCTTCGCCTCGCTGGGCTTGAAGACCTTGCCCGCCTCGAACTCAAGCTTGGGCTCCTTGTCCTTCTTCTTCCGCTTCTTCTGGGGCTGCTCACGCGGCGACAAGGTCGTCCTCCAGCGTCGTCGAGTAGGGGTCGGCCATATTAATACGCTTTCGGCCCTGGTCATCAATCACGACATACGACCAGTCGATGCCCACGACCTGGTGCTTGTCGCACAGGGATCGCCGCAGGGCGGCCCGGGTGTCCGCCGGCGGCTCGTACACCGCCTCCTTGATGGCGGCGTCGTCCACGATCCGGTCCAGCGCCCCCGCCGTCTGCCGCCGGTAGAAGAGCCCGCGATCCTGCCCCACCTCGGAGTACTGCTTGCATGCCATCATCTCCACGTCCAGGGCGTCCTTCGCCTCCGCAGCCTCCCGGATGGCGAAGAAGCGGTCCAGCCACTCCACCCGCCGGGCCAGCTTTCGCGACCGACGGGCCTCCAGGTCCTCCAGGACCTCCTCCCAGATCCGGAAGGCCACCCGCTCCGCCTCCGTCTCCACCCGGGTCTCCACCTTCTCCAGGTAGTACCGCTGGATCTCCAGAGGGGAGATGTGCGTGCCGTCCTTCAGGGTGACCCGCCACCGCTCCGGGTTCATGTGCTCCACGTTGTGCCACATGTCCTTAAGGGGGTCCGCCAGAAGCGGGACGTCCCCCAGGGCGTTGTCCTCCATCAGCTGCAGGATGGCGCTGGTGGTGAAGTGGCGGAGGAGGAGGGCCGTCTCGTTCATGAGGGCGTCGCCGATGAGGAGGTGGAGCCGCCGCCAGCGGTGGGGCAGCGCGTGGGGCTCGTCCCGGGTGTTCAGCACCCCCGTGGAGTGCATGGTCTCCCCGCTCACCAGGCTGCTCGTCAGGTAGACCATGGGGGAGAGGACGTACTTCCCGTCGACGAGGTCCCCGGCCCCGGTGTAGGCGAAGCGGGTGATGAGGTGGGGGACGAGCTCGCGGACAAAGGCCTCCGGGAAGGGCACCTTCCGGGAGACGCAGTAGTTCTCGTGGCTCCCGTAGGAGGTCCCGTCGGGGGAGGTGTTGTTCTTGAACGCCCACAGCCGCGCGTCCGGCCCCATGTGCTTCTCCTCCACCACCTTCCGGAGCCAGTCCACGACCTTCTCCCCCGCCTTCTCCCACACGATCACGTCACGGAAGTTGGAGGTCTCGGCGGTGGAGATCTCCAGGTGGCCCACGTCATAGTAGCCCCGGGACCCGTTCGTCAGCCACTCCCCCGCGGCGTGGAGGTCGCTCTCCCGCAGGAGGTCCAGGGCCAGGACGTGGGGGTCCACGCCGAGGCGGCTCATGTTGCGGGAGTAGTAGGTGTACTCGTGCTCCGTTCCCTGCACCATCGGCCGCATGGCTCAGCCGACCATGGGGTCGGTGCCCGTCTGCCGGAAGATCTCCCGCTGCCGCTTCTCGTAAACGTAGAGCTCCGTGATGGCGTGCTCCTTGCACTCCTCCTCGATGGCCCGCTGGAGGTCCTGCATGGAGAGGCCCTCCTTCTTCTGCTGGGCGGCCTTGAGCTCCATGGCCCGCTTGATGAAGTTCTTCTTGGCGGTGCGCACCACCGCCTCGATGATGGCGCCGGAGATGATGTCTTTCCGCTTCACGGTCTTCACGGGCTCCTTCGCCTCGGAGTCCACCTTCATGCGGACCCACTTGTTCTCCCCGTAGAGCTCCTCCAGGACGAAGGCCTTCAACGCCCGGTAGGCGGCCTCGCGGTCGCCGTACTCCTCCACCAGCTCCTTGGCCACGGGGAGGCCCTCCTGCAGGTAGATTCCCAGGATCTCCTCCCCCGCCCGCCGGTCGGGCCGCGGGATCTCGATGATCTCGTCGAAGCGCCCCGGCCGCAGGAGGGCGGGATCCAGGAGGTCCGGCCGGTTCGTGGAGCCGATGACGAAGACGTCCTCCAGCTCCAGGAGACCGTCCATCTCCGAGAGAATCTGGGCGATGATGTTCTTGTGGACCCCGGAGGTGTCCAAGACGCCCCGCGTCGTGAAGAGGGCCTCGATCTCGTCGAAGAAGACGATGCTGGGGGCCTTGTCCCGGGCCTGCCGGAAAATCTCCTTCGTGATCCGCTCGCTCTCCCCCACCCACTTGGAGAGGATGTCTGCCACGCTGACGTTGAAGAAGGTCATGGCGTTCTCCGCCGCGATGGCCCGGACCATGAGGGTCTTCCCGCAGCCGGGCGGGCCGTAGAGGAGGATGCCCCGAGGCGCCTTGAGGTCCACCTTCTGGAAGAGCTTCTTCTGCTCGAAGGGGAGGACGACCACGTCCTTGATGCGCTCGATGGCCTCGTCCAGGCCGCCGATCATGCCGTAGGTCACGCCGGGCCGCTCGCCCAGCAGGAGGCTCTTCACCTCCGCGTCGGGCATGATCTCCAGGATCTCCATGGTGGGGGGGAGGAGGGAGACCTGGTAGCCCGGCTTGATGGTCTGGGCCGCCTCGGGGTCGCACTTGACGATGCGCTTCTCCAGGTCGCCCTCCGTGGAGACAATGAGGGCGTCCTCTTGAACCTCCTGAACCTTCCCCACAACGCCCCGATGAAACTCCTGGGTCCGCTCCACGATGGCGTAGGTCTGGGGGTGGACCCACACGTACTGGCCGATGCGGAGCTCGTCCTTGTCCATGAAGCCGGTGGAGACCTTCAGCATCTCGCTGGTTCGGGCCACCACGACCTGGTTGCCGGAGAGCTCCTCCCCCTCCTTCCGGACGACGTACGCGTAGAGGAGGGGCGGCTCCTTGATCTTGTTGAACTTGTCCT
>CAYGBN010000070.1:0-4457 GCA_964348155.1 uncultured Methanomassiliicoccales archaeon
GGCGTCGCGTCACGGAGCCCCACGATCAGCTGGACGTACTCTTGCCCCAACTCCTGTCGCCACTTTTCGTAGGCCCTCCACGCACGGTCAACGCTCGAGGCCTTCGACCAGTGGCGCAGTCTCGGGAACTCGTCCGCGTAGCGCATCACCTTTGGGGTATGCCAGAGGCTTCGGAGGAAGGGCAAGTCCTCCTTCGTCATCTCGGTCACGACGAGGTGGGATTTCGCCAATCCCCCGGGGGGTCCGGTCACGATCCTCACCGGAGGTTGAGCGTCTCCCTAAGCTCCCGGACGAAGCTCCTGGGATGGGCCAGGTTGAGGGCCAACTGCTTCCTACGGTAGAGCAGGCTTCTCCAGATCTGCTCGCCGATGAAGTTCCCTCGCAGGTAGAAGGCCCTGTGGAACTGGCGCAGGAGCTCCTCCGCGTCCATGGACGCGGTCTCTGAATTGACGTCAAAGCCCATGATGTTCTGCTCCCACTGGGTCTCGTCGTCGATGACGCCCTCCTGCACCAAGTCGTCCCAGATGGGCATGCCCCGAACGATGCGCAGCACGTTGAACTTGGCGAAGTCGAGGTCGAGCGCCCCCGCCTTGTGCACGGTCTCCCACATCTCCTCCACCGTCTCGATGGGAGCCCCGAGGATGAAGCTGCCGATGACGTCGAGGCCCGCCGTGCGGGCCTTCCGGGCGGCTTCTTTCGCCATCTCGTACGTCAGGCCCTTCCGGTAGTACCGCAGGATGCGATTGACGCAGCTCTCGATGCCGAGGTAGATCGCCCGGCACCCCGCGTCGGCCATCTCCCGGAACAGGCCCTCGTCGGCCTGGTTGACCCTGCCCTCGCAGTACCACTCGATGTCCAGGCCCTCGTCCCGAATCAGCCCGCAAATGCTCCGGACGTGCTCGTCCTTGAAGGTGAAGATGTCGTCCACGACCATGAACTCCTCGAGGCCGTACGCGTCGTGGAGGACCCCTAGCTCCTCCACCACCTTCTCCGGGCTCCTCCACCGGATCGTGGAGTGGACGAACGCACTACAGGAGCAGAAGCGGCACTTGTAAGGGCATCCTCGGGAGGTCAGGATGGACCCCATGCTCTTGCGGGTGATCCGCAGGCCGCCGAAGGAGCCGTACCTGAGGTGAGAGATCAGGTCGTACGCGGGAAACGGAAGGGCGTCCAGGTCCTCGAGGGTCGGACGCTCGGGGTTCACCATGATTCGACCGTCCTCCCGGTAAGTCAATCCCCTCACGCGGGAGAGGTCGGGGTGGCTTCGCTCCAGCTCCTCCATCAGATCCCCCGCCGTCACCTCCCCCTCGCCGCGAACGACGAGGTCGAAGCAGTCGTACTTGGACAGGATCCGGTCGTGGCAGAAGGTGGCGAAGTAGCCTCCCAGCGCCAGGGGCACGTCTGGCTGCTCCTCGTGGGCGACGCGCCCGATCGCCACCACGTTGCTGAAGGTTGGCGTAAGAGTGGAGATGCCGATGAGGTCCAGCCCGTCCGACATGCGGGCCGCCAGCTCCTCCTCGGTGACGGATTCGCAGTTCATGTCCAGGACCTGGACAGTGTGCCCCTCCTCCCGCAAGGCGGAGGCAACGTAGAGGAGTCCCAGGGGGGGAGACGTGGCACGGGGGTTCACCCGAGATCCTGACCCTTCCTCCAAGATCCCCGCCGGAGAGATCAGCAGGACGTTGGGCTCCACGCCTTCACATCCCCTTGGCCCCCAGGGTCAAAGGGCTCCCCTCACGGAGGGACCGCCTCCGCGTCCCCGGGCCAGCCACGAAGGGAGATGCGGCTGGCGCTATTTCGACCTTCCGCCCCCGCGCGCCGCGGCGGGGGAGGGCGCCCCAGGGGCAAAGCCTTCAAGAGGCACGGGCCTCTGCGCAGGAACGATCCTCCGGTCGTCGCATGGGGGAGAGCCCAAGTGCAGGTGGAGTTGATGGCGTGAAAGGGGAATCCAGGGTGCAGCTGGAAAACGCGCGAGTAAGGGTGACCCGCTGGGCCCTTGCACCGGGGGCCGCCACAGAATACCACCGGCATGCCCTCGACTACGTCGTCGTTCCGCTGACCTCCGGCGACCTGGTCCTGAAGGGGCCGGATGGCAGGAGGACGACACACCTAGAGGCAGGAGAGGCCTACTTCCGTGAGGCTGGAGTGGAGCACGACGTTCAGAACGTCGGCGGTAGGGAGGTTCTCTTCGTGGAGGTCGAGCTGAAGGAATCCCTCGTAGACCCGTAATCACCCGCCTCGCGGAAAGGAGTGCGCAGGGCCCGGGGCGTCCCTCCCGGATCGCATCAATCCGGCGAGCCTTCGTCCCCGAGCAGACGCATGGCCGCCTCCCGGGGGCTCGTCTCCCTTCGCAGCACCTGGGCCACGACGTCCTCGTAGGCCTTCCCTTCACGAAGCTTTGCGCTCTGCTCCAACGCCGCCTCCGTCAGAGCCACGAAAAGCTCCTTCTCTACCCGCTGTCGCTCGACGTCTTCGAGACGCCCCGTCTTCCGGAGGTGCGTGTGGTGGGCTTCCAGGGCGTCCGCCACCTCCGGGATGCCCTCGTCCCGGAGGGCGGAGGTCTTCAGGATGGGGGGCTCCCAGGCCGTCTCGGCCCCCAGATCCAGCATCATCTGCAGGTCCGTGGCCACGCGATCGGCGTCCTCCAGGTCCGCCTTGTTTACGACGAACACGTCCGCCACCTCGAAGAGCCCGGCCTTCAGAGCTTGCACCTCGTCCCCCACGCCGGGCATGAGCACCACGAGGGTGGTATGGACGAGGTCCGACACCTCCACGTCCGTCTGCCCCGCCCCGGCCGTCTCCACGAAGACCACGTCGCTCCCGTAGGCATCCAAAACATTGGCGGCGTCGGCGGTGGCTGCGGACACCCCGCCGAGGCGACCCCGCGTCCCCATGCTGCGGATGAAGACCCCCTCGTCCCGGGTGAGGTCCCCCATGCGGATGCGGTCGCCCAGGAGGGCTCCCCCCGTCAGGGGGGAGGTAGGGTCGATGGCCACGATGCCCACCCGCCGGCCCCGCTTCCGGAGCTCTTGAGCCAATCGGAACACGAGGGTCGACTTGCCGGTGCCCGGAGGCCCGCTCACCCCCACGACGTGGGCGTTCCCCGTTCGGGGGTACAGGGCTCCGATGGCCTGGGCGGCTGCGGGATCGCCATCCTCGATGAGCGAGATGAGCTTGGCCACCGCGCGCTTGTCCCCCTTCAGCAGGGCCTCCACGAGGGACATCTCAGGCCGTCCCCGCGCGCTTCTGCAGGAACGCCACGATGGTCTTCAGGGACGTCCCTGGGCCGAAGACCTCCTGGATGCCCGCCTTCTTGAGGGCAGGGATGTCCTCGGGGGGGATGATGCCTCCACCGATGACGATGACATCCTCCGCCCCCTTCTCCCGGAGCAGCTCCACCACCCGGGGGAAGTGGGTCATGTGGGCCCCGGAGAGGGAGCTCAGCCCGACGGCGTCCACGTCCTCCTGGATCGCGGCCTCCACGATGTCCTCCGGCGTCTGCTGGATCCCCGTGTAGATGACCTCCATCCCCGCGTCACGGAGGCCCCGAGCCACCACCTTCGCCCCCCGGTCGTGGCCGTCCAGTCCCGGCTTCGCCACAAGCACCCGGATCTTGCCCATCCCGCCACCCCCTAGAAGATGAGGGGCTCCTCGTACACCCCGAAGACCTCCTTCAGGGTCCGTGTCGTCTCGCCCAGGGTCGCGGAGGCCCGGACACAGGCCAGGATGGCGGGCATGAGGTTCTCCTCCCCCTCCGCCGCCTTCCGGAGCCGGTCCAGCGTCTCACGCACCTTTGCGTCGTCCCGGTCCCTCCGCAGACGCTCCAGCCGTTCCCGCTGCCGCCGTTCCGCCTCCCGGTCGAGGCGCAGGTACTCGATGACCTCCGGCTCCTCGGAGACGTACTCGTTCACGCCCACGATGACGCGGTCGCCCGCATCGATCTCCCGCTGGTACCGGTAGGCCGACGCGGCGATCTCCCGCTGGAAGAAGCCCTTCTCGATGGCGGGGAGCACGCCCCCCAGCTCCTCGATGCGGTCGAAGTAGCGGTACGCCTCCTCCTCCAGCGCGTCGGTCAGCCACTCCAGGTAGTAGGACCCGCCCAGGGGATCCGCCGTGCTGGTGACGCCCGACTCGTGGGCCAGGATCTGCTGCGTGCGCAGGGCGATGCGCACCGCCCACGCTTCGTCCATGGAGTTGGTGTGGAGGGACTGCGTGCCGCCAAGGACGGCCGCCAGGGCCTGGATGGCCACGCGGACGATGTTGATCTCCGGCTGCTGGGCCGTGAGGGAGACCCCCGCCGTCTGCGTGTGGAAGCGCATCCACCAGGAGCGGGGGCTCTGGGCCCCGAAGGTCTCCTTCATTTCCCGCGCCCAGATGCGCCGGGCGGCTCGGTACTTGGCCAGCTCCTCGAAGAGGTCGTTGTGGGCGTTGAAGACGAAGCTCAGCCGCGGGGCGAA
>CAYGBN010000071.1:0-4403 GCA_964348155.1 uncultured Methanomassiliicoccales archaeon
TGGTGGAGAAGATCATGCCCCGGAAGCTCCTTCCCTACAAGCCCTCGGAGTGGCCGGAGGTGGTCCTGGAGTCCATCAAGATTCTCAATGACAACCACTGGTTCCCCGCCCTGACGGCCATCATCGGCCTGCCGGGGGAGACCACGGAGGACGCCTACGACACCTGCGTCCTGATGGACCAGATGGACCAGGTGTCCGACACCCCCCACTTCATCGTGGCCCCCCTCTCCTTCGTCCCCATCGGCGTGCTGCGGGGGGAGGAGTTCTACCGGCCGGACGAGATGATCGACGAGGCCCGCTTCAACGTGGTTTACCGCTGCTGGAAGCGCATCCTCCGGGAGATCGACGAGAGCCTGTGGGGCCTCTCCTCCATGCCCCTCTCCATTCGGACCCTCATCAACGGCGTGGGGCGCTTTGGGGGACGCCACATCCTGGGCATCCTGGAGCGCTTCGGCGCGCGCCAGGGATTCAAGCTCTGGCCGAGCCTGGCGTAGGCGGGCTCCCGGGCCTGATGGGTCCCGCCCCTCTGACCCCCCGCTGCGCGGGAAGGTAGGCTGCCTGCAGGGGGAAGGGGGAGGGGAGGCCGCGGACCTCCCCGTGAGGTGGACGCGCCGCCGGACCTCTTCCCGCATCGACGCCCCCGGAAAGGCCAGGCTGAGTTCCTGGCGGACGCCCGGGAGGCCGTGCGCCGAGGGGGTGTCCTCCTGGCGCAGGCACCCACCGGCCTGGGGAAGACCGCCGTCGCCCTGACCGCCGCGGCCGAGGGTGCCCTGGCGAAGGGAAAGCGGGTGCTTTTCGCGACGCCGAGGCGTAGCCAGCACCGCGTCGCCATCGAGACGTTGCGGCGGATGACGCAGGCGAGACGCCTGGCCGTGGCGGACGTGGTCGCACGGGACGCCATGTGCGGGGATCACGCCGCCCACGTCGGGGGTCGCGGGAGGGTGGCCTCCGTGGCCCAAGCGGTCCTCCGGCGGCCTCTCCACGTCCAGAAGGTTGTGGACCTGGCCGCCCGTTACCGCGTCTGCCCACACGCCGTTGCCCGGCAGGCCGCACGGGGGGCGGACGTGGTGGTCTGCGACTACAACTACGTTTTCGGCCCGCATCGAGAACGCATCCTCCGCGCCCTGGACCTCCTCCTGGAGGACGTTCTCCTCGTGGTGGACGAGGCCCACAACCTCCCCTCCCGGGGGCGGGATGCCCTCTCGGCGGCCATGACGGCGGAGGGGCTCGAGCGCGTGGCGTCCGTCCTGAGGCCGGGGGAGGCCCTGCGGGCGGCGAGCCTCACCGCCCGCCTCCTCCGGGAGGAATCCCGAGTCGTTGGCGGCGACTCCAGGGTCCCCCCAGACTTCCTGGACCGGCTCCTCACCCGGGGCTTGGGCCGAGGCGCCTCGCATCCGGCGACCCACGTGGCCTCCCTCCTCGCCCGAGAAGGGCCGGGGACTTCGCCGGAGCTCGTCCCCCTGATGGAGGAGGTTGTTACGGTCCTTCGGAAGTGGCGACGACCCGACGTCCTGCGCCTCCTCTCCCGTCGCGGTGGCGGCGCCCTCTCCCTCCTCGCCCTGGATCCTCGCCCGGCCACGGAGGAGGTCTTCCAACGGGTGGCCGCGGGCCTCCTCATGAGCGGGACGCTGCACCCGGGGCACATGTACGTGGACCTCCTGGGAGTCCCCGCCGACCGGAGTCGCGTTCGGGCCTACCTCCCCGCCTTCCCCCCCGAGCACCGGCTGCTCGTCGCCTCCCGGACCCTCTCCAGTTCCTACCGGGACCGTCCCGAGAGCTACCAGGGGTACACCCGCGCCGTGGCCCAGCTGTGCCGGGTCGTCCCCGGAAACCTGGCGTGCTTCTTCCCCTCCTACGACGTGGCGCGGGCCGTGGGGCGGGGCCTCCTGCCCTCCCCGCCGAAGCCATTGCTCTGGGAGCGCCGGGGGCAGTCCCGGGAGGCCAAGGAGGCGCTCCTGCGGGCGTTGGAGCGGGGACAGCGGCGGGAGGGCAACCTCCTCCTCGCCGTGCAGGGCGCCTCCCTCTCGGAGGGGGTGGACTACCCCGGCGACCTCCTGCGGGCGGTGGTGGTTGCGGGGCTGGCCCTCAGCCCGCCGCAGCTGGAGGTGGAGGCCCTGCGCGCCTTCTACGCCCGGCGCTTCGGCCGCCGTCGCGCCTACGAGTACGCCTACGTCTACCCCGCCCTCCACAAGATGGTCCAGTGCGCAGGGCGATGCATCCGGGGTCCGGAGGACGTGGGGGCCGTCATCCTCCTGGACCGTCGCGTCCTCCAGCCCTACTTCCGCGCCCGGCTCCCCGAGGGCTTCCAGCCCCTGGTCCCCCGGGACCTTGTGGGCCGGGTGCGAGGCTTTTTCTACGGGGGCCCGCGTCCTTCCCGCGGTGCTGATCAAGCGGGGCGCGGAGGCGGTCCTGCGCGGGACGACGTGGCGGGGACGGCGGGCGGTGGAGAAGGTCCGCGTGCGGAAAGGCTACCGCCACCCCCGGCTGGATGAGGGGCTGCGAGGGGCGCGGACCCGCGCGGAGGCCCGCTTGTTTCGGGAGGCCCGCAGGCAGGGCGTGGCCGTGCCCATCCTCTACGACGTGGACGTGGCGGAGGACCGACTCGTCATGGAGCGGGTGGAGGGGCCCACGGCCAAGGAGGTTCTCGACGGACCAGGGGAGGGGGCCCGTGCCCTGTGCCGGGAGATGGGGCGCCTGGCGGGCCGCCTCCACGGCGGGGGCGTCGTCCACGGCGACCTGACGACCTCCAACATGATCGTCCGTGGGACGCGCCTCTACCTGATCGACTTCGGACTGGGGGAGCGCACCGAGGAGTTGGAGGCCCAGGGCGTGGACCTTCACCTGCTGCGGGAGGCCTTCCTGAGCGCCCATGCAGAGAAGGCGGACCTCTTCCAGGAGGTGCTCCGCGGGTACCGGGAGGCGTGGGACGAGGCGGAAGCGGTCATCCAGAAGGCGGAGGAGATCGAACGGCGCGGGCGCTACGTGCGCGGTCGCTGACGTCCGGCCCTCAGTCCGTCAGGCTCCCCATGTAGGGGACCTCGCGGCCGCAGTCCATGCAGCGGTTGACCCCCTGGGAGTCCGGGCCGACGCTGGTGGACCCGCAGTAGATGCACCAGACCAGGGGCCGCTCCATGGCCTCCACCAGGGCGGCGCCCTCCTCCCCCCCGGCGGGAGCCTCCCCCTCGGGCGGGGGGTTGAAGGCCTTCACGGCGGTGTATGCCTTGCGGGCCATCCGAAGGGCCTCGGCGTACTTCCCCGCCTTGAACAGCTTGCGGGCGGCCTCCAGGTCCTTCTTCGGCTTCTTCGTGGAGTAGCCCTTCTCCTCGGCCTGCTCGATGAGGGGCTCGATGGAGGCGATGAGCTCGTTCACCCGCTCCACCCATCCCCCGCCGGACCCTTCCTCCGGCTCCGTCTTCTCCTGGGGGAGGGGCTCCGGGCCCTCGGCGGGGGACTCGGCCTCGGGGGGCTCGCCCGCGGGGAGCGGGCCCACGTTTAGCAGGTAGTTGGCGGAGATGAAGTCGCCCGAGTCCAGGACGCGCTCTAGGATGGCCTGGAGCTCGGGGGGGCTCTTCTTGATGGCCTTCTTGATGAACTTGATCCGCTCCCCCCGCGCCTCCTCCACCAGGGCGTCCAGCTGGGCCATGCGGTCGGCGTAGTCGTCCCACCGCTTGCGGGAGAGGTCCGTCACGGCCTCGCGGAAGAGCTCGCCGGCGGTGGCGACGCCCACCCCCATGGCCTGGAGCTCCCCCAGGGCCTTGCCCTGGCCCGCCACCCGCTCGATGTGCTTGTTCATCTCGTGGTTGTAGAGGTCCATGACGGCGGTCCCGAGCTTCTCCAGCAGCTTGGCGGACTTGAGGAAGGAGCCGTCGTCCAAGGCGCTCACGGCCTCCCGGAGGACCTCCTTCGCCTGCTTGGCCAAGCGGGAGCGCTTGTCGGCGTGCTCCAGGATGTGGTGGGCGGAGGCGAGGGCGAAGATCCAGCTCACCTCGGCGTAGCGGCGCAGATGGTCCCCGATCTCCGCTACGGAGTCTTGGGCAATGCGGAAGGCGCTATCGTAGTGCTTGTCGTGAAACCGGTCCGCCGCCTCGGCGTGGAGCTCGCTCAGCTGGGAAAAGTCGACGGTGGTCTGCAGGGCCTCTCGGACGCGCTCGCTGAGATCGGGCACTTCGACCTGCTCCTCGGCCTCGTCCTCGCTCGTCCTCTGCGCCACGGAGAGCCCTGCGTCCTCGCTTGACGCGTGGCGAAGTTAACGGTTTCGGGGTGGGTATCAGGCTGGATAAGAGGCAGACCGGGGCCGGGGGGTGCCATTCTCTGGGCGCGTCGGGCGGTTGAAGGCTTTATGCGGGCCCTCCGCATCCCGGGAGAGAGGGCCGGCATGCGCTTCGTCACCTCCAACGACGCGA
>CAYGBN010000072.1:0-4340 GCA_964348155.1 uncultured Methanomassiliicoccales archaeon
CGACATCACCTACCACGGCCCGGGCCAGCTCGTGGGCTACCCGATCGTGTCCCTCCCCAAGGGGAAGCTGGACGTCAAAGCCTACGTCTCCAAAGTGGAGGAGGTCCTGCGTCGGACGGCGGCCACCTACGGCCTGGAGTGTGGTGACGGCCCCCATGCGGGCCTCTGGGTGGGCCGTCGAAAGCTCGGCTCCATCGGCATCGCCATCAAGCACCACGTGACCTACCACGGCTTCGCCCTCAACGTGGACATGGACCTGACGCCCTTCCACCGGGTCCGTCCCTGCGGGCTGGAGGGGAGCCGCATCACGTCGATGGCCCAACTGCTCCGCCGACCGGTGGACATGGAGGAAGCGAAGAACCATCTTGTGTCGGCCTTCGCGGCGGTCTTCGACGCGTCCCTGCAATCGGAACAGGGGCTCCAAGACACCCTCCGACGGGCGTCCCTCGTGCCCGGAGAAGGCTAGGGGTCGCTGCAGTCCCGCTGGTAGCCGCAGTTGAAGCAGACGAGCCTGCAGTGGATGTCCTCCATGGCGTGTCCGCAGCGGTCACAAAGCTCCAGCCCGGGGGACTCCAGCACGTCTGGCCGAGGGCTGCCATCCGCCATAAAGGCTCGCGGCGTGACGCACCTTCTTATAACGAGGCTCGAATCGTGAGGAGGTGAAGCGGGTCGGCTTCCTGGTGAACCCCATCGCCGGGATGGGAGGCCGCGTCGGACTGAAGGGCACAAACGGCGTGTGGGAGGAGGCCCTGGCCATGGGGGCGGAGCCGGTGGCCCCTCCTCGGGCTACGGAGGCCCTTCGAGCCTTCGCGGAGGAGGCGGGGGCGGCCGACGTCAACTGGCTCACGTGCGGCCCCCCCATGGGCGAGGATCTGCTTCGGAAAGCCCTCCCCGCGGCGGCCGTCGAAGTCGTGCATCGGCCAGGGGAGTCGACCTCGGCGCAGGACACGCAGGACGCGGCCCGCCGGATGGCGGATGCGGATGTGGAGATCCTCCTCTTCTGCGGGGGGGACGGGACGGCCCGCGACGTGTTGGATGCCGTGGGCGACCGCGTTCCCATCCTGGGCATCCCCGCCGGGGTGAAGATGCACTCCGCGGTGTTCGGGGTGAACCCGGGGGCTGCCGCCCTCACCTTGGCCCGCTTTCTCCAGGGCCGCCTGCCCCTGGGCGAGGCGGAGGTCCTCGACTTGGACGAGGAACGGTACCGCCGTGGGGAGTGGTCCCTCGAGCTGCACGGCGTGGCCCAAACTCCGCAGGAGCCCAACCTGGTCCAGGTAGGGAAGCTCATGGTTCAGGAGGTCGCGGACGAGTTCCTGCTGGAGGAGATGGCAGACTACCTGGGAGAGCTCATGCGGGAGGAGCCGGAGGTCCTCTTCATCTTCGGCCCGGGCGGAAGCACCCATGGCATCTGCAGGAGTCTGGGGCTGGAGGCGACGCTCCTGGGCGTCGACGCCGTGCGGGACGGGGAGCTTGTGGGACGGGACCTCAACGAAGACGGCCTGCTGCGGCTGCTCGAGGCGCACCCTAGGGCCAGGCTTGTCGTCAGCCCCATCGGGGCGCAGGGCTTCATCCTGGGCCGAGGGAACCTGCAGCTAAGCCCGGAAGTCCTCCGGAAGATCGGCCCTGCGAACCTCCTCATCGTGGCGACCCCCGCCAAGCTTCGTGTCACCCCCCGCCTCCGGGTGGATACAGGGGACCCGGCGCTGGATGGAGCGTTCCTGGAGAAGGATCACCTGACCGTGGTCGTGGGATATCGAACCATGAAGCTTCACCCCCTGGAGGGCGGGGGATGATCGGCCGGGCCTGGGCCACGGGGACCCTGAGGGCCCCCTCCACCTGGCCGACCTTCGCCGAGGAGATCCAAGGCACGTTCCTTGACGGGCGGGGGACGCGGAACCCCACCATCCTGGGAGAGGTGGAAGACTGGAACATCGCCTTCATCGCCTCCGCCGCCCGGGGCTTCAAACAGACGCTGGCAACGATCCCCTACACCAGCCGCGACGGCTTCGAGTTTCGGCTGCGCCCGGTGACCGTCCTCGGCCGAATCCTCCGACGACTCGTGTCACCCCCCGCCCTCACGGGAGTTGGGGGCTTTGATCGCGAGTTCTCCATGCGCACCAATGACGGGACCATGCTCCGCGCCCTCCTGGCATCGCAGGAGGTCCGAGGACTCATCCGCCGTCACGCCCTCCGAGGCTCCATGCATCTCGAGGCGCGTCGGGAGTTGTTCACGGAGGATCGGTACGAGCTCCGCTTCTGGGTGGAGCGGATCGTGGCGGAGTTGGAGGAGCTCCGCGGCATCCACGCTCTCCTGAGAGAGACCCTGCGTCAGATGCAGCGACTGGGGTCTGTCGACGTGGAGGCGTAAAGGGAGAAACACCCCCACCGCAAGCTGTCTACCGGAGCGCGCGGACATGTTTTTTCGCCATTCGTCAAGAAATCGATTGATTCGCTAGATGTCAAAAATAATCACGAGTGAAAAGCGTGGCCGAGCCTTTATAGGCCCACCAGGGGTGGAAATAGCGGGATTGGACATGATGGAAGAGCTCGAGACGACCTTCGATCAACTCGATCATGAGTTTGACCAGCTCATGGAGGAGGTCGCTGAACATCGAAACGAGAGTGCCGAGGAGGACGCTCCCGCCCGTTCCCGGGTGGACGCCGAGACACCCCCTCCCTCCGACGGACGCAACGGGTCGAAGCGGAAGCGGACGATCTCCGTCCGGCTGGCCTCGGTCCTCGTCGTCCTGGCGGTCACGGGTACGGCCGTGGCCTTGACGCAGAACGCCCTCCCGGCCGAGCTTCTGGAACTCTGGAACACCCAGTATCAATCCACGGACTTCTCCCTCACCACCTTCGACACGAGGCCCCAAAGCGCCAACAGGATTGTCATTGACATCACCCTCACCAACAACGACGTGAGCACCCATTACGCCAACGTCACGGTCTATGTGCTGAACGCCACAGGGGACGAAATCCTCAACCAGACGGCCGCCACGGGCGCCGTCGCAGGTGGAGGGACGTGGGTTAACTCCTTCAGCTTCAACCAGGCCGGTATTGTGAACGACTACGAGGACTCCCTCGTCGTCGTCGATCAATCGTCCTAAGACGCGAGGCTGTCGGTCGCCGATCGGACGATCCCGACGGAGTCCAGCGGCCCCTCCGCCCTCGGCTTACTTCCTCTCTCCGAGCGAGTCTGCAGAGTCTATAGACAACCTAATTATATGGCTCCAATCCTCCTCGAGGCGAGGAGCTCTATGGCCGCCAAGATGCTTGCCGCCGTCAAGACCAAGCCGGCCCCCGGGAGCATCGAACTAATGCAGGTTCCGAGGCCGGAGCCGGGGCCCGGCGAGGTTCTGATCAAGGTGCGCGTCGCCTCCTTCTGCGGGACCGACGTCCACATCTACAACTGGGACGCGTGGTCCCAGGCACGCATCAAGCCCCCCCTCATCCAGGGCCACGAGTTCGCCGGCGACGTGGCGGAGCTTGGACCCAACACGACCCACATCCGGGTGGGAGATTACGTGTCTGCGGAGGGGCACGTAGCCTGCGGGACCTGCTTCCAGTGCCGCACGGGCCAGTCCCACATTTGCCCCAACGTCCACATCATCGGCGTCGACCGGGACGGGGCCTTCGCCGAGTACGTGGCGGTGCCGGAGGAGAACGTCATCGTGAATCCGGAGGACCTCCCGCTGGAGATGGCCAGCATCCAGGACCCCTTCGGGAACGCCGTGCAGACCGTCTTCTCCGCCGACGTCCCCGGCAACTACGTGGCCGTCTTCGGCCTGGGGCCCACGGGCCTGATGTGCGTGGCCCTCTGCCGGGCCCTGGCCACGGGAAGGATCTTCGCCGTGGGCCACGTGAACGAGTACCGGATGCGCCTGGCCAAGGAGCTGGGGGCGGACCTGGTCCTGCGGTCGGGACCCGACCTGGAGGCGGCCATCACCGACGAGACGGGTGGGCGGATGGTGGACCACGTACTGGAGATGTCCGGGAGCCAGGAGGCGTTCAACCTCGGCCTGAAGGTCCTGCGACCCGGCGGCGGGATGCACGTGCTGGGCATCTACGCCAACCCCTTCACCGTGGACGTCTCCTCCGACGTCGTGACGAAGGGGATCTCCCTCCATGGCATCCACGGCCGCCGGATGTACGAGGACTGGTACCGGATGGGCGGGCTTCTCACGTCCGGGAAGCTGAACCTGAAGCCCCTCATCACGCACCGCTTCCCCTTCGAGGACGTGCTGGAGGCCATGGAGGTCATGGCGTCCGGAGACTGCGGGAAGGTCGTGCTGTACATGGAGTGAGGCGGGGACATGGGCGATCCGACGGCGTTCCTGCGA
>CAYGBN010000073.1:0-347 GCA_964348155.1 uncultured Methanomassiliicoccales archaeon
CTGGCGTCGCCTCAAGGTCCCCCAGGAGAGGGCGCGGCGGGCCATCGAGAGCTCCAAGGCCCGGGTCCAGCGGACCCTGGACCGCGCCATCAGGAAGGAGGCCCGGGTCGAGGCCTCCGACCTCCCCAGAGAAGAGAAGGAACGCCGGAAGCGGCAGGTCCGGGCCAGGGCCGTCAGGCAGGTGGCCAAGGAGCACGACAAGCTCCAGGAGAAAGTCGAGACGGAGAAAGCCCTCCAGGAGGTCGAGGTCCGCCGCTACCAGGCCCGGTGGTCCTCCGAGAGGAATCCGAAGAAGGTCATGGCGAACACCGGGCCCGACGATCGCCGGGAGGTGGTGGCGTCGACGT
>CAYGBN010000073.1:357-4312 GCA_964348155.1 uncultured Methanomassiliicoccales archaeon
CTCCGAGAGGAAACGGCGGGCGAACTACGTCGCCGGGGTCATCGTATCCGGCGTCATCGAGTCCGACGCCCTGATCACCCGCGCCAGGGCGAAGGGCTGGGACTACGACACGGTGGACTGGGACTCCCTCCAGGGCAGGGATCTCAGCTACGGCGAGAGGGTGGCCCGCCTGGAGCAGCAGGTCGGGGCCACCACGACCTCCCAGGGGACCTACGGCTACGAGGACGTGGACTGGGCCATCGACAAGTACGAGGCCGAATACGCCGAGTGGCTGGAGGAGGAGAAGAGGCGTCGCAAGCTCACGGCTGCCGAGGAAGAGGCCATCTACCAGGCGGAGACCGAGGAGCCTGAGCCCGTGCCGCCACCCAGGCAGGAGGTCCCCGCCGGCGAGGGCAACCCTGTCCCGAAGGGGATGGCCCTCCAGAAGGACCTCCAGGGGGGAGGGCAGGGCCGGTTCACAACTGAGCGGAAGGAGCTGGCCCCGCCGAAGAAGGGTCCAGGGCCGATGGAGAGGGAGCGCCGCCGGAAGAGGATGGAGCGCTTGGAGAAGGCGGAGCAGCAGAAGGTCCAGGCCTCCAGGCCCGACTCCATGTTCTTCGAGCCCGGGCACGCGGGCCTGGCGGAGACCGTCCGCATCGACGACCCGAAGGCGGCGCGGAAGGCAGCCCGGCGGCTCCAGAGGGAGTTCGGGGAGCTGAAGGCCCGAGACGCCAGGCTCCGCAGGAAGCAGGCGGCGGTCCTGGCCGCGAACAGGGCGGAGGCCCAGCTCAAGCGGGAGAACCTCTCCCCGAAGGAGCGCCGGGAGATGCGCCAGGTCGTCAGGACCTATCGCAGGGCCGCCGACCGGATGGAGGTCGATTAGGCTGATCTCCTCCCCGAAGGCCAGGGCTCTTTCCCCATCCCTTCTGGCCCTGGCCTTCATCCTCACGATGATCTCCCCCCTATTTTTCGGTCAGGCAGCGGCCCAGAGCCTCTTCGGGAGCGACGAGCCCCGCCTCTTCGGGAAGGTGGCCGAGGACAAGACCCTCATCGGTGTCGAGGCCAACCGCCCTCTGGTCGGCTGGGAGCCCCTGGAGTACCTCGACAAGGTCATCGAGAACCGCCTTCGGGTAACGGTCTACGCCCCCCTCCTGGAGAACGCCAGCGGGGAGCTCCTCCTCCGGCTATACTGGTGGCGGGAGGTGGAGCGGCCCGTGGGCCCCAACGGGACGATGGTTGTGGTCGTGGAGGACGAGAGGCGGGACAACGTCACGGTCCGGGCCTCCTCCCGTGGCCCTGTGACGTCGGTCGTCGCCATCCCCGCCTCGCCCGAGGAGTCCTTCCTCCGCGTGACCTACCTCGACGTCGCCTGGATCGTCCGGCACAAGACCCTCCGGAGCCTCATCCCCCTGGAGCAGGTCTACGCCGACGTCCAGCTCTTCGCGCTGACGGTTATGGTCTTCACGGGCCTGGTGGCCGGGGTCATGGTGGTCGTGGGCCGCAACATCATCAAGCGGGTCAAGTACGTCCCGCCCCTGGAGCCCACCACCGCCGTCCTGGTTCTCATCGGCCTCGCCATGCTCTTCTTGGGCGTGTTGGTGGCCGCCTTCGAGTACGTGGCCACGGCGGACTGGTTCTGGTGGGAGGCCCCTTTCGCCCTGGCTTTCCTCCTCCTGGTGGTCCACTACATCCGCCCGGAGGCGGAGCGGTGGCTCCTCTGGCAGGTCCGACCCCAAGAGGGCCACAACGACCGCATCGGCGGGCGGGCCTGGGTCCCCTACGTCGCCCGGGACCCGGAGGACCCCCAGGAGTACTACTACATCGACCCCGACAGCCGCCTGGAGGTTCTCTACCGCCTCTTCGGGCTGCGCTCTCGCATCAACTTCCCCGACGCCCCCCAGTTCTACGTGGAGGACGCCAACGGCAAGTTCGACCGTATGTACGTCCTCACGAGCCGGGAGACGCCCAAGCTGGAGGGCTCCCGCGTGGCCCTCCGGGAGGCGGATCTGAAGCGGGACGGCCCGCCCCTGGCCGTGGCCGCTGCCACCGTCTTCCTCGTCATCCTTACGCCCTGGGTCCTCTTGGCGACCGCAGGGGCCGTCCTCTGGTACGTTGCCGGACGCCTCCACGTCAAGAGGACGTGGGCGGAGATCCCCGTGGCCGGGATGCACGGGGAGGACATCGCCAAGGTCCAGGCCGAGCTGAAGAAGCTGGAGGACGTCGCCCGAGAGAAGGACCGCCTCCTCAAGGACAACGTGGAGCTCCAGGCCAAGGTCGCCGCCGGGGAGGCCAAGATGTTCCAGGAGGGAATGAAGGTTCTCATGCGGCAAGTCTTCACCGTCGTGGAACCGGAGGCGGAGGAGCAGGAGGAACCCAAGGAGGAGGGAGGACGTGGCCAATCGTCAGGACGCCGACAGGATCGCCGGTCGAAAGGCCCTGAAGGAGCTGGCTAGCGCCCAGGAGGACATCCTGGACGAGCTCCGCCAGGGTTTCACGGACAACGAGGAGTACAACGACTGGCTCCGCAAGGTGGCCACCACCGCCTCGATGGGGTACATCCGACGGCAGCCCCTCGTCTTCCTCCGGAACCTCGGCGTCCGGGGACTGATGGTAGGGACCGACGACGACAGCGAGAAGTTCCGGCTCCTGCTCGTGGCGCCCTGGCTCATCGACGAGTTCCGCTGGGCGACTCAGGAGCTCCTACGGCGGGCCCAGGAAGACACCCGCGTGGAGGTCCGGTCCAAGGAGTACGACGTGGGGGAGAAGGTCTTTGGCGAGGACCGTTGAGTACCCGGTCTACCAGGAGATCGTGGACCACCACCGCCGCCACGGCGGGACGACCTCCCTCTTCGTGGGGCGGAAGGGGTCTGGCAAGACGACCCTCCTCCAGCTCAACGCCCGGGTCCAGCTCCAGCGCCGGGAGACCTGCCTCTGGTACGGGCGGGAGTACGCCGACTGGGTCCGCTTCCCCGTGGAGTGGAAGATCCCCGTGCATCTCTTCCTCCCCGAGGAGGGGGTCTACCGCTTCTTCCGCATGAAGGCGGAGCCCGGCCAGGAGGAGGAGACCGACCTCCTGGACTTCGCCGCTCGGGTCGTCCCCTACGGCAAGGTCCGGGACGTGCTGAACGGGATGAAGCCGGGGGTCCTCAACGTCTTCTACACCCTGGACCCCAACGGCGTCGACGAGGCCCACCCCGCCCTGGCCCTCTGGGACGTCCTGGTCCGCCGCCTCGACACCCGCTGGGTGAGCCTCTTCAAGCGGTACGTCTCCCTGTACGGGGCCGTCCAGGACTACCGGGACCTGGACTACCGGGCGCTCTCGAAGATCCAGTACTACGTCTACCTCAAGGGGGCCACGCCGACCCGCGACAGCCTGGTGCCCCCCTACTTTACGAAGCGCCTCCCCCTGGGCCGGGGCATCATCGAGTCCGCCGGCTGGTTCCAGTACTTCCGCTTCCCCGAGCTGGCCCAGGTGGGCGAGTACGCCCTCAAGCTCGTGGGGACCGTGGAAGAGGACCTGCGCTAGGAGTACTTTCACCCTTCTCTCCCATCCCTGTAGGTGCCGCGCTGGATGCGTTCAACCACCTCCCCTACTCAACTTTTTATCCCATATCCGAACTTCGTGACATTCATGGTACTCGAAGAAGTCAACCTGGTTCTTGGCGTGGTGGCCGTCCTCATCGCCGTGGCGGTGTTCCTCCTCACCCTGAGACCCCTCCAGAAGCTCCTCAAGGGTATGGAGGCGCTCCATACCGTCGTCGGGGGACAGGAGAGGCGGCTCGACTCCCTCCAGCGACAGCGTGGAGAGGTCATCAAGCAGAAGGAGTCCGAGCAGGCCTGGAGGGTCCTGACGGGCCTCGCCAAAGCCTTCGGCTGGGCCTACGACCGAGGCCTCTTCGACGAGGATGAGCAGGAGTGGGACGAGTAGCTCCGGGGGCCAGATCTCCGCTGACTTCATATGGCCCGTCGCCCTCTC
>CAYGBN010000074.1:0-1852 GCA_964348155.1 uncultured Methanomassiliicoccales archaeon
CGTGAGTTGGGAAATGACCTAAATACGGAGGCTCAAATGAATCGGAGAGAGGTGAGCCGCTGCTGGACCGCGAAACCCTGTCGGATTACGGGCCCTCGACGGACCTGGAGGATCGCGTCCTCCGGACCCTCCGCCTTTTCTCGGAGTGGGGCCACGCAGCCACGCTGGAGAGCCTCGGACGCAGCCTTCTGGGCGGCTCCGTCCACCCCTCTGCCCTCCGCACGCGCCTGGGGGGGATCCCGGGCGTCGCGCAGTGGGATGGCATCGTGGGTCTCCGGGGACGGGAGGACCTCATGACGAAGACGGAGCGGCGTGTCCGCGCCCACTCGACGCTGGAGGGGGCGCACCTGAGGGTGGCGCAGGAGTGCACGCGGGACCTGCTGCGTTGGTGTCCTTACGTCCAGTGCGTGGCGCTCACGGGTTCTCTCGCCTCCGGCGGGTTTCAGGATGGGGATGACATTGACTTCGACCTGTTTGTGGAGGATGGGACGAAGTACATCTGCTACCTGATGGGGACGCTGCTAGGCCTGCGGTACGCCTGGCGTTTCCGCAATCGCAATCTGCACCCGCACCACGCCACCCCCTTTCTCCCCAAGATCACGTGCTTGAATGTCGTCTGGTCCGAGAGCGAGACCAGGCCCTTCGCCCGGCGGGACGTGGCCATGGCTTACGAGCTCCTGCGGTGTCTCCCCCTCGGAGGTGCGGAACGCTTCCGCGAGGTGCTCCGTGACAACCGCTGGCTAGAGGAGCACTTCCCGCAGCTGTACGAGCAGAAGTGGAGTCGGCTCGGGGGCCTGGGTGATCGGAACCCCGTCGGTCGATTTATGGCGGCGCTCCGCAGGTTCCCCCGGGCTCTGTGCGTCTTGGAAGCCGCCTCCCGGCGGGGGGCCTGGGGGCTCTACCGACTCGTGCAGTGGACGCGCCGAAACGATTCCGAGGCCGTCCGCCGGATGGCCTTCCTCCGGGACGTGAAGTACCCGTACGAGGCCTTCCAGGACTAGAACCCCCGTCTACAGCCGGCGGGAGGCCCCTCCGCGGGACTCGCCTCGGAAGGTGCCGGCCATCGAGGACAGGGATATCCAGCGTGAGACCTCCACCGAGTACTCTCGGTACGCCGCGCCGAATCGTTGACGAAGCTGCGCCTCCTCGGCGGGCACGAGGACGGCCTGGAGGAACCCAAAGAGGAGCAAGGTGGCCGCCATGATGGTCGGGGATCCCAGCATGAGGGAGGCTCCGAGAAGGATGCCCAACCGAGCAACGTAGAGCGGGTTCCTGCTGAGCCGGTAAGGCCCCGTCTTCACCAAGCGCCGGGGGGGATCAACGGGATTCGGGGTCCCCCCGCCCTGCGTCCACAGCACGTAGGTCGCTCGGGCTTCGAGGTACAGGCTTGCCGCCAGAAGGGCGAGCCCAGCAAACCTGGGGAACCCCTCCGTCCTCACGGTGAGTCCCCCGAGGCGATCGACAATGAGCCCAGACGCCACGATGAGGAGAAGCACCGCTCCGACCTTCCCAACCCCGGCGACCAGACTCCAGTGGCGGCGCGTCACTGGCATTAGCGCCTCCGGAGGACGAAGACGGTGTGGTGGCCCCAGTGCCGAAACGGCCACCTGCCCGCCACGCGGTCCTCAAGCCACCTCATCGGCTCCAGTAGGGGCTCGACGTGAACGTACTCCTCAGCGAGGTTCGCGGGGGGGAGCAACACCTGGAGCGCCCGGGTTTGAGAGACCCGAAACCACAGGTTGAAGAGGCGGGCAAGTTCGTTGGGACTGTAGAAGCGACTTGGAATCACGTGGCGGTTGAGGGGTGGTCTCCGTGAGATTGGCAGGGGGATGACGTTCCCCAGCCGCCGGAA
>CAYGBN010000074.1:1862-4312 GCA_964348155.1 uncultured Methanomassiliicoccales archaeon
CGGGGTCTGAGGACGAGCGCGTAGAAGAGCACCTCGAAGAGGCTGGCCTTGTTAATCACGCTGCACGTGAAGGACGCCCCAGGGCGCAGTAGGCGGGCGAGTTGAGGCGGCGTCTGCGCCAGGTTGGGCTCCATGTTCAGCGCGCCAGCATGCGAGTAGCCTCCGTCGAAGACCTCCTCCCCAAACTCCCCCGCCAGCGTGCCAATCTCGTGGGCTGCGAGTCGCCTAGGGAGGACCATGTCCTCGAGGCCCGCCTGCTTGGCCTTGCGTGCAACCTGTTCGACCATTCCCTGGGAGATGTCCGTCGCCACGACCCGGAAGCCCTTACGGGCCAACCACAGTGCGTCGGTGCCGGATCCGCACCCTATCTCGAAGACAGTGCCCGAGGAGGGCAGCGCGTCCGTCAGCACGTCTCGGAAGGCCTCGCGCATGCGGACGCCGATGGGATTCGTCCCGATCTCCTGGTCGTAGGACGGCGCAAGGTCGTCGTACCCTTTCCTCGCGTGCGCATAGAAGGCCGAACCCGTCGATGGGCCGTCCGGCGCCCGTCTGCCTCGCATTCCGTGCATGCTAGCGCGCTCCTCCTCTAACATCGTTTTCCCACACGAGGACTTGCAGGTGGTGCGCCCGGGATGGCTACGCCTTGGTTGCGGCCCACAGCGGAAACGAGGCCAACTCCATGCCCAGGACGAGTCCCTTGGCCCGTCGGAGCATCCGGAAGCCCCGCCCGGGGTCAAAGGGCACCTCCATCACGGGGCCCACCTCCTGGAGGAGGAGCCGCAGGAGATAGTCTCGCGTGAAATGGCGGTATCGTGCGGACACTTCCCTGGATGCACCCAGGGTCTCGAGGTGATGGCGGTAGTCACTCTGCGCGCGCTCCGCGCTACCCGGGTCGCGGTGGACCGGGGAGTTCATGACGACGCACCAACCCTCGGTTCGAAGGATGCGACGGGCCTGACGAAGGGCTGACTCCACCGAACGGGCGTAGTGCAGGGACGCGTTGTAGATCGCCACGTCCACCGAGTCGGCGAGAAGGGGGGGTCTCTCGATCTCCCCACGCACCAGGAGAAACCTCGCTCCCGTCTCGACGTAATGGCGGGCCGAGCCCAATCCCGTAGGAGGCTCTACCGCCGCGTCCAGCGCGATGACACGATGCCCCCGAAGCGTCAGGTGGTAGGCGAGCCAGCCAACCCCCGCGCCGAGGTCCGCAATGGTGAGGGCCCCCCTCCCGTCAAGGAAGGAGAGGAGCGCCTTCAAGCTCCTCGCCTTCACGCGCCACTTGCCAGGATGCCTTCCTGAGATGTCGCGGTAGGGCAGGTTGAGCAGGTAGTCGGGATCACGGGAGCCCCATCCCTCCCGGTGCCAGACCCGCCCGTACTCCGCGGCGAAGGCATCCACCGCTTGGACTCGGTCCGGCGGAAGCAGGTGGAAGACGCCGTCCCGGGCGGGGAACCGAAGCCCGTCCGAGGGGCACGTAAGGGTCTGCGCTCTCCTGCTCCCTGCTGGATCCTCGTCAAGGGGGCCCAAGCATCGGGGACAGGCCAAGATCTCCGAGAGGACCTCCGACACCGTGGGGGGAGAGGCAAGGCTGGACTTAACGTCTCCACTGGGGCGCCCTCCTGACCGGCGGCGGTGTTTAAACCAGGTTGGGCTATTGGATTCTGGTGACGGCATGGTCCTGCTAGATGGGAAGACCCTCTCAATCCAGGAGGTCGTGAGGGTCGCCCGGGAACACCTTGAGGTGGGCCTGGCCCCGGGAGCCAGGGAAGGGATGGAGTCCTCTCGCCGCCTTGTGGATGAGATCGGCCGCCAGGGGCAGCTCGCCTACGGCATCAAGACCGGCATCGGCCAGCTGGAGAACGTCCAGATCCCCGAAGGGGACCTGCGCAAGCTCCAGCTGAACATCGTGCGGAGCCACGCCGCCGGCGTTGGCGAATCCCTCCCCCAGGATGTCGTGCGCGCCCTGATGGTCCTTCGGGCTAACGGCCTCGCCAAGGGGCACTCGGGCGTCCGCCCCGCCCTGGTAGAACTCCTGTGCGCCATGCTCAACCACCGCGTCCACCCCGTGATCCCGCGCAAGGGGTCCGTAGGGGCCAGCGGCGACCTCGCCCCCCTGGCCCATCTGGGCCTGGTGCTGGTGGGCGAGGGAAAGGCCTTCCACGGGGAGGATCGCCTCCCGGGGGCCGAGGCCCTCACCCGGGTGGGGCTCTCCCCCCTGGTCTTGGAGTCGAAGGAGGGCCTGGCCCTCGTCAACGGAACCGCCCTCTCCCAGGCCTACCTCTGCCTAGGACTGCACGACGCGCAGGCCCTGGTGCGAGACGCCCTTGTGGCGGCCTCCGTCAGCTTCGAGGCGTTGCGAGCAACCCCCGAGCACTACGACCCCCGCCCGCACACGGTCCGCCGCCACCCCGGCCAGGCCGCCGCTGGCGGCGCGGGCCCGGGCGACCGTG
>CAYGBN010000075.1:0-1302 GCA_964348155.1 uncultured Methanomassiliicoccales archaeon
CGTAGAACCGGAGAACCTTCCACCCATAGCGCTGCAAGATCCAGTCCCGTTTGTGGTCTCGCTTGCGACGAGCACCCTGATGGTACTCCGCCCCGTCAGCCTCGACGGCTAACCTCTTCTTGGGAAAGGCGAAGTCCACGAAGTAGCCTTCAACGCAGTACTGAGGAACGGGAGACAGCCCCTCCCGGGACATCGCTTCGAAGAGCTTGACCTCAATCGGCGACATCCAGAACTCTCCAGATGGTGTCTGGACCAGCTCCGTCTCTGGCCGAGCAGCGGCCTCCTTCTGGAGGTGACGACCGACGGCCCTTCGTCTTAGTTTCTTTGCCAACCAACGGAAGAAGGCATTGGCCAGTGCCCCCATGCGATTCAGTGTTATAGGTTAGCAAGGCATAAAGACACCGTTCGAGGTGCGTCTGAGACTTCCTTCAAGGTGGGCTCCCCGAAGGGTCATATAGCAGGGGAAGGGTCTTCGCCCCCGAGGCCTGTCCACATGATACCGGGCGTCCTCGGCTCCATTGGAAACACGTGCCTGATCCGACTCACGAAGATGCCCGAGGTGAAGAGTGCGGAGGTCTGGGTGAAGTGGGAGGGCGCGAACCCCACGGGGAGCATGAAGGACCGCATGGCCCTGGCCATGATCGAGGGGGCGGAGAAACGGGGGGAGCTGAATCCCGGCGGCCGAGTCGTCGAGTACACGGGCGGGAGCACGGGAAGCTCCTTGGCCATGGTGTGCGCCGCCAAAGGCTATCGAGCCCACCTGGTCTCCTCGGACGCCTTTTCAGATGAGAAGTTGCGAACCATGCGGGCTTTTGGGGCCGAGGTGGAGTTGATTCCCAGCGAGGAGGGGAAGATCACCCGGGAGCTCATTCAAGCTATGATCGATCGCGCGGCGGAGCTGGCCCGGGAGCCCGGCACCTTCTGGACGGACCAGTTCAACAACCCGGACAATCGGGCTGGGTACCATCCCATGGCGGAGGAGATCCTGCGGGATGCCGGCGACCAGGTGGACGTCTTCGTCATGGCGGCGGGGACCGGAGCCTGTTTCTCCGGCAACGCGGAGGTCCTGAAGGAGCGACTGCCGGGGGTCAGGTGTGTGACAGTGGAGCCCGCCACCCATCGAAACCTCTCCGGCGGTCCCATGGGAGGCCACCGTATCGAGGGAATCGGGGTCGGACTCCTGCCGAAGATTATGCGCATGGACCTGGTGGATGAAATCATAGCTGTCTCTGACGAAGACTCAGTGAGGACTGCTCGCAGGCTTGCTCGCGAAGAGGGAATCTTTGGCGGGACGTCTTCGGG
>CAYGBN010000075.1:1312-4293 GCA_964348155.1 uncultured Methanomassiliicoccales archaeon
GAGCCAACGTGTTCGCGGCCCTCAAAGAGGCCCAGCGGTTGGGTCCAGGCCGCCGTGTGGTCACGGTCATCGTGGACACTGGGTTGAAGTACCTCCGGGGGGAGCCGTTCCGTTGAGGATCTCCCCCTTTCACTTACTCTGACTGGAGATGGACGAGCCGCTTGAGGGGCGTCTGTGAACCCGTCCACAATTGAGGCAGAGGCAATCCGCGTCCCTCGGAGGCTCCTCCTGATAGGAAAACCATCCCTCAGGTCCGGTTCCAAGCGAGTGCCATCCCGACCCACCTATCCTTCCGAAAGCTGTGATTGCCACTCGGCTCCTTGGGGATCTGTCCCTGGAGACGGGAGGAGCGTTCAGGTCAAAGGTCCTTACCCACCTGTATTTGCGAAGGCGACGGTGAACCTGCCCGCACGCAGGACACTCACAACTCGCCCTCCTTGGCACCCGCCTCCCTGAAGGCGTTCCGTGGGCTATGCCTTGGTGGGTTTGCCGCGCGTGCTCCGTTGCGAAGGAGCGGCCGCAGTCCGGGCAGTTTTCGGCCATTGGACTTTGTAGTGTGTAGGGCTTCATATAGGGTAACTGCTACAGGCCCTGGTCCACCCTTTCCTCGCCCCTTGTGACATTACCCCTGTAGCGCTACTTGAGGTTGCGATAAAGCACCAGTCCCTCGGGCAGGGCTTTGACAGCCATGGAGCGGCGGTCCGAATTCTGGCGGGGCTGGCAAGCCGATTGACGTGACCGCGAGCGTCATCTCGACGTCCTCTGGGGGAGGCACGACGAGTCCAACGTCGCGGCCATTGCGTCCAGGCGAGGGAGTAATTCCTCAGTATCGTGTTTCTGCCTTCCGGTGGCAGGAGACGCGCAACCCTTAGCCTACCACGTCAGCGCCTTCGCGCTCCAAAAGCTTCCGCTTCGTCGCAGGCCCGTCCCCGCCGCTGTACGCCCCCAGCCCCCCTGAGGCCGGCACCACCCGGTGGCACGGGATGATGACCGGGACCGGGTTCCGCGCGCAGGCGTTCCCCACGGCCCGGGACGCCCCGGGCCGGCCCAGGAGGCGCGCGATCTCGCCGTAGGTGACCGTGGCGCCCGGGGGCAGGGTCCGCAAGAACGCCAGGACCTCCCGCTCGAAGGGGCCCACCTGGAGGTCCAGGGGGATGTCGCCCAGGTTCCCCCTCCCCGTCCGGATGTGCTCCAGGATCCTGGTAAGGTAGGGGTGAGACATTGCCGCCTCGGCGGACCGCTCATGGGTGAGGCGGACCCGACGCACGCGATCCCCCAGCACCTCGAGCTGCACGTACAGCCCCAGCTCCCCGCTGAACCGGGAGTAGAGGGCCAGGGCCTCCTCTGCGGGGCCCGAGGACGCCCCCTCCCCCGCCGCCCGGATCCGGACCAGGGGGAGCATCGCCCGGACCACGTGCTGCTCCGCCCGCTGCAGGTGCTCTTGGAACGTGCTCCGGCTGATGCCCAGGGCCTGGCTCACCTCCTCCGCCGCTGCCCGCCGGGGCGTGTTGTAGTAGCCCGCGTCGAAGGCGGCCTCCAGGGCCCGCGCCTGCTTCGCCGTGAGCCGCGTGAGGAAGAGGGGGGAGCGCAGCGCCTCGCCGACGGCGGAGCCGCTGGCCACCGCCCGCTTCGAGAGGAGCCGGGCGTCGGGGAAGAGAGCCTGCAGCTCCGCCAGGTCGGCGGCGTCCGTCACCAGGAGGGTCACCCGGGCCTCCCCCCGCTCCCACCGGATGGGCGGCACGACGTGCGCGTCCCGATTGGCGAGCAGCCGGATCACCTCCTCCGCCTGGGCGCCGTCGAGGACCACGGTCGCCCGGCCCTGGGAGGACGTCGTCCGGAGGTCGGCGCCAGCGTTCTTGAGGGCGACCACCACTCTCTGCAGATCCTCTTCCGATCCGAAGGCCTGCAGCACGAGGTGGGGGCCCAGGGGGTAGGCGTCCACCGCCAGGCCGTCGAATCGGGCAGTCAGCGCCTGGAGGAGGCCGGGGGACCGGGTGGCGAGGACGACCTTAAGGAGAGGAGGCTCTCCCTCCGGGGCGAGGGGAATCCCCACGCGCCCCGCTCGGCTGCCCTTCCCCGTCGCCCGGGCCATGGAGAGGGAAGGGGCCGGCGGGTAATGACCGTTGTCCCGGCTATCGCCGGGATGCGGCCTCACCGTGGCTTCCGGTTATGTCGCCCTCCCGCCGATCCCGAGAATCCCCCTCTCCTGTCACCCCGGGCTGGTGCCCCGTTGAGCCAGTCCCACCACGTTCCCGTCGGGGTCGAGGACGGCGGCGAGGACGGCGCCCCAGGGCTTCCTCGTGGGAGGGTACTTCACCTTCGCCCCGAGGTCTTTGAAACGATGGAACGTGGCGTCCAAGTCCTCGACCTCAAACCACAGGGAGATGGCTCCCGCGGGACCGGCGGGGCGGCTCTCCACCCGGTCGAAGCCGAAGTAGAGGTTCGGAAGCTGGAAGCCCAGGTGGTCGTCCCCCGTCGCCCTCGCCTCGGGGAGCTCGAGCCCGATCCGGTAGAGCTCCGCCAGGTCGTGGATTCGCTCGCTGGAGATGATGACCGTGTGGAGGATGGCATCCCCTTCGCCTTTGGAAACCGTCATGCCTCGCGCAAGGGTCCTCATGGGTGATAGACCTGGCGGAGGGGGCGGCGAACCGTCGGAAGTCGAGGCCAAAAGGGTCTTAAGCCCACGTTGAATTGCCGGTCGGGGGAGGTATCATGAGACAGAGCATATGGACCATTGTCCTGGTGGCCATTCTGGCGTTGTTCGCCCTCTTCAGTGGCATCAGCCTGCTCGGCTTCGAGCCATCGCCGGGGACGGCTGCGGCGGTTCTCGGCCTCTACTTCTTTGCGACCCTGGCCGTCGTGGCGTGGATGCAGACGCGGTGGGGAGCGCTGTTGATCGTGGTGATAGGGCTCCTCTGGTTCGTGAGCGAGCTCATCTCGGCGGCCCTGCTGCTGTATCCGCAGTACGGGGAGCAGCTGGG
>CAYGBN010000076.1:0-4280 GCA_964348155.1 uncultured Methanomassiliicoccales archaeon
CCCCGGATGCGGACGAACGATACGGAAATGGAGCTCGACGATGAGGTGCTGTATCGGGGGGGAGCTGGTGGAACCCCGGGACGGGGAGTTTCGCGAGAAGTGACGCCCCCCATGAGGCCCGTCAGAAAGGACCTGAGAACATGGCGCACGCGGGATGGACACAACCTATAAACCGGGGGTGCAGTTCCCGGCTTCGATCACCATGGGCTTGAAGGCGTGGATCCTCCCGCAAGAGAAGCGATTCTACGACCTGCTCAGCGCCGTGAGCCACGTGGTGATGCGCGGGGCTGAGGGCCTCAGCGACCTGGTCGGCGATTTCCGGAGGGTCAAGGAGAAGCGGAAGGCCCTGAAGGCCGTGGAGCACGAAGGCGACGAGGCTGTCCACGAGATCTTCGAGGCTCTCAACCGGACCTTCATCACCCCAAGCGACCGCGAGGACATCACTGCCCTGGCCACGAGCATGGACAACGTGCTGGACATGATTCACGCCGCGGCGGTCCGACTGGACCTGTACAAGGTGACGGAGGTGACGCCTCCCATGGTGGAGTTGGCCCGGATCATCCTCGAGTCGTGCGGGCACCTGGAGGTCGGCGTCGGCTTGATCCGGAACCGAAAGAATTGGGCCCAGGTGGAGGAGCTGGCGGTGGAGGTGAACCGGCTGGAGAACGAAGCCGACGACATCCTGAACGAGGCCGTGGCCGACCTGTTCAATGGCAACGACGCGCTGACGGTCATCAAGCTGAAGGATGTCTACGAGAAGATGGAGATGGCCACGGACTACTGCGAGGACGTGGCGGACCACCTGAGCGACATCGCCATCAAGTACCGCTGAGCCAGGGTGGTTCAACGGCGTTGGACCTGTGGTTTGCCGCCGCCTTTGGCCTCCTTATCCTCTGGACCTTCTGGAGCGGCTTCACCGACGCCGCCAACGCCATCTCGACAGTGGTGGGGTCTCGGGTGCTCAAGCCCCTGGCCGCCGTGGCCTTGGCCACCACCGGGAACTTCGTCGGCGTGTTCTTCGGGGAGGCCGTCGCGCGGACTCTGGGGGAAGGGATCGTGCCCACCGACCTCGTCAACGCGCCCTTTGTCGTGGCCATCATCCTGGGGGGCTTCGGCTTCGACGTCATCACCTACATCCGGGGGATTCCCATCTCCGAGACCCAGGTTCTGGTGGGGGCCCTCATCGGGGGCGGCATCGCCGCCGCGGGGGTCGGCGCGGTGAAGGTGGGCTCCACACTGCAGAAGGTCCTCATCCCCATGGCCTCCGCCCCGCTGGTCGCTTTCTTCGGGGGCGCCTTACTCGTCCTCCTGGTTCTCCAAGTGGGTCGGCGCCTCTCCGCCGCCCGGGTGAACCGAGTCTTCGGCCGCGCCCAGATCGGCTCCTCCTTCTTCTTCTCCGTCTCCCACGGGGCGAACGACGCCATGAAGAGCGCCGGGCTCATGGCCGCCCTTCTGTTCACTCAGGCGGGCGCCACGGGCACCTTCGACGTGACGCTGGAGATCCGCTTCCTGGCGGTCAGCTTCCTGGCCGCGGGCACCTTCTTCGGCGGATGGCGCATCGTTCGGACCATGGGATTCAAGGTGACGGAGCTGAGACCCTACCAGGGTTTCGCGGCGGAAACGGGCGCCGCCGTTGTCGTCCTGGCGAGCTCCCAGCTGGGGTTCCCCCTGAGCACCACGCAGACCGTCTCCGGCAGCATCATCGGCGTGGGGGCGGCGCGCCGCTTCTCCGCCGTGCGGTGGCGCGTCGTCCGGGAGATCGTCCTCACGTGGTTGCTCACCATCCCCGCCTCCGCCCTCTTCGCCTTCTTCACGTTCCAGCTGGTCCGTCTCTTCGTGTAGCCCTCATCCCAGCAACGTAGGCCAAGAACTCCTCAGTGGGCACAATGAGTGGAGCGAGAGCCTTCCGATGGGGACCTGTGCTACCTGCATGCTAGGATACACGCCAGCCTAAATGTCATAAATTGATTAATCGGACTCAATTCTCGGCGCGAGCAGATAGGTCGCCTTCCCGCTGTCCCCCGCAAGGGCGAACTCCATCCGCACGGGGTAGTCGTTCCCCAGGAAGATGCTCACGGTGGAGGACCCGCCGATGGCCTTAACCATGTTGGAGAAGTAGTCCAGTGGGAACAGGGAGCGGACCTTCTCCTTGCACTGGATCTCGTCCAGAAGGTCCTTGGGCAGGTCCAGCCGGACCGTGTCCGCGTCCCCTTCGGAGACCATCTCGAAGCCGTCGGCGTGGGCCACCAGTGCGATGTGGTCGGAGACGCTCTCCGACGCCTTGATGCCCTGCCGCACCTCCTCCGTCCGTACCACGATCTTCGCAGGGAGGTCCAGGTTGGGCACCTTCGGATCCGACATCCCCGCCGTGTCCACCAGGGACATCTGCCGGGTGATGTTGCCCACGTGGATGACCAGGCGGTTCCGATCCTCGTCGTGGTCCATCTGGATCACGTCCCCCGCCTTGGCCAGGCGGAGCACCTCCTTGATCTTGTCCAAATCGATGCCCAGCTCCCCCTCGTCCGCCTTGTACTCCTCGAAGGCCCCCTTCTCCACGGAGAGGTCCACCATGGCCACGTGGGCGGGGTCCACGGCGCGGACGGTGAGGGAATCCGGAGCGAGGTTGAATTTCGCCTCGTCCACCAGGGTGGAGATGACGTCGGTGAGTTCCCGGAGGACCTCGGATCGAATCTTCGCTGCGAACACAGATCTCCCCCGTTCGCGTCCCCAAAGGGGGTGCCGATAATAAAGCTATTCATAAATTTATTTCGAGGGAATGATAAAGGTCTGGCTCGGGCGCCTTCGGCCTAGTACTCCCGCCACGTATGGCTGCACTTCACGCACCGATAGATCCGGGTCTCCGGCTCGTCCGAGGACCGGGTCTGCCGCATGTACCACATGGCCTCGAAGTTGCCGCAATTGGGGCACTCGATGCGCGTTCGCGGCATTGTCTCGGCGATCTCCTCCAGCACCAGCGGCTCCGGGGCCTCCTCCCGCGAGGTCGTGGCCACCTTGGAGAGGGCGCTGTCCTCCTCCGTGATCCCCCGGACGAAGCCGCACCCCTCGCGCCGGCAGACGAGCTTGTCCCCCTCGGGATACATGAGGGAACCGCACTTGACGCAGAACATCCGCCCTCACGACAAGGGCAGGGCGTTATCAAGCTTTCGTCCGCGGGTCACCGCACGGAGCGGTCGTACTCCCGGAGCGCGCGCTCCACGAGGCGCCGGATGAGCTCCTCCTTGTCAAGCCGTCGGAGGCGGCCCCGGGTGCGCACCGGCGGCTCCCGTGGGGGCGGCCCCTCGGGCTCTGGTCCGTACTCCTCCCCCAGGTCGTAGACGTCCTCCAGTCGCTGTTGGGCGGGTCCGGACGGATGCTCGTACGGCGAGGGCTCCCGGTACGGAGGGGGCTCGTAGTAGGGCGCCGGCTCGTTGTAGGACGGCGGGACCGCCGGGATCCGACGCATCCCGGCGTAGCTCTCCCGGTGGCTCCGGTACCAGCCGCTCCGGGCCATGGGGTAGACCGGCCGAGGGGAGGGCCGGGGGGGCTCTAGGATGGGGTAGGGCATGTCGAAGGGCGGAAGGGCCTCCCCTTCCGACTCCGTCTCCGCCCGCTGCTCCTTCCGGGACTGGATGGCCAGGAGGCCGCCGATGTAGGCGAAGATGATGGTCACCAAATAGCCGTTGACCCCCATGCCCACCGTCTGCTTCAGGGCGGAGGCGAAGGCGACGAAGTAGTCCACCAGGAAGCGGATGTAGGGATCGATAAGGGGGATGGCCTGGCCCAGCCCGTAGGCGGCCGCCGCCGGGAGGCCGAAGAGGTTCGCCAAGGCGGGGAAGGAGGCGGTGGCCTCCACCGTGAGGGAGAGGATCCAGATGAGGGCCACGGGGAAGAGGGCCGCCCCCACGGCCTTCCAGTGGTTCCCCGCCTTCCGGCCGCCCACGTAGCCGGCGATCATCTGACCGAAGGTGGGGATCCACCACAGCATGAGGGACAGGATGAAGATGTACTTGGCGGAGGACCAGAAGGAGTACGGCTTCTTCTGCCGAAGGTCCGCCCACTCCGCCATGGGGTCGTACTGGTAGAGTCCGTGGCGGTCGTTCCGCAGCGTGAGAGGCTGCGGGAGTCCATAACCTACGTTGCCGCGACCGTACGCCATTCCCATCCCTTCTCCCGGCATGGCCGGGGAGCCGGGTTAGGCGGTGGAGGCTATAAAAGGCTTTTTGTCCCCCCCCCCCCGGCGGCCCGCCCTCGTGGGGCAGCCACCACTCCCCGGTGGCTGC
>CAYGBN010000077.1:0-2153 GCA_964348155.1 uncultured Methanomassiliicoccales archaeon
GGAGACGGAGGAGGTGCCGGAGGGGGCCTTCACCCGGGAGGTCGCCCGGGAGATCGTCGGCCAGCTCTCGGGCATCCTCGTGCTGAAGGGCTACCAAGGCTCGACGGACACCTACATCGGGTAGGGTGGGGCAAAGCTTGAAGCGGGCAGGCACCGTGGGTGACCCGATGGAGCCCGTGATCTGTCCCACCATCAAGCGACGGACGCTGGCCATTCTGCTCCAGAAGCTGCAGCCGCTGCCAAGGGTCGAGGTCGCCCTGGAGCAATACCCCACGCCGGCCGACGTGGCCGCGGACGTGCTGTTCAAGGCGTACGGCCAGCGGGACGTCCACGACCGGGCCGTGGCGGACCTGGGATGCGGCAACGGCGTCCTGGCCCTGGGGGCCGCACGTCTGGGCGCTTCGCGGGTGGTTGGCATCGACGCCGATCCCCATGCGGTGGAGGTGGCCCGGCGCAACGCCGAGGCTCTGGGGCTCGATGTGGCCTTCCACGCCCTCGACGTGGGGGCGTTCGACGAGGAGGTGGACACGGTCGTCATGAACCCGCCCTTTGGGGGGCAGAAGAGGCATGCGGACGTCCCCTTCCTAGAGACCGCCATACGGACGGGCTCCGTCGCCTACAGCTTCCACAACGCCGCCACCCGGGCCTTCGTCCTTCAGAGGGTGGGGGAGTTGGGGGGACGGGCCCGGGTCGTGGGAAGCTACCGATTCCCGCTGGCCCACGCCCAGCCCTTTCACCGAAAGGAGGTGGCGTGGGTGGACGTGGACCTGTTTCACATCGTGAGGGAGAACTGATGGAGAGAAGACTCGTGTTTCCGGGAGAGCATGTGGCCATGGGAGAGGAGTACCTCCCTGGGGAGGGGACCTACGAGGAGGCGGGGGACATCTACGCCTCCCAGACGGGGGTGTTGGCGCTGGATGTCCGGGAGAAGGTGGCCCGCGTGAGGAGCTTCAATCCCCCCGTGGAGCTGAGGGAGGGGGACATCGTCCTGGCGACGGTGGAGAACCTCCGATCGACCATGGCCATCGTGGAGGTCCACGCCTTGGAGGGCGTGGAGCGGGGCGTGAGCGGAGAGACGGAGGGGACCATTCACATCTCCAAGGTCTCGGAGGAGTACACGGAGGACCTGAAAGACGCCTTCCGCCTGGGGGACATCGTTCGGGCCCGGGTCATCCAGGTCGAGCCCTCCCTGCAGCTGGCCACCAACGAGAAGCCCCTGGGCGTGGCGCAGGGGTTGTGCACGAACTGCCGCTCCGTCATGGTGAAGAAGGGGCGCAGCCTGTACTGCGAGAACTGCGAGCGGTCGGAGGCCCGCAAGGTTTCCACCGTCTACAACGCCATGACGACCTGGGCAAAGGGTTAAGCGGGGACCCTTCTTTGGCGGCGTGAGGAGGAGCGGCGGATGGCGGGCACGAACGAGGATCTTCTGCTGGAGAGTCAGCGGCTCAAGGACGAGCTGGCCCAGCTGCGCGAGATGGTGACCACCCTCTTCAGCATCGTGTTCGAGGAGGGCGGAGAGGAGGGCCCCGAGGGCTTCCCCTTCCCGGAGGGCGAGGACTTCCCGCCCTACAACTGAGGGCTCCAGCCCGCTGCCTGCCTAGGGGACCTCCCCGCGGAGGATCGTCCTCAGCTTCTTCGTATCCAGGTTGCCCCCGGAGACCACGCACACGACCTTCCCCGCACCCGCCTCGCCCGTTAGGGCCGCGGCCAACGAGCTGGCGCCTGCGCCCTCCGCGACGATGCGGTGGCGCTCCACCAGCAAACGAATGGCGGCGACGACCTGCTCCAGGGAAACCACGATGGCCGCGTCCAGGAGCCGTCGCGCCAGAGGCCACATCTCGGGGAAGAGGAGGGGGGCGCCGATGCCGTCCACGAAACTGGGGCGGGCGTCCACCTCCGCCGGCTCCCCGGCCTCGAGGGAGGCCCTCAGGGGGGCGGCGGTCTCCACCTCGGAGCCGTAGACGGCCGTGGCGGGCGCACGGGCGCGGACCGCGGAGGCGATGCCGCAGCTCAGGCCCCCGCCGCCGTAGGGGACGACGATGGCGTCCATGCCCGGCAGGTCCTCCACGACCTCCAGTCCGATGGTCCCATTTCCCGCCATGACGTCGGGATCCGCGAAGCTCCAGTGGGCCGAAGCTTCTTCTCCCAGGATC
>CAYGBN010000077.1:2163-4082 GCA_964348155.1 uncultured Methanomassiliicoccales archaeon
GACGTCGGGATCCGCGAAGGGGTGCACGAAGCGTCCCTCCACCCCTTCGCAACGTCCCGTTCGGGTGACCTCCCACACCTCCGCAGGCCGCCGCTCGTGAACGGTGGCCCCCATGCGACGCAGGGCCTCCAGCTTGATCCGCGGCGCGCCTTCGGGGACGACCACGTCGCACGCCAGCCCCGTGCGCCGCGCGTACCACGCCAGCCCCTGGGCCGCGTTGCCGGCGCTGACGGTCCACACGCCCCCCGTCAACCCCTCTTCCACGGCCTTGAGGACCGCGTTTCCCAAGCCCCTCATCTTGAAGGAGCCCACGGGCTGCAGGTTCTCCAGCTTCAGATAGATCTCAGCGGGCGCCTCCTCCAGGTTGAGGCGAACCAGGGGCGTCCGCAAGGCCGTCCCCGCCAGGCGTCGACGAGCCGTCCGGATCTCCTCCAGGGGGACCGGCGGCAGGGAGGCCATGGCAACCCCAACGGCTTCGCGGTAAAGAACCGCGTGGGTCCCCCGCGGCCGGGAGGAGTCTATAAGAGACAAGGCCCCCTAAGGCCCGACGTGACGCAGGCGAGGGGTGTGCTCCTGCTGAGCGGGGGCATCGACAGCCCCGTGGCGGGACATCGCGTGGCCGAGACCGGGGTGGAGCTTAGGCCGCTGCACTTCTCGCTGGAGCCCTTCACGGACGCCGCCCCCGAGGAGAAGTCCCGGCGCATCGCGGACCTCCTGCACTTCCCGCAACTCCACGTCTGCGACATCGGGGATGCCCTGGCGGAGATCGCGCGGACCTGCCGCCACCGCTATTACTTCGTCCTCTCCAAGCGGCTCATGCTCCGCCTGGCGGAGTCCCTGGCCCGACGGGAGGACGCCCCCTTCCTGGTCACGGGAGAGAGCCTGGGTCAGGTCTCGAGCCAAACCCTCTGGAACCTGCGGGCCATCGACGCGGCGACGGACCTGCCCGTTCTGCGGCCCCTCATCGGATGGGACAAGGTGGAGATCACCGCCGCAGCCCAGGCGATCGGGACGTACGAGATCTCCAAGGGGCCCGAGGTGTGTGACGTCCTTGGTCCGTCGCACCCCGCCACCCGGGCCAAGCTGGAGGTCGTGGAGGCGGAGGAGGCGCGGCTCCCCTACGAGGGGCTTTTGGCCGCCTCGCTGGAGACCCTCCGGCCCACGGCGGCCCTCCCGACGGCCGCCGGCGAAGGTTAAAGGCCCTCAACGCGGTGATGAGGCTGGGCATGAGGTACTTCATGATGCGCCCCTGCCGGACGACGGCCGCGCACTTCGCCACGCTGCGGCAGCCGCAGCGCCTGGACCTCCCGGACGCCCAGCGCATGCTGGAGGGGGCGGGGTACGGGGTGACGGACTGCGGTGTCCTCCTCATCATTCACGACGACCCCGAGCGAACCCTCTACAAAAGCGGGCGCATCCTTGTCAAAACGGCGGAGGAGGGGACGGCACGCCAGGCGGTGGAGGAGATCTACGAGGTCCTGGGCATCGCTCAGAGGCTCACGACGTGAGGGGAGGCCGTGAAGGTTGTTCTGGACACCTCCGCTCTCCTATCCGGCATGGAGTTCGACGGGGAGACCTACCTCCCCTCCAGCGTCCTCCGGGAGGCCCGACGGGGGGGCGTGGACGCCCGGCTGGAGGCCCTGCTGGAGGCCCGAACGCGGGTCCTGGAGCCGCGGGAGGAGGAGCTGGAGGCCGTCGCGGAGGTCGCCCGGGAGACCGGGGACGCCGCCCGCCTCTCTCCCACCGACCTCGACGTCCTCGCGTTGGCCCTGCAGCTGAACGCTGCGGTCGTCTCGGATGACTACGCCATCCAGAACGTGGCCAGCCGTCTGGGCCTCGCCCATCGACCGGCCCTCCTCCCAGGCATTCGGGAGGAGGTGGGGTGGTCCTTTCGCTGCACGGGGTGCGGGCGCTTCTGG
>CAYGBN010000078.1:0-3967 GCA_964348155.1 uncultured Methanomassiliicoccales archaeon
GTCTACAACACGGAGGCCGAGGTGGACCGACTGGCCGAAGCCCTGGAGAAGGTGCGCGAGGTCTTCCGCCTATGAGCTACGAGATGTACCAGGAGCAGATCCTCGACCACTACCGCAATCCCCGGAACGTAGGGGAACTCAAGGACCCGGACATTGCGGCCCAGGGCGACAACCCCCTCTGCGGCGACAAGATCGCCCTCTACCTGAAGCTCGGGGACGACGGACGGGTGGAGGAGGCGAGGTTCCAGGGAGAAGGGTGCGCCATCAGCCAGGCCTCCGCCTCCCTCCTCACCCTGAAGCTCAAGGGGATGCTGCTGGAGAAGGTCAGGAGGTTCGACAAGGAGGCCATCCTGGAGACCCTGGGCATCCCCATCAGCCCCGTTCGGTTGAAGTGCGCCATCCTCTCGGTGGAGGTGCTAAAGGTGGGCCTCCGCCAGGCAGGATACGAGGACGTCTAGATGCAGGATAGCTACGTGGAGACCCCTCGCGGACGGGTGGACGTCCGGCGCCTCCCTGACCTCATCGGCAACACGCCCCTCCTCCCCCTCCGCGCCGAGGCCTGGGGTCTGGACGGGGTGAAGGTCTCCGCCAAGGCGGAGTGGTTCAACCCGGGAGGAAGCGTCAAGGACCGCCCCGTCCTCCGGATGATCCAGGAGGCCCGGGAGCGGGGCGACCTTCGTGAGGGGGTGACCCTCCTGGACGCGACCTCCGGCAACACCGGCATCGCCGTCGCCATGCTCGGGGCGGCTTTGGGGTATCGGACGAGGCTGGTCGTCCCCGCCAACGCGAGCCGCGAGCGCCAGGCCATCCTCCGGTCCTACGGGGCGGAGCTCGTCCTGACGGACCCCCTGGGGGGGACGGACGTGGCTCAGCGGGTGGCGGAGCGACTCCACGGCGAGGACCCCGAGGGGACGTACTATCTGAACCAGTACGACAACCCCGCCAACTGGCGTGCTCACTACGAGACCACCGCGCCCGAGATCCTCGACCAGACGGGAGGCCGGCTCACGCACTTCGTCGCCGGCGTGGGGACCGCGGGGACCCTCGTGGGGACGGCGCGCCGGCTGAAGGAGCACGACCCCTCCATCCACGTGGTGGGGGTTCAGCCGGGAACCCCTCTCCACGGCATCGAGGGACTGAAGCACATGGAGAGCTCCCGGAAGCCGGGCATCTTCGACCCCTCCGTCCAGGATCAGGAGTTCCTGGTGGAGACGGAGGAGGCCCAGCGGTACGCCCGCCTCCTGGCGCAGCGCGAGGGGCTCCTCGTGGGCACCTCCTCTGGCGCCGCCCTGGCCGCGTGCCTCCGCCTGGCCCAGGACCTGCCCGGCGGGCACATCGTCACCGTCTTCCCCGACAAGGGGGAGCGGTACCTCAGCGAGCGTCACTGGGAGGAGAGGTAGCGATGCTGCGGCTGCCGAGGTCCCTGCGTCCCAGGCTGGAGGCCCACGCCCTGGAGGGGTACCCCTCGGAGGTTTGCGGCTTCCTCCTGGGGATGGGACGTCAGGTGCGGGAGGTTCGGCCGGCCACGAACCTCCGGGCGGACCGCGGCCGCGACCGCTACGAGGTGGATCCGCGCGACACGCTCCGGGCGGACCGCTACGCCCGGGAGCGCGGCCTCGAGATTCTCGGATTCTACCACTCCCATCCCGACCACCCGGCCGTCCCGTCCGCCTTCGACGCGGAGCGAGCGTGGCCGGTGTACTCCTACCTCATCCTCGCCACCTCCCCGGACGGGGTGGAGGACGTGCGCGCTTGGCGGCTGAACGGCGAGCGGATGGAGGAGGAGGCCTTGCGGTTCACGGAAGAAGGAGAAGGTGAGGAAGATGGGTAAGGCGAAGGTGACGGTGCAGATTCCGACGCCCCTGCGACAGTACGTGGAAAACAAGGACGCCCTGGAGCTGGAGGGCGAAACCGTGCAGGAGGTCCTGGACGACCTCGTGGGGCAGTACCATCCCCTCCAGAGATATCTTCTGACGGAGACGGGCGCCGTGCGCAACTTCGTGAACGTCTACGTCAACGACGAGGACATCCGATACCTGAAGGGGGAACGGACGTCCGTGAAGGAGGGGGACACGGTAATCATCGTCCCCAGCGTGGCCGGAGGCGCCTTTCCCAGCCCCCTGATGGGACCCGCCGCCATGTCGGGGGAGCTCACCCAGGATGAGATTAGGCGGTACAGCCGCCACCTCATCCTGCCGGAGGTGGGCCTGGAGGGGCAGAAGCGGCTGAAGGGCTCCAGCGCCGTGATCGTGGGCATCGGGGGCCTGGGGGCGCCGCTGAGCCTCTACCTCGCGGCGGCGGGCGTGGGCCGCATCGGGCTGGTGGACTTCGACGTTGTGGAGGCGAGCAACCTCCAGCGGCAGGTCCTCTTCGGGACGACCGCCCTGGACCGGCCGAAGCTCCAGGCGGCCCGAGAGCGGCTGGAGGACCTGAACCCCGGGGTCCAGGTGGAGGGCCACGAGGCCCGCCTGACGTCGGACAACGCCCTGGAGGTCCTGGGAGACTACGACGTGGTCGTGGACGGGACGGACAACTTCCCCACCCGGTACCTGGTGAACGACGCCACGGTGCTCCTGGGGAAGCCCAACGTCTACGGCAGCATCTTCCGGTTCGAGGGGCAGGTCTCCGTCTTCGACGCGAGCCAGGGGCCCTGCTACCGCTGCCTCTACCCGGAGCCCCCGCCGCCCGGACTGGTGCCCAGCTGCGCCGAGGGGGGCGTCCTGGGCGTGTTGCCCGGCGTTGTGGGGAGCCTCCAGGCCGCGGAGGCCCTGAAGGTGCTCCTGGGGAAGGGGGACCTCCTGGTGGGGCGGCTCCTCCTCTTCGACGCCCTGAAGATGCGGTTCCGCGAGCTGAAGCTCCGGAAGAACCCGGAGTGCCCCGTCTGCGGGGAGAATCCCACCGTGACGGAGCTTATCGACTACGAGGCGTTCTGCGGGCTGACGGAGGAGGAGGCCATCTCCTCCGAGTTCCAGTTGGATGTGGCGGAGGCGGCGAGCCGGCTGGAGAAGGGGGAGGTCTCCCTCCTGGACGTCCGAGAGCCCATGGAGTGGCAGATCTGCCACCTGGAAGGGGCGACGCTCATGCCCGTGGGCGAGGTTCCCTATCGAGCGAACGAGCTCAGCACCGCGGACAACATCGTCGTCTACTGCCACACGGGTTCCCGCAGCGCCCGCATCACGCAGTTCCTGCGGGAGCTGGGGTTCACGAAGGTGTGGAACCTGGCCGGCGGCATCGACGAGTGGAGCAGACGGGTGGATCCCTCCCTGCCCCGCTACTGATGTCCAGAGGCTGGACGATGGCCAAGCGCGTCCTCTTCGTCTGCGTGGGGAACAGCTTCCGCAGCCAGATCGCGGAGGGCTTCGCCCGCGTCATGGCGCCCCCGCGGGTTTTGGTGAAGAGCGGCGGCCTGCGGCCGGCGGGTCGGGTGGATCCGGTGGCCGTGCAGCTCATGGCGGAGCGGGGCGTCGACATCTCCCGCCACGAACCGAAGGAAATCGACCTGGCCTTCGCCCGTCAGGCGCGTCGGGTGATTGTCATGGGCTGCGACCCCGAGGAGGCGTGTCCGGCGGAGATTCTCGACCGCGTGGAGAGCTGGGACCTGCCGGCGCCGGACGGCATGTCCCTGGGTGAGAGCCGTGCGCTGCGAGATGACATCGAGCGCCGGGTGGAGGAGCTCGTCCAGGGGCTGTAGCGGGGCCGCCGCCAGGGCGGGTGAAGAAGGAAGGCTTTTAGACTCGTGGAAGGCTACGTACTGGGGCGGAGAATGGCAGAGGACCGGGAGGCGATCGTGGAGACCTGCAAGGCGTTCGTCCGGAGCATGTACGCCACGGAGGAGGCCATCGGGCAGATGGACGAGTCCCTCAGCGCCGAGGAGATCCGGGACGCGCTAGAGGAGGTCCTCCGCTGGATCCAGGAGACGGAGGAGGTGCCGGAGGGGGCCTTCACCCGGGAGGTCGCCCGGGAGATC
>CAYGBN010000079.1:0-1725 GCA_964348155.1 uncultured Methanomassiliicoccales archaeon
CGTCGGGGCGTCGACGTGGAGGTGATCACGTCTCGGGAGCCGGGTGCAAACGGGGGCACCGTCGAGGGCGTACCGGTTCAGAGGCTCCGACCTCTCGTCCGCCTGGGCGACGCGCGCCTCCTCGCGGGACTCCTTCGCATCTCCGAATACGATGTGATCCACCTCCACTATCCCTTCGTGCTCGGAGCAGAGGGGCTGCTGCTGAACCACCTCCTGACGCGGATCCCTCTCGTGGTGACGTACCATCAAGACCTGCTCCCTGGGGGACGCCTACCGCAAATGGCCGTTTCCTACTACCGGGCCCTGGCTTCGATCCTCACGCGAAGGGCGGCGGGAATCACCGTCCCCTCCTTTGACTACCTCCGACACTCGCAGCTCTCGGAGATCTTCGAAGGCGCGCCGGATCTCTTCATGGAAATCCCCCATGGTGTGGACGCGCAACGGTTCCGTCCGAGGCCTTCCGCAGGCTCCTTGAGGCAGCGCTTCGCCTTGGACGCGGACGACGTCGTCCTCCTCTTCGTCGGCGCCCTCGACAACGCTCACTACTTCAAGGGGATCGGGGCCCTGCTGCAGGCCCTGCATGGGCTGGAGAGTGGGCTCCCCTGGAAGCTCCTCATTGCCGGGGAGGGCGAGAGGCTCCCCCACTGGCGCTCCCAGGTCGAGGCCATGGGCCTGGCCGATCGGGTCCGATTCGCGGGGAGGGTGTCCGATGATGACCTGCCTTCCTGCTACGCCATGTCCGACCTCTTCGTGCTCCCCTCCACGGGGCGAGGAGAGATCTTCGGACTCGTCCTCCTGGAGGCCATGGCAACGTCCCTCCCCGTCGTGGCGCCCGAGCTACCGGGGGTGAGGACCGTGGTCAGACACGGGAAGGATGGTCTCCTCTTTTCCCCTGAATCCCAGAGAGCCCTCCGAGAGCAACTTGCCATCCTCCTCCGCGACGAGGCGCTACGCCGGCAGATGGGGAGCTCAGGGAGGCAGCGCGTCAGGCAGACGTTCACGTGGGAGAGCGCAGCGGCGAAGCTGATGGCCCTCTATCGGGGGGTGCTGGCGTGAAGGTGCTCCTTGTAGGCGACTTCGGAAGCACCATGGACGAGGGGCTGCGGAACGTTGGCCATGCCATCCAGAGCGCACTGCCTCCGGAGGTCACCCGCTCCACGCTCGATCTCCACGCCCTTCGACGCCCCAACTCGGCCGCTTCCGACCGTCCCGACCTCGTTCACTACATCCTCGGGAACACGTGGAAGGGCGTTGCGTTCGCCCGTGCCTTGGGGGTCCTCCACGCCTGCCCCGTCCTGGTAACGGTCATTCATCCCAACGGGTCCGCTCTCCTGCGGGGCGCGCCCTCCAGCCTCTTCCGTCTTCTTGGCCCTCTGCTCGGACCGGCCTCGGTAAGCGGGACAAGCCCGTCCGATTGCGGGGCCCTTCCGTTCCCGGGCGTTGCCCGGTTTGTCATCCCTAACGGGGTGGATCTGGCACGCTTCCGTCCTGTAGCAGGGGAAGAACGCTTGCGCCTGAAGGAGGAACTCGGAGTGCCTCCTACGGCACCCCTCGCCCTCCACGTTGGCCACCTCCGCCGCCGCCGCAACCTACGCCCGCTGCTGGCGCTCCGGAGGCGGGGGTTGGAGGTCCTCTTGGTGGCGAGCGAGACCCAAGTGGCCGACCCCCACCTATACAAGGACCTCCTCCACGCAGGAATCCATGTGTGGCAGGGGTATCGACCAG
>CAYGBN010000079.1:1735-2429 GCA_964348155.1 uncultured Methanomassiliicoccales archaeon
ATGGCTGACAGAATTCTGCCTCGACGCCAAGCCCTCCAGCTGCACCGGTTGATCGAGGCCGGGAAGCCCGAGCTCGTGCTCCAGGCCTTGGAGATGGGCGGCTCATCCTCTCGGTCGATGGTCCGGCACCTCTCCTGGGACGCCGTTGGAAGGATGTACGCAGGGGCCTACGAGGAGGTGCTCGCTTGAGTGCGACCGTGACGACCTCGTTGGGCGGCGTGGAGGCATCCTCCGACCGGTCTCCGCGCAGGAGGAGGCTCATCTGCTTCATCGGGCCGGACGGCGCCGGGAAGACGACCCTTGCCGGGCGGCGCCAGCGGAGTCGCAGACCCAGGAGCCGGCAGTAGAAGTCGCTCGAGCGGTCCAGATTGGAGACGGTGAGGTTGACGTGCTACGTGTACGGCCGATACCTGCCCTCTCTCCTCCTGCCTTGGATGGGGGCCTCTCGGAGACTGTTCGTCACCAGCAATCCAAATCGAGAGTACGAGCGCTACGCCCGGGAGAAGAGTACGGCCACCAAGGAACATCGACTTCTCTCCATGGTCTACCAGGCGTTGATCTGGCTCGATTACATCGTCCAGCTTCATCGTCGGGTGGGGAGTCGACGGGGCAGAGACCACACCGTTGTCTGCGACAGGTACATCCACGACACCGTCATCTCCGATGTGGCCCTCGACTTCGGCCTGGGCGTGAC
>CAYGBN010000079.1:2439-3488 GCA_964348155.1 uncultured Methanomassiliicoccales archaeon
CGTCCGCCCGCTCCCGGGCCGCCTGCTCCCCTCGGCGGCAAACCTACCAGACGCGTCCGGCAACGATAGAATCCCGCATCCGGCCGGCACCATGGAGAGGATGGTCGGAGTTCCCGACCTCACAATCTACGTCAAGGTATCCCCATCCACCTCGGTTCAGCGAAAGGACGACATCATCGCTCCGGCGTACGTGGAGGAACGGGCCCAACTCTACGAGGAGGTGGCCGCGGCGTTGGGACCCGATCGCATCCGGACCTTGGATGGAGACGGGGACCTAGAGAAGGTCTCCCGTGAGCTGGAGCAGCTTCTGGAGGCCGCCGGATGAGGCTCCTCGTTATCGGACTCGACTCCCTCGATGCCGCTTTGGTCCGACGGTTCCTCCCCGAACTCGGCGGCGCGTTCCTCACCCTCGTCGCGGAGAAGAAGGAGTACCCGCTGGACAAGGTCTCCCAGGTCCTCTTCACGGAGATCGACAACGCCCCCATTCGCGGCCGGACCTTCTGGGACATCGCCGGGGGGGATGGGAAGAGGGTCTGCATCCTCTTCCCCCATGTGGGCTATCCGGTCTGGGAGGTCAACGGCACCATGGTGTCCCGGACCAACGAGCTGGACACGGACCGGCACCCAATCTCCGTCCACCCCGACGGGTCCGCCGCGCCGGAGGAGCTGAGCCACCTGAATCTCGTGAAGGGGATGCCCACGAAGGACTCTTACGACGCCTACCTCCGGAAGTGGGAGCACCTCATCGGAGATGAGACGGAGTTCGCCATCGACATGGCCGGGCGGGAGGAGTGGGACCTGCTCTTCGTCTACTCCTCCGGAGCCGACTGGATTCAACACAACCTCTGGATGTACTTCGACGAGGTCGACCCGTCATATCCAGGCCCGACGCCCCTGGCGGAGGCCATCCCGCGGGTGTACGAGTGGTACGATGCCATGGTGGGGAAGCTGATGGAGGGGGTCGGAGATGACGTGGACGTCGTCGTTTTGAGCGACCATGGGCACGATCGCAGGCCGTCCCATCTCGTCAACGTGAACGAGAGGTTGCG
>CAYGBN010000079.1:3498-3756 GCA_964348155.1 uncultured Methanomassiliicoccales archaeon
CCTCTCCGGAGCCCCTCTCCCCGAGTCGTTCCGCCAAGCGTGCCTCAAGGCCCGGATCGACAACGGGTACGCCTCCGCCCCCTACTTCGCCCTGGAAATCGCCCGCCGCTACGTCGCCCGCCTGGTCAACAGGTACGCCAACACCGGCCTCGGCGCCGTCGCGGCGAAGCTCCTACGGGCGTTCCCCGGGACCCGGACCCTCTACACCTCCCCGCCCTCCATCGACTGGGCCTCCACGCGATGGAGGGCGGGGAGGTG
>CAYGBN010000080.1:0-3716 GCA_964348155.1 uncultured Methanomassiliicoccales archaeon
GCGATTCCCCAGGAAGTCGAGGCCTTCCACGCCTTCGAGGACCGCTACAGGAGGGGTCATCGCGTGGCAACACCGTCGATGGGCTATGGGTGGGCCTCCGCGTACACCTCTCGGCGACACAGGCTGTCACTCGGCAGGCCGGGCCACCGTGATGACGACATTTCCCTTCTTGTGTCCTCTCTCGACATACCTGTGAGCCTCGGCGACCTCCTCCAACGTGTAGATTCTGTCGATGACCGACTTCAGCCTTCCCGCCTCGATGAGCTCTTTGAGGAAGAGCAGATCTTCCCTCGTATCTTTCACGATCCCACCTACCACGCTCTTGCCGGTCATGACGGCCCATAGCTTTCGAAGCATCGGTGCCAATGCAACGGCGCTGACATAGGCCCCCCCTCTCTTCAGCGATTTCACGCTACGGAAAAACGAACTCTTGCCGACGGTGTCAAAGATGAGATCGTAGGTCGCGGGCCTGGTGAAATCCTCTTTGGTGTAGTCGATCACGTGATCGGCGCCCAGCGACTTCACCAGGTCCAGATTCTCGGTGCTGCATACCCCTGTCACTTCCGCGCCGAAGTACTTGGCCAGCTGTACCGCGGCCGTACCCAAGGCTCCGGAAGCGCCGTAGATGAGCACTCTCTGTCCCTTCTGGATGCCCCCTTCTCTTAGAAAGTACAGTGCCGAAAGGGACCCAAAGGGAATGGCAGCTGCTTCCTCAAAGGTCAAGTTGGCCGGTTTCAATGCGCGCAGACCTTCATCAAGAACACAGGTGTACTCGGCATACGTGCTTACACCTCCCCCGAAAACCTGGTCCCCGACTTTGAATCGTTTCGCGTTCTTGCCAACGGCTTCGATTTCCCCGGCCAGATCGGACCCGATCACGGTTCTCTTGGGCCTCACGAGCCCCGCGAAGAACCTCGCGAGCCACGGATCAGCCTTTCGTACGCGGACGTCCCCCGATGTTACTGTTGTCGCGTATATCTTTATGAGCACTTGATCGTCCTTGGGGGTGGGCTTCTCCACCTCCTTCACCTGAAGAACCTCTGGCGGTCCGTATTTCGTGTACACGGCCGCTTTCATTGAGGATGCCATCACCGAACCCCGGATTGACCACCATGGTGCACGGTTATGACTAGTTTTCCTTGGGAGCGGCGCGGCAGGCTCCACTTCCTCTGCGGCTGACACGGACGCCTTTAAGCACGGTCCATCTCATACGCGCAAGGAGGAGGAGCGAGGGGTGAAGGGCGCTGTCCCCGCCAAGGAAGGTCGCATCCCCTTCCACAGGCACGGAATATGGTACCGCATCGTGGGAGACCAGGAAGCCCGCGGGAAACTGCCACTGCTCTGCCTTCACGGCGGCCCGGGGGCGGCCCACGACTACCTTGAGCCGCTGGAGGGCATGGCCGCCACTGGACGCCGCGTGATCCTGTACGATCAGCTCGGCTGCGGACGCTCCGATCATCCCCATGATCCCTCCCTGTGGACGGTCGACCTGTTCGTGGAGGAGGTGGGCGTCGTCGCGGAGGCGCTCGGGCTGGAGCGCTTCCACCTGTTGGGCCACTCGTGGGGAGGGATGCTGGCCATGGAGTATGCGTTGACGAGGCCGAAGAGCCTCGCGAGCCTCGTCGTGGCGAGCTCCCCCGCGAGCATATCCCAGTGGGTCGCCGAGGCGAACCGGCTTCGGGAGGGCCTCCCGCCGGACGTCCAGGAGACGCTTCGGAAGCATGAGGACGCAAACACGACAGACGACCCGGCGTACGAGGAGGCCGTGCTCGTCTTCTACCGTCGCCACGTCTGCCGCATCGACCCGTGGCCCGACTACGTCAACCGGACGTTCGCCCAGCTCGAGGAGAACCCGGAGGTGTACCACACGATGAACGGCCCCAGCGAGTTCCACGTGGTCGGCACCCTCCGCGACTGGGACATCACGGATCGGCTCGCAAAGATCCAGGTCCCGACGCTTGTCACGTCGGGTCGGTACGATGAGGCGACCCCGGCCATCGCCGAGACGGTGCATCGGGGCATTCCTGGCTCCAAGCTGGTGCTCTTCGAGGAGAGTTCCCACATGGCCCACGCCGAGGAAGAGGTGGCGTACCGGAAGGTCCTCGATGACTTTCTCGGCCGCGTGGAGGGCCGGATCTAGTCAGGCTTCGGGAATTTGCCGGCGGCTGTGTAGCACTCCCTTCGAAGCGCACTGTGTACGGAAGCGCACCCTTTCGCGGGCCCTATTCCTCTACCACGCGGTGGTCGATCTTCCGGGGGAGGGCGGAAGACGAGGACGACGTCGCCCAGACGAGTAGACAGCCCGGTACCTCACCTTGGGTGGCGCAGATCCTGGAGGCCCAGAAGGAGGGCAGGTACCGGGGGTCCCCACACCCTGCAGCTGGAGGAAGCGGGGAAGCCGAGGAAGATGATCACCCTGACCGCCCCTCGGGTTCTCCGCGACGTGGGTTTCCTCGGGCTGCCCGAGGAGTTCTCGTAGTCCCTCCTTGAAGGCCTCGCTCTCCCTTAAGTCAGGGGAACCCCTTCCCCTCCCTCCGCGCCGAGGAGGGGCGCGCGAGAAGTACCCAGGGACCCCTGCGGGGGAGGAGGTGAGACGAGCATGCCAACCTTCATCACGCTCATCAAGTGGACGAGCCAGGGGGTCAAGGACGTAAAGGAGACGACGAAGCGGTATCGCCAAGGCTCGGCAGAGTTCGAGAAGATGGGCATCAAGGACCGCGGGTTCTACTGGACCATGGGCCGGTACGACGCCCTCTACATCGGAGAAGCGCCGGACGAGGAGACGGCCACCGCCGCCGCCTTGGCCGTCAGCTCCCAGGGGAATGTGCGGACGGAGACCTTCCGTGCCTACACCGCGGATGAGATGGACAAGATCCTCGGAAAGCTGCCGTAGCCAGGGCTGGCAGAGTCTCGGTCTGAAACGGGGGCCTAGCGGCAGCCCTGGTGCTACGTAGACCTGGTATTGGCTGGGAGGAACGCGGGCCGACGTACGGGTTCCGAGGGCAACCCTTAAAGCCTCCCTTTCCTCTCGACGGCCCCGTGGCAGGAGACGCGAAGACGGAGGCCGGCGTCCTCGCCATCGTCGGCGGCATCCTCCTCTTCGCCGGCCAGTTCACGGGGGCCGCGCGATGGGCGGCCCTGCGCGACACCCTCGCCGAGCTGATTGAGATCACGCCCCCCATCGAGACGCTGTTCTTCGTCATCATTGGCATCGCCTCCCTCGGCGGCATCGTGGCGATCCTCGCGGGCGTCCTCCTCCTCCGGGGTCAGTCCGCCCTCCCGCGCCTGCTGATCCTGCTCAGCATCGGCTTTGGGATACTCGGCTTCCTCTTCTACATCGTTCCCCAAGTGCTGGAGGGAGCGTTTCCCCTCATCGGCGAGAGCGTCCTCGTCACGGTGGGCATCGCCCTCGCCCTCGGCGCGCGTTCTCTGGCTAAGAGATGAGAGGCTTGCCTCGGGAGGGCGGGACGCTCGGCGAGGGGACTACTTCGCGCCCCAACGGCTGACCAGCACGATAAGAATGACCATCACCACCGTTAGCGCGACGGCGGTGCCGATGAAGATTGCGAGTCCCGAGAGTCCCTCCTCCGGCCCAAGGGTGATGCCGCCCGCGGAGAGGGCGCCCATGACGGCCTCCTTCCAGAGCAAGGCGATCACGAATCCGAAGGCCGCGGCGAGGGACGTGGCGATGGTGCGTCGTACTTCCGAGAGCGAGA
>CAYGBN010000081.1:0-3441 GCA_964348155.1 uncultured Methanomassiliicoccales archaeon
ACCATCTCCCCTCCCCTGACGAACGAGTACATCATCATGTTCAAGGACGCCACCTCCATCGCCTTCCTCGTGGCGGGGACGGCGGTTCCCGAGCTGATCAGCGTGACGCGACCCTTCGGCCAGGCGTTGGGGGTCTCCCTGGAGGCCTTCCTCATGGCGGCCGCCGTCTTCCTGGCCCTCTCCCTGCTGCTGACCCTCTTTCTCCGCCTGGTGGAGCGGCGCTTTGCGGTCCCGGGCCTGGGCATTGCCGTGCGACAGGCCCACTGAGAACACGTCGGCGGTCGCCCCGCTAGGCGGCCTTTCGGGATGCCAGGTGCTCCAGCACCTTGGTGGCCAGAGCGTGGAACGACTCCTCTACGTTCTCCCCCGTCTTGGCGCTGGTGAAGGCGTAGGGGCAGTCCCAGCTGTCGCAGAACGCCTGCAGCCCCTCCTCGTCCAAGACGGCCTCCCCCGCCAGGTCCGCCTTGTTGGCTAGGATGAGGATGGGCACCTCCCCCGCCACCTTCTGGATGGAGCCCTTCCACTCCTCCAGGTCCACCAGGGTCTCCGCCCGGGTCACGTCGCAGACGGCCAGGATGCCCTGGGCGCCGTAGAAGTAGGCCTCCCGCAGAAGCTCCCGAAGGAACTTCTCCCCCATGATGTCCCAGATGGACATGTCCACCTCGAGCTCGCCGCCGTTGGAGGGGTCCTCCACCGTGACGGTCTTCTTGGAGACCTTCGCGCCGAGGGTGACGGTGTACTTGTCGTCGAACTCGTCGTACACGAAGCGCCGGATCAGGGAGGTCTTCCCCACGGCCGCCTCCCCGGCCAGGCAGATCTTCATCTTCGCCTTTGCGGGGGCCATGAACTCCGGGAGGAGGGTTCCCCGCGGGGCTATTAAGACTTCCCCACTCATTATCAAGGAGGCAATTGGTGGCCCTCCGGCGGCAAGGATTAATTACCGCCGGCCGCTGAAAGGGGCGTGCCTCACCACATCGTGCCCCTCCTGGCGGCGGGCAGCGTCGTCACCGTCCTCCACGCCCTGGGCCCCGACCACTGGCTCCCCCATGTCCTGGTGAGCAAGGCCCAGGGGTGGGGCATGGGGCGCGCCCTGCGGGTGACCCTCCTGGCGGCCCTGGGCCACGTGGGCCTCACCCTGCTCCTGGGCTTCGTCATCCTGTTCGTGCTCCTGGAGGTGGAGATTCTCTCCGCCGCGGTGACCACCAACGTGGCGGCCCTCGTGCTCCTGGGGGCGGGCCTCCTCTTCCTAGTCCGCGGCCTGATGCGGGGGGGCCACGCCCACGCCGAGGCGATGCGCGACGGTGCGGCCACCCTCATGCTTGTCCTCGTGGCCGCCTTCCCGCCCTGCTACGCCATCCTCCCCCTGTTCCTGGCGGCCGGCGCCTGGGGATGGGGTCTTGGCCTCTCCTTGGCCCTCCTCTTCTCCGGGCTGACGGTGGGGACGATGCTCCTCCTCGTGGCCCTGGGCCGGCGGGGCTACGCCACCCTGGCGCGGCGGGGCATCCTCCACCGGCTGGAGGAGCGGCAGGACCTCTTCCTGGGCGCGGTGTTCCTACTGCTGGCCGTCGCGGTCTGGCTGGGCCTCTGAGGGGTTTACGAACGTAAAGCGAATGGCGCATAAGGAGGGCGCCCCTCCTCCTGGTGAAGCGACGTGGCGAAGGATCCCGTGTGCGGCATGTACGTGGACCCATCGAGGGCGAGCCTCACGGCCACCGTCCGCGGGCGACAGTACTACTTCTGCAGCGAGACGTGCCTCATCACCTTCGAGCGGCCGGAGGAGGAGGTGCAGGCCCTCCGGCGCCTGGTGGTCTTCGCCTTCGCCCTGGCCGTCCCCACGCTGGTCCTGAGTGTGCTGCCCCTGGGGATCATCGGCTGGGAGGCCTCCCTGCGCAACTTCGTCCTCCTCGGCCTGGCCACCCCCGTCCAGTTCTACGCCGGCTGGCGATACTACCGTGGGGCCTTGGACAGCTTCCGCCACCGCACGGCCAACATGGACCTCCTCATCGCCATTGGCACCAGCGCCGCCTGGGGCTACAGCACCGTGGTCACCTTCCTGCCGAGCCTCTTCGCCACCCACGAGGTCTTCTTCGACACGGCGGCCGTCATCATCGCCCTCATCCTCCTGGGGAAGTACTTCGAGGAGACGGCCAAGGGCCGGGCCTCGGAGGCCATCCGCCGGCTCATGGACCTGGCCCCGCGGACGGCCACCGTCCTCCGAGACGGGGAGGAGGTGGAGGTCCCCCTCGAGGAGGTGGCGGTGGGGGACGTGGTGGTGGTTCGGCCGGGGGAGCGGATCCCCGTGGACGGCGTGGTTTTGGAGGGCCGCTCGTCCGTGGACGAGTCCATGCTGACGGGGGAGTCCATGCCCGTGAACAAGGAGCCCGACGACGAGGTCGTCGGGGCCACCATGAACAAGAGCGGCCTGCTGCGCTTCCGGGCCATGAAGGTGGGGAAGGACACCGCCCTTTCGCAGATCATCGCCCTGGTGGAGGAGGCCCAGGAGTCCCAGGCGCCCATCCAGCGGCTGGCGGACGTGGTGGCCTCCTACTTCGTCCCGGCCGTCGTGGGCATCGCCGTGGTGGCCTCCCTGTTCTGGTTCTTCGTGGGAACCGGTCTCTGGCAGCCTCCGATCCAGCTCACGCCCTTCACCTTCAGCCTCGTCATCTTCGTGGCCGTCCTCATCATCGCGTGTCCGTGCGCCCTGGGCATCGCCACTCCCGCCGCCATCATGGTGGGCACGGGGAAGGGCGCGGAGAACGGCCTCCTCATCAAGGGGGCGGAGCACCTGGAGAAGGCCCGCACCCTGGACGTGGTGGTCTTTGACAAGACGGGGACCCTGACGCGGGGGCGGCCCGAGGTCACAGATGAGCGGACCCTGGGTACGCTGGACGCGAAGGAGGCAATCCGCTTGGCCGCCGGGGCGGAGAAGGGCTCCGAGCACCCCCTGGCGGAGGCCATCGTGCGGCGCGCCGAGAGGGCCGGCGTGGAGGTCCCGGACCCGGAGGACTTCGAGGCGGTGGCGGGCCACGGGGTCCGTGCCCGCGTCGACGGGCGGGCGGTGCTCCTGGGGAACCGGAAGCTCATGGCGGACATGGGCGTGGACCTGGCCGTGGCGGAGGAGGTGGTGCAGCCGCTGGAGGGCCAGGGGAAGACGGCCGTGCTTCTGGCGGTGGACGGGTCCCTGACGGCCGTTCTGGCCGTAGCCGACACGGTGAAGGAGCACGCGCGGACGGCGGTGGACGCCCTGAGGCGGCTGGGCATCCGCCCCGTGATGCTGACGGGGGATAACGAGCGGACGGCCCGGGCCATCGCGGCCCACCTGGGCATCGACGACATCCAAGCGGAGGTCCTCCCAGGGGACAAGGCGGCCCGCGTGAAGGAGCTCCAGGCGAAGGGCCACGTCGTGGGGATGGTGGGGGACGGCATCAACGACGCCCCCGC
>CAYGBN010000082.1:0-3291 GCA_964348155.1 uncultured Methanomassiliicoccales archaeon
CATGTTCTGCCTCCACTGCCAGGAGACCCTGGTGAAGATGGAGAACACGCCCAAGATCTGGATCGCCGCCATCAACGGCCACTGCGTGGGCGGAGGGCTGGAGATCGCCCTGGCCACGGACATCCGCGTCATGGGGCGGGACAGCGGGCAGATCGGCCTGCCGGAGGTCACCCTGGGCGTGCTTCCTGGGACGGGCGGAACGCAGCGGCTCCCCCGCCTCGTGGGGAAGGCCCGGGCCCTGGACATGATGGTCACGGGAAAGCTCCTCTCCCCCGAGGAGGCCCTTGACATCGGGCTGGTGAACTACGTTCACGATCCCAAGGAGCTGTGGGACGAGACGATGGCGTACGCTCGCGCGCTGGCGGATGGCCCCTCTCGGGCCGTGGGCCTCATCAAGCGGTCCGTCACGGAGGGGCTGGAGGTGCCGCTAAAGCAGGGGCTGGCTCTGGAGCGGGAGCTGCAGAACCGCCTCTTCGTCACGGAGGACGCCAAGGAGGGGCTCACGGCCTTCGTGGAAAAGCGGAAGCCGGCCTTCAAGGGCCAGTAGTCCGACTCACAGGTTCCCCATCACGTCGTCGTGAATCCCCCGCATGGCGGGGAGTTCCCACCCCTTGGGCAATGCCAGGATGAAGTGGGAGACCCCCAGGTCCACGTACGGCTGCAGGTAGTCCACGAGCCCGGCCGCCTCGCCGAGGTAGCCACGTTCGCCGATGCCTCGAATGCGCTCCTCGGTCGTCCGAAGGGCCCGGGCGAAGTCCCGGACGACCTCCTCCTCGTTGGCGGCCTCCGCTACAACGGGGAAGAAGAAGTGGGATTTGCGGACTTCGTCCGGGTCCCGGCCGACCTCCCTACAGGCCTTCTCCAGAACCTCAAGACGCTCGGCGTACTCCTCGGGGGAGGGCGACCGCGCCATGTTGATGCCGTCGGCCAGCCGGGCGACGACCCGCAGGAGCCGGCCCCCATAACCCCCGACCCAAACGGGCGGGCCCCCCTCCTGGACGGGCTTGGGCTCGCACAGCGCATCACGAATGGCATAGTACCGCCCTTCGTACGTTGCGACGTCCTCCCTCCACATGCGCTGAACGATCTCCAGGCTCTCCTCCAGCCGGTCGACCCGCTCCCCGGGCGGGGGGAAACGGTACCCGTACGCCCCGTACTCCAATTCCTTCCACCCGGCGCCCAGGCCGAACTCCAGTCGGCCCCCGGACTGGACGTCCACCGAGGCCGCCACCTTGGCCAGCAGGCTCGGCTCCCGGTAGGAGGCGCAGGACACGAGGGGCCCGATGCGGACCGTCGACGTGTTGACGGCGAGGGCTGCCAGGACGGTCCAGCACTCCAGACACGGGACGCCGACGGCGTCCGCGCTCAGCATCAAGTGGTCGCTGACGGTGAGGGTGGTGAAGCCCAGCTCCTCGCAAGCCCTGGCGATTTCCAGAATCTCCGCGTAGTCGTACCCGAACTGCGGCTCGATCTGGACACCGAAGGTAATCATGGGGCCGCGGAGGCAGGGCGGGCGTATAGCCCTATCTTTCGACCTCCACGATCTCCTCCATTGGCACCTCCTCCTCGGGTGCTCCCCCGGCCTCGGGGACCTCGACGGGCCCTCCCTTGCCCTTCATCATGGCCCGCCGCATCCAGAGGTACGTTCCCCCGACCGCCGCCCCGGCCACCGCCGGGATGATGTAGGCGAAGAGGCTGGCAGGGGCACCCAGGGTGAATGCCTCCCGGTAAACCGTGAGGCTCGTCCTCCGGACGTTCCCCGCCTCATCCGCCACCTCGAAGAAGAAGGTGTTGGTCCCGGTCTGCAGGGGGGCTTCGTGGACGAAGTCCCCGCCGTCCAAGGCCACAACCTCGTCGTTGATGCGGAGGGTTGCCGTGGGCTCCGTCCGCCCCACGAGGGTGACGTGGGTGTCATAGGTTCGCTCGCCGGCGTTGGGTGCCTGCACGAGCACCTCCGGTGGAACGGTGTCCAGCACGACCTGATGGGCGATCTCCTTCCGGTTGTCCAGGTAGTCGACCGCCGCCACGACGATGTCGTTGGGGCCCTCCGCCAGTTCCAAGGTCACAGCGAAGAAGCCCTCCGGGTCGGGCTGCACCCCCGCTCCGTTGACCGTCAGCACCGCGTCCGCCTCGACCATTCCTTCCACCTCCAGCGTGGAGACGTTCACCAGGGTGGGCAAGGGGTTCACTCGCAGGGCGATGTCGGGCTTGGAGACGAGGACGTACACAACCTCCTCGACGTTCCCGGCGACGTCCCGCGCCGTGACGTTCAGGGTGTTGAGCCCGTTGGTCACATTCACCGTCTGGGCGAAGCTCCCGTTGGACTCGACGACCACGGGCTGTCCGCTCACCCACGCGCTCACGGGGACCGGCGTCCCCGCCAGGAGAGCACTGCCCGTGACCTTCACCTGGGTGTCGGCCGTAGCGTCCACAGAGGCCAGCTCCCCCTCGCCGTCCCGCACGTGGACCTCCAGGGTGAAGGTGTTTGCCAGGGGATACAACCCTGTGTCGACGTCGACCTGCACGTAGACCACATCCTCGTCGTCGGGAACGGTGGCATTGGCCGGTCGCTGGTCCCACGCCACGTAGCCGGAGGCCAGGAGGGCGCCCTGCTCGCTCCAGAGGCTCAGGAAGGGCTCGTGGACCGTGGTCTCCCCCGCCTCCAAGGTCCCGAACCGGGTCTGCGTGATGCTCTCCAGTTCGTTGCCGTAGCCGTCGGTGATACTCCACTCCACTGCGACGGAGGCCCCCATCTGCGTCCACGTGGCCCCCGTCTCCAGGGCGCCGCCCCAGCGGAAGACGCCTCCTGGGGCCGCGGTCAGGTCGACCACGCTGTCCGTCGTGTCGAAGGCCCAAGTGCTCTGGAGGGTGTGCACCGTCGCCTGGGCACGAAGGCTGTAACTCGCCCGGTTCACACGAACGCCGCCCTCGTGAAAGCCGTAGGCGCCGACGTAGGACGTTGGCATGCTCGTGTGTCGCAGGTACGCGGACCCCGCCTGCCCGGCGGCCACCTCCTCCATCTCCAGCTCCAAAAGGGCGGTGTCGTTTGCCGTGGGTGCGAAGGAGACCACGGTGTCGTCCTCGATGAAGACCTCCTGCGCCAGGAAGTAGTGGTCCCCTGGCCCTCCCACGTCCTCCGCTTGGAGGACCACCCAGTACTGGCCGTGGGATCCCGCGGGGGAGTCGAAGGCCAAATCGCCCTGGGATCCCGTGGCCCCCATGGTCAGGACGGAGCTTCCCAGGCCCACGGTGACGGTGGCGTTGCTCAGGTCGTCCCCCGCCACATCTCTT
>CAYGBN010000083.1:0-3051 GCA_964348155.1 uncultured Methanomassiliicoccales archaeon
AGGGTCTCCACCTCGTCCCAGACGTACGGGATGTCCTTGGTGTAGTTCATTACGGGCTGGTCAAAGATGAGGCTGTTTGGAATCGACACAATGCGGCCCGTGAAGGTGTCCCCCTGCATCCACTCCCCAAACTCCCGCACGATTGTGTGGCTCACCCGGATGTCGATCACGTAGCCTCGCGTGGTCCCGAGGGCGATGCGGTCCCCGATGCGGTACATCCGTTGGTATGAGATGACGACCCATGCCACCACGTTCAGCAGGGGTCGCTGGAGAACGAAGGCCAGGGCCGCCGCGAAGACCGCGGCGCCTAGGACCGTGGCCGCAATGTCCCGCAGCAAGATCAACCCAAAGGCGACGAGGACGATGGCCCAGGTCAAATACGAAATGAGGCGCCACGCCGACCGGGCCTGGGCGTGGGTCCCGAAACTGACGAGGGTTACGTTCTCGAAGAGGCGACCCGCCATCCGAAGCACAAACCAGACGAGGAGGAGGATCAGGAGCGCCACGGTGAAGCGGGCGGTTTCGGGCGCGAGCTCCTCCAGGGACGCCGCAAGATCGAGGAGGGGGATGGTGTCGTAGGCGACCTCCAGGAGAATGAGGGCGGTGACGATGATGCCGACGACCTCAAAGCCGACGGCTCGGGGCCGTCGGGGTTCGGCCGCTTCCCGTTCCACGCCCTAATGATGGTTCTGGTTATAAGGCTGGTTTTGGCGGTCCGACAATCCGGGGGCGTTGACAGGTCCCCGTGAGTCGAAGCCTCCCTCACTCGGCGGTCAAGGCGTCAATCCGCTCGGCCAGGGCGAAGTCGCGGTCGGTGAGACCTCCGTCGTCGTGGGTCGTTAGGCTAAGGGTGACGGTTCTCCAGCTGTTGAAGATGTCGGGATGGTGGCCGGCGTCGGCCGCCAGCGAGGCCACCCCGTCGATGAAGGCAATGGCCTTCTCGAAGGAAGAGAACTCGTAGGTCCGCGTGATGGCGTTCCCCTCGCGCTTCCAACCCTCCCCGAGAGTGGCGAGACGCGCCTGTACCTCTTCCTCCGAAAGTAGACCCGTGGACTCTCCCCGCCGGGTGAAAAGGGGGGGAGGATAAAAAAGGCACTATCGGACTCGGGCCCTCCTCCACCTAGGCGTACAGGGCCTCCGTCACATGGGGGATGAAGTCGTACGTCCCGTCGGGGGCCTCCATGACGAGCTCCAGGGAGCAGCGGAACTCCTGACCGCTGTGCCGGAACGTCACGACCTCCGTCGTGAGAAAGTCGTACGCCTCGTCGCTCAGGGCCTCGTCCCCCTTGGGGGTCCAGAGGGCGATGACGCGGGTGGGCGGGACCTTCGCCGCCCGGGAGACGTCCTCCACGGCCCGCTTCAGGGCCTCCAGGTCCTTCGCCGTGGGCGCCTCCGTGAAGACCTTCACGAAGAGGGCGTAGCCCGTCTCCCCCAGGCCCAGGGGTCGCCAGAGGGCGGAGGGCTTCCCCCGGATGAAGGCGTCGAAGTTGAAGAGGAGGCCCGAGCGTCCCCGCAGGACGGCGGGCGCCTGGACAAAGCCCTGCCGGGCCTGGCCCCGCAGCTCCGGATGACGTTCCGAGAGGAACGTGAGGAGGCGCTGCACGGCGTCCTCCCCTTGAGGGACGTAGACCACGGGATCCTCCTCCCGCACGCTCCGGATGGCTCGGTGGCGGAGGGCGTAGTACCCGAAGAAGGTCCGCACGTCCTTCATCAGGTTCAGGATGAAGATGCCCAGGACGAAGAGGGCGGCGAAGGCCGCGCCCAGAAGGTAGTTGTACCCCTGGGACAGGGCCCCGATGAACAGGGCGGTGACGGAGATCACCAGGAGGAGGAAGGCCTTGGAGGGAGTGCCCTGGGCCCAGCGCATGGACACGGCGCTCACAAAGAGGAGCCCCATGAGGGGAAGCATGAGGAGGGGGCTGAAGGAGAGGACCATGAGGATGAGGAAGGTGGCGAAGAGCCAGATCCCGATGAAGAGGCGGGAGAGCCCGATGAGCCTTCGAATCTTCGGGGCCTGCTCGTTCACCTCCTCCGCCAGGTCGAAGATGGCGGAGATGGGGTTCTCCACCGCGCGGACGTCGCCCTTCTGCACGCGGAAACGTCTGACGCGGGCTACTTAAAGGGGTCGGAAAGAATCCTCCTGAACGTTGCTCCGGCCCCTTATAAACGCCTCGGAGGGGAAGGCGTGGCCGGTGAAACACCCATGCGGTGGACAACCTTTGGAGCGAGTCTCGCCCTGATGGCCCTCCTCTTCGCCTCGGCGGGAGTGGGGCTCGTCGCGGGCGAGGATGCCATCGACCGCCACGTGCGGTTGGAGCTCGGCAGCACCGACGAGTTCGGCGGCGGCGACTTCGTCGCCCTGAACATGACACAGAACGACACGTTGGCCTTCTTCGGCGTCGTCTACGGCACGGAGGAGGACCCCAACGCCGTCATCCTGGTTTCCGCCTACGTCGCCTATCTGGGCGGCGCGGAGATCCGGGACGAGAACGGAGGGATCATGGGCATCGTGCCCATCCCCGTCCTGCGGGTATACGCCCAGGGCCTGGGTCTCCTGGTGGAGTTCAACGACACCGGGTTCCCCAGCAGCCAGGGCCGCATCGGCGCCGGCAACGGGGTCTTCGACTTCGCCAAGACCAGCGACGACATGCTCGATTTCGACGTGACCGCCACGGAGCCCATCTACAAGGCCGTGTCCTTGGAGCGGGCCTGGGAGCGGTCGGAGGTCATCGAGACCTCGGACGTCGAGGACGGGAGCGCCAAGGCGTGGACCTTCAGCCTGACCGCGCGGAACGTGACCTACGACCGGATCTGGGACCAGCAGCCCGGGTTCTTTGACGACGGCTCGCGGCCCGGCACCCCGGAGGATGGGGTGATCGAGGAGATCTCCTTCATCTTCCACGTGGGCGCCCGGGTGGACGAGGTCGGCGTCATGGTGCCCTTCTACCGGGTGACCCTGGACGACAACAACACCATCGTCGACAGCGAGGAGGCGCAGCCCCGCTTCTACGAGGGCGTGTCCCTCTCGGCCGACTTCAAGTACGACCACGT
>CAYGBN010000084.1:0-2922 GCA_964348155.1 uncultured Methanomassiliicoccales archaeon
TCCCGGGGCGTCACGTAGTTGGAGGCCCCGTGGAGGGAGAGGAGGACGTGGCGGTTGTTGGAGCGGTTGTCGACGGCGATGCCCGGTCCCCAGTCCCCGTCCCCGTCGCTCCCGGCGTTGGCGATGACGGTCCCGTTCTCCCCCGCGTAGGCGTCGAACCAGGCGTAGTCGTGCCACGTGGTGGAGTTCTCGAAGGTCACCACGTCGCCGGGGTTGTAGCCCGCCAGGACGGGGTGGGCTTGGGTCACGTTGTAGTGGAGGGAGGCGAACGAGGCGTCGTAGCCGTACGAGCGGCTGCCGGGGTCGGAGCGCCAGAGCCACAGGTTGTAGATGCCACCGTAGTACCACGTATGCTCCCACGTGTCCAGGAAGATGACCCCCGTGCCGGCGGCGTCCGTCGCCGCGAGGAAGTCGTCGAGGTCCGTGCTGTACACGTACTCGTGGTTCGCCACCACGGTGCGGTAGCGGCAGGCGTCGTTGGTGACCTGCCACCAGGAGACCTCCTCCACGTAGTAGCCGCTCTCCTCCAGGAAGGAGGTCAGGCTGCCGCTGTGGTCGCCGATGACGGCCACGCGGTCGGCGGGGTCCAGGGGGAAGTCGACGGTGGCGTTGCTGCCTGCGACGACGACCACGCCCGTGGCGACGGCGTCCCGGAAGTAGGGGGAGGCGGCCCGCAAGGCATACGTCCCCTCGGGCACCTTCTGCAGGGCGTACGTGCCCGCCGACCCCGTGGTGGAGGTCAGGGCCACGGGAATGCCCTCCACGGAGATCGTGACCCCCGGCACGGGGATCCCCGTGGCGTTGTGGAACGTAAGTCCGGTGACGTTGCTCCTGGGGAGCGGGCTCAGCGCGACATCCAGGTCGACCCACTGGTCCTGGCTGATGGTCAGGCCCGTCAGGGCCTCGGTCGCGAAGCCGAACCGGGTGACGCTCACGTTGTAGGTCCCGGGCTTGAGGTTCACCTTGAAGGCACCGGCGGCGTCCGTCTTGGCGCTGCGCAGGACGGAGGGTCCACTGACGTTCACCTGCGCCTCCGGCAAGAGGGCCCCGTCAGCTTCGTCCCGCACCACGCCCTGCACGCCGCTGTTGTAGGCCACGAGCTCCGTGGCGTCGTAGCAGTCGATGACGCCCCATCCGTAGCGGGTGTCTGGAGGGGCGGGGTAGTACGTGGCGTACCAGTTCGAGGTGAAGACCAGCGCATCGCGAAGGTCGTCGGGCGTCAGGCCGGGGTTGGCCGACACCATGAGAGCCGCGCAGCCGGCCACGTGGGGGGTGGCCATGGAGGTGCCGTCCCAGTAGGCGTAGCTGTCGCCGGGAAGGGCGGAGTAGACGCTGACGCCGGGGGCAGAGACGAGGGGGACGGTCCACTCCTCGGGCCAGTGGGCAGGGGGCGCGGAGAAGTAGTCCTTCTGGATAACCTCGCCGCTGCTGAAGGAGGCGATGTAGTCGTCCACGTCGGAGGCTCCGATGCCCAGGGCATCGTAGACGTTCCCCGGACTGCCCGAGCTGCCCTCGCCGCTGTTCCCCGCCGCGGCCACCGGCAGCGTGCCCGCCAGGTAGCTGTTCAGGATGGGCTCCACGTCCTCGTCGTAGTAGCCCGTGGCTCCCCACGACATGCTGTGGACGTCGGCCGGCTGTCCGGCGGGACTTCCGTTCTCGTCCGTGGGGCTCACACACCACTCGATGCCCGCGATGACCTGGGCGAAGCTGCCTCCGCCCCCCGGCAGCACGAGCGCGTGCATCAAGGTGGCGTCGGGGGCCATCCCGATGGCCACACCGCTGTCTTCGCCGCCGAGGACGGTTCCTGAGGTGTGGGTTCCGTGGCCGTGGGTGTCGTGCGGGGTGGAACCGCCCACGGGGTTTCCGCTGGAGTCGAACTCGATCCAGCCGCCAGGGAAGGAGGGATCGCCGAGAGCGTCGCTCCACATGCGCCCGTCCAGGTCGGGGTGGTCCATGTCCACCCCCGTGTCGGAAACGCAGACTCGGACCCCCTGGCCCCGGATGCCGATGGAGGTCCAGACGTCCTCGGCCCGGACCTTCTCCAGACCCCACGTGAGGGCGGCGGCGGGCTCCACCGCGTCCGCCGGCGTCCCGTCCACCAGGGTCACCTCAAAGTTGTCCACCAATCGGGTCACCTGGGGGAGCGCTGTGAGGGCCCCCAGACGATCCGTCGGCCCCTCCACCAAGAGATAGTTCACGATCCAGAAGCTTCGCTTCACGGTGAAGCCCTGAGCCTCCAGGTGGCTGCGCAGGAGGGGCTGCGAGGCACCGGCCGTCGCTGTCAGACGCTGGACGACCTCCGACCGCTGGAACTTCACGTCCTCCAGCTCCGCCTCCGCCGAGAGGCGCAGGAGAAACTCCACCTGTCCGTCCGGACTCCCGTCCACCAGACGAGCACGAAGCCGCTCGTCCACCTTTGCCCAGTCCACAGGCGGAGGCGGCATGCCGGAGGGAGTCGCGGCGACGGCGGTCCCCGGCAGGACCAAGAAGAGAGCGATCGCAGCAGCCAGCACAAGGGGGAGGACGGCTGGCCTCATGGGCCCGAGGTCGGATCCGGCATATTTAAGGGAAATCACACAAGTATCAAAAAAAGAACTCAGACGCGGAGGCTCCAGAGGTGGGCGCCAAGGGGTTAAGTAACCGCCCTTCCTACGTCCAGATGACATGCGCGAGGTGGCCGTAGTAGGCACGGGATTGGCCAGGTGGGGGGTCCGCAAGGCCACCCTGAAGGAGATGGCCCAGGAGGCGGGCAAGGCCCTCTTCGACGACGTGGGAAACGGGCGACGCCGGGAGGTGGACAGCCTCTTCGTGGGCAACGCCCTGGCGGAGCGCCTCGCCTTTCAGAGCTACGTGGCCCCCATGGTGGCGGAACAGCTGGGCGTCCACCCCACCCGAATGCTGGCCCGGACGGAGCTGGCCTGC
>CAYGBN010000085.1:0-1081 GCA_964348155.1 uncultured Methanomassiliicoccales archaeon
CACGTGCTGGATCGGCAAGCAGGACTGCGGGATGCTGGCGCGCCGCGTCGACGGCCGCGTCATCAAGTTCGAAGGGCACCCCGGCAACCCGCGCAACGTCGGCACGCTGTGCCCCAAGGGCCAGGCCCAGATCGTGTCCATCTACGACCCGAACCGCGTCAAGACGCCGCTGGTGCGGACCAATGCCAAGGGCGTCACCGGGGAGTGGCGGGAAGCGAGCTGGGAGGAGGCGCTGTCCCTCACCGCCGCCGCGATCAACGAGGCGCGGGAGCGCGATCCCAAGCTGGTTCTGTGGCAGAAGGGCCGCAGCAAGGCGAAGAGCTTCTACGACGACGCCTTCGTCAAGGCCATCGGGTCGACGAAGATGGGGCACGGCGGCTACTGCTCCGATGCCGGGTACCGTGCCGCCGAGTACACCATCGGCCTCCACGGCGTGCTGCATCCCGACTTCCGCCACACCCGGTACCTCCTCTCCTGGGGGTGGAACATCACGGGTGGTGGAGGCAACAAGTTCTGCTGGCTTACCTGGCCCCAGCAGCTCATGGAGGCACGGGAACGCGGGTTCTAATGCGACGATGTCCATCGGGATCTCCACAGTGCGGGTCCTTTCGCGGATACCTGGCTCCCGATCCGGCCGGGGACGGACCTCGCCCTGGCCTTGGCCCTGTGCAACGTCCTCCTCGAGAACGGGTACGTGGACACGGCGTACCTGACGCGGTACACGAACGCCCCCTTCCTCGTGCAGGAGGACGGCTTCTTCTACCGGGTGGCTGACCAGGAGCAGGTCTGGGACACGGTCACCGGGGGGCCGAAGGACGCCGACGACCCCACGGCGGTGCCCGCCCTGGAGGGGGAGTTCGTCGTGGAGGGGGAGACGGTGAAGCCCGCCTTCCAGCGCTTCAAGGAGCACGTGGCCGGGTACACCCCGGTCTGGGCGGCGGAGGTCTGTGGGCTCTCCGCTGAGAAGATTCTGGAGGTTGGACTGGAACTCGGGGCGAACGCTCTCATCGGGAGCACGATCAACATGGACGGCGTGGACATTCCGTACAGAGAAGCAATTTCTTCAGCTGTATGCAAATCC
>CAYGBN010000085.1:1091-2823 GCA_964348155.1 uncultured Methanomassiliicoccales archaeon
TGGGCCTTGAACTCGGAGAGAACGCCATGATCGGCAGCACGACCGTGGTCGATGACGTGGAGATCCCGTACAGACCCGTGGGGATCATGGCCTACCACATGGTCCAACAGGAGCTGGGATTTCAGGTCACCAGAGCCCTGATTATGCTTCTCATGCTGCTCGGGGCCGTCGGCGCGGTCGGCGGATCCCTCGTGGACTTCAGCTGGAAGATCCACAAGGGGTACAAAGGTCTGGACGAGGTGACGATTGGGGATCCGCCGTACAACTTCTACCTGAAGAACAGCAAGTTCTTCCCGATAAACACCGTGCTGCCGGGGGTCACCGCCAAGGTGATGCTGGACCCCGAGAAGTACGGGGTGGAGGCGCTCCCCGAGGTGGCGATCCTCCACATGGTCAACCCGTTGACCTCCTTCCTCTCGCAGAAGGACTTCATCGACTCCTACAAGCAGTTCACGTTCGTCGCCGTGATCAGCCCGTGGCTGTCGGAGACGGCGGACTACTTCGCCGACGTCGTTCTGCCGGCGGCGACCATCGAGAAGTACGAGGGCCCGCTCTCTGTGTCAGACCAGTACATCGACGCCAAAACACTTCGCCTGCCCCCCATGGACCCTCTATTCCAGTCCAAGGGGGAGATCGATATCTACCTGGACCTCTGCGAGGAGATGGGGACCCTCTACGGGGAGGACGGCTACCTTGACCAAGTGAACAAGGCCTTGAAGTTGGAGGAGCCGAGCGCCCTTCCCCTGGACCAGAAGCCCGGTGTGCGGGAGATTTTCGACCGCTGGGCGCAATCCAAGGGTATCGAAGGGGGCGTCGCCTACTTCGAGGAGCACGGGGTCCTAGTCAGTGGGCCGTTGACGGCCACGAAGCGGTACGGCTACGCCACCGATCCGCCTTTTGGTGGTGTCGTCCACCGCCTCTACGGCGAGAGCCTCCTCCGCTACCAACAGGAGATGCAGGCCAAGGGGGCGGAGGCGGTCTACTGGCAGGACTACACGCCTTTCCCCACCTGGCGGGGCCTGACCATGGAGGGCTCCCCCGCTGACTACGATCTGTACTTGATCAGCTACCACATGATCGAGCACAAGCAGTCCCGCACGAGTTTCATCCCCCTCCTGGCCGAGCTGGCGCCGGGGCAGCGTCTGGACATGAACCCCGCCATGGCGGAGTCGCTTGGCATTGCGGAAGGCGACGAGGTCGTGGTGGAATCGCACAACGCGGTGACCGGGGAGACCCGGGAACTGCAGGCAAAGGTGAGCTTCACCGAGGGGATCCGACCGGACACCGTGGGGATGCCCCATCACTTCGGTCTCTGGACGCACCCGTGGAACAAGGAACAGGGGCCGACACCGAATGAGATCTTCTACACGGGGGAGGGCTACTGGACGAACACGGCGGACCAGGCCTTCCACGTGAAGGTGCGGGTTCACGGCGCAGGAGGTGAGGGGTGATGCCGCGGTACGGGATGGCCGTTGAACTCGACCGGTGCACTGGCTGCCGCGCGTGTATGGTGGCCTGCAAGGTGGAGAACAACACCCAGGAGTGCTTCTTCTGGATGTACGTCTTCCGGTTTGAGGAAGGCGCGTATCCCGACACCCGGATCTGGTATCTGCCACGACCCTGCATGCACTGCGACAACGCGCCCTGCGTGAAGGTCTGTCCTGTCGGTGCGCGCTACAAGCGAACCGATGGCCTCGTGGCGACCGACTGCGATCGCTGCATCGGGTGTCGA
>CAYGBN010000086.1:0-2466 GCA_964348155.1 uncultured Methanomassiliicoccales archaeon
ATCCCCGCCAGGCCCGTGGCCTCCACCATGAGGCTGTACCCCCCGCCGGAGGTGGCGGTCATGGCCCGCACTCCGGCGAAGCTGGCTCCCACGACAAGGTTCATGGCGGCTAGCTCGTCCTCCGTCTGCTTCACCACCACCCCGTAATCGGCGGCGTGGGCAGCCATCCAGTGCATGACGGAGGAGGCCGGGGTCATGGGGTACTGCGCCAGAAGCTTCACGCCCCCCGCCAGGGAGCCCAGGCAGACGGCCTGGTTCCCCGACAGGATGGGGCGGGGCTCCATGGTCGGCGCCAGGCCGAAGTCGAAGGCGTCGGCCTCCTTCTTCACGTGCTCGTATCCCCGCTTGGCCGCCTCCTTGTTCATGTCGATGATCTTCTGGTCCTTCCTGGCGAACATCTTCTCCAGGGCGCTCCCCAGGACGTCCAAGTCCAGCTTCAAGAGATACATGGCGGCCCCGAGGCCCGCCACGTTCTGCATGAGGGGCTTCCCCATGATGTCCATGGAGATCTCTTGGGTGGGCACGGGGAAGGCCTTGACGCCGGGCGGAAGGGCCTCCTCCTTCAACTCGTGGCGATCGGGGTCAAGCAGGACGGCCCCCGGGGCGGCGAGCTGGGGGACGTGAATGTCCAGCGTAGCCTGGTCCAGCGCCATGAGGAGGTGGAAGGCGTCTCCCGGGGAGTAGCGCTTCTCGTTGGCGGCCCGGATCTGGAACCAGATGTGCCCGCCACGGATGACGGACTGGTAGCTCTGGTACGTGGTGACGTTCAAGCCGTGGCGGGCGCACGTAAGGGCGTAGGCCTCCCCCGTGGACGCCACGCCGTCTCCGGCGGCCCCCCCGATGCGTATTGCGACATCTCCGTTGGGCATCACGAAACCTCCAGAGGGCACAAATGGACTCTCGACGGCCAGCTCAAAATGAGGGCCTCACCTCTTTTATACTTTGGGAAGGGTTTTGCATATATCTACGGGGGCAGACGTGGCACGCCTGGAGCTGGGCGAGGCGGGACGTCTTCCAGGGCAGCGGGTGACGCACGTCGCGCGGGACGAGGACGTTGTCGCCCTGGAGGGGGCGGACCTCTCCATCCGCTTCCCGGCGAGGTGGGCCCGGAAGCTTCTCGCATGGGCCGACGGACCCGGCCGCAACATCCTCTGCAACGCCGACACGAGGCGATTCAACCTCGTGGGCGTGACGCGAGAGGGCGAGGAGCTGGTCCTCTCCTACGTCGACGAGGCGGGAGAGCTGCGGGCCGAGCGGGTCGCCCCGGCGTTCTTCCGGCCGCTGGAGCGCCTCTTGGAGCCCGAGTGACCCCCGACATCAACGTTTTATAGCGTCCTCCGGCTAGCGCGACCTGGACTCGTAGCCTAGCCTGGATAGGGCGCCGGCCTTCTAAGCCGGCGATCCCGGGTTCAAATCCCGGCGAGTCCGTCCTCCACGATGCGCACGGCCTCCTCGCCCGCCTTCCGGCGTGCCAGGTTCGCTTCCAGGTCGTCCAGGCCGATCTGGAACTGCATGCCCTCCCGGTAGAGCTGGAAGCCCAGCCGCGTGTTGATGGAGAGCATCGGCGCGTTGGAGGAGGCGTTGCCCGTTCGGACGACTTGGACCTGCGGGAGCTGCTCCCGGACCCGAAGGAGCATGGCGGCCTTGAGCCACTTCCCCAGCCCGCGTCCACGATACGGCAGTCGGACTCCGGTCATCCACTGATGGATGAGCCAATCCTGTTCGGGGAAGTACCCCATCTCTGTGAGTCCGGAGATCCTGCCGTTCCCCTCCTGGGTGACCGCCGTGAGCTTGGTCCCGCCTCCCTTGGCGATGGACGTCTCGTGTCTCCGAATGCGCTCCGGCACGAACACTTCATCCCCTATTTCGAGGTCGTCACGAGGCATCATGTTCCAGACCTCCGTGAGCGCCACACAGAACTCCTCGATGGCGTCGTCGTCGATGCGGTTCACGAACCAACGGAGCGTGGACTGGGGGGAGCGTTGGGGACCTTCGGCCAGCCACTCCTCCACCATCTCCCAGTCCACCTTGTCCAACCGAAGTCGGCTCTGTCGCGTCGGCTGCGCCTCTTGGGCACCAATTCCCCGCAGGAAGGCCATGCCATCCGGCTCCTCGGAGTAGGAGATCACGACGGACTTCCTCTCCTGCCGTGCGAAGCGAGCGGCGCGTCGCAGGAGGGCATGGCCGATTCCCCGCCTTCGATAGGGAGGCAGGAGCGAGGCCCAGACCCAGAGGATGTGCTTGTTCTCCTCGTAGCCAGGCCGCTCGGGCCGGTGCATCTCCAGGCTCTGCCATCCGATGCAGCCCTCCGGCTCGTTGGCGTCGAACACGGCAAACTGGAGCTCCTTCCAGTCGAGGTCGGGCTGCCGCTCCCAGGCCTCCTCCGTGGCGTCCGCTAGGATCGGGTCGTCGGGGTCCGTCTCCTGGTGCCGCTTGCGGCGGTAGGCGTGGAAGCGAGCCCACTCG
>CAYGBN010000087.1:0-1783 GCA_964348155.1 uncultured Methanomassiliicoccales archaeon
TGCAGCGAAGGTGCGGAACATGAGACGGACGAGGGAGGCGTGACGATGGCCATCCTGGGACCGACGAGGCGACGGGAGTTGGAGGAGATCCTGACGGACATGGAACGGGACCTGGAGGAGAAGGATGCGGTCAGAGAGCTAGCCCTCAAGTCCAGTCGGGCGGTGGCTCGCCTCTCGGTGAGTGCCGTCGGGTCGCTACACCGCGAGAAGGAGGTCGCACCCTACCTGGACGAGGCGCGGGAGGAGGCAGGGAAGTTGAGCAGCCTCCTCAAGGAGCATCCGGACCTCTATTTCTCGGGGTTCGTGGAGAACGCCCACCAGGACATGACGGAGGCGGCGGTGGCCTACAGCCTCCTCCGGGACGCCCCTCTCCCCCGACCCGAAGAGCTGGGGGTGACGGACCGGGCCTACCTACTCGGCCTGGGGGACGTGGTGGGCGAACTGCGCCGACACGCACTGGAACGTCTGGGGAAAGGGGACGTTGAGGCGGGTCAGGAGGCCCTGGAGGCCATGGAGTTCCTGTACGAGGGCCTGATGCGCTTCGACTACCCCCGGGCCGTGGCGGCGGTCAAGCGCAAGCAGGACATCGCCCGGAGCCTCGTGGAGAAGACGCGCGGCGAGGTCGCCGTGGCCGTCCGAACGCGGGAACTCGAGCGGAAGCTGGAGGGGCGGTTCGGGGAGGGCGACTAACCGCCCCGGCGGCGCCTTCGGATGTAGGCCCCCACGAAAAGGGCGAAGACGAAGGCCGCGATGCCAGCCAGGATGATGAAGAGGGGATTGATCGGCTCGGCCTCGATGGTAAACACGTCTTGGAGGGCGACTTCCCCGATGGCCGGATCGATGATTCCGTCCTTGTTGAGGTCCACGCGAACCTCCAGGGTGTGAGTCCCCACGCCCAAGTCGACGGGTAGGTAGGTGAAGCTGACCGTCCGGCTCTCTCCCGGCGCCAGACTGTCGATCTCCGTCTCCGCCACGTTGATGAAGAGGAAGGCCGGGACGGCCTGCACCTCGATGCCTCCCGTGTTCCGCACCTGGGCGGAAACCACGAGGGGTACCCACACTCGAATCTGCTTGCTGGCGGTTCCCACGCTGAACTCCTCCCCTTTGGTGGAGTTCCCTTCGACGATGAGCTCCACGGTCTGGTCAACGGTGGGCATAGTGACGTTGAAGACGAAGGTCCCGTTCGGGTCGACCCGGCTGATCGGGCTATCCTCCAAGGGCTCTGCCCCGGTCAGGTCCGGCCCCCGCAGAAAGGCAGACATGATGTAGGATCCGTCGTCTTCCGCCGGGCCCCCCGTGACGGTCACGTTCACCTCGAAGGTCTCTCCCAGGGCCACGTTGTCGGGGGCCGTTATGAACACGGCCACACCGCCCTGACCCTGGACGGGGGGCAGGGAGAGGGTCAAGAGCAGTGGGAGGGCCAAGAGAAGGAGGAACCGCGCTTTCATCGTCGGCGCCTCCTGCGCCCATAGGTGAGGAAGAGGACCACCAGGCCCACCGCCGCCGCGGCAAGGATCCCGTAGAGCAAGAGGGGGAACTCCGGCACACCCAACCGGGTGTTCTTCCCCTCGATGGTGAGCTGGGTTCGAGGAATCTCCAGGGTGGGGAAGCCGATGGCGAGATCGAGGGGGGATTCCACCTCCCGAGCCTCCTGAGAGAACGCGACAAAAGAGGCCGTGCTCGTGCTGACGCGACCCGTTGCGTTGAGTCGAAGCGTCACGGACCGCGAGGCTCCCGGTTGGACGGAGATGTTTGTGATGGCGTCCGGGGATGCCTGGTCCCC
>CAYGBN010000087.1:1793-2248 GCA_964348155.1 uncultured Methanomassiliicoccales archaeon
AGCGCCAACTTCGAGGCCATCGAGGTCAACGGCGATCTCGGCAACCCCGATCACGACGTCGAGACCAACGCGAACGGGTTCAACGACCAGCCGTTCATCGACGAGTTCGGCTTCGATTCCTGCTTCATCCAGGCGTTCGTCTTTCCCGGGACCAGCTCCGCCTTCCACCCCTGGGCTGCGAGAGCCTGGGGGTTGGTGAGGACCAAATCGTACGTGTCCGGGCCGTTCCCATCGTTCCGCACATCGATCTCGTATTCGAGAACCGGCGCGGTCAAAACGGGCGGGTCTTCCGCCAGCCCGAGGGAGAGGCCCCGGAACTGGACGATGTCCACGCCTACGACTTCCGTGGCAGATACAGCGGGGTCCGCCTGGGAACGCGCAACCACCGTCAGCGTGCCGCTGCCCACGGTCGCGTCCTCTGCGGCCGTGATCTGGACGGTGACGGTTGCCTCGCC
>CAYGBN010000088.1:0-1217 GCA_964348155.1 uncultured Methanomassiliicoccales archaeon
CCACCTGGCGGAAACCGCCCAGGCTCGTGACGCGGACGTACTGCTCCCCCGGGGCCATCTCGCGGGAGATGCGTCGCCCCTGGCGGCGCAGGAAGTCCAGCCGCTCGTCGTGGACGGACCGGAGGTACTTGCGGATCTCGTCGACGGTCTTTGAGGGGATGGGGGGTGCCCGGACCACCTTGGGGACCCACCCGATGCGCTTCTTGACCTCGTTCATCACTGTCCACTGGCGACCGATGACCAGGCCGGGGGAGAGGGCCTCAATCGCAGCCCTTGGGCTAGCTGACGGACTAGATCCTGATTGTCCGCGAAGACGTCCATGTTGCGGGTGTAGATGACGACCACGGGACCTTCGAGGTCCACGTTCGTCAGTTCGACGCCTTCGGGGACGATCTTTCGTACGATGGTCTCGGCTTCGCCGAGGGTTGCGTCCAGCGACATGGGCTTATGCACCCAGGTGTGTGAAGGATGTTCACGTGAGGTTCATCTTTTTCGCGCGCTTCTCAATCTCCTCGTCGGAGATTTCCTCGAAGCCCTCCCCGGTGATGCGGACCACGTTGATGCCGTCACCCGAGGCGGCGTCCCGCTTCATGGCGGCGGTGATGGCTCGGATGGCGAGATCCGTGCCCTCGTCGGCGGTGATGCCTTCCTTGTACTGGTCCTCCAACACCCCGTAGACGAAGGGGGAGCCGGATCCGGTGGTGACGTAGTCGTCGGGGAGCGAGCCCCCCGCCAGGTCCAGGGAGTAGACGTGGTTCCCCTTGGTGTCCACGCCTCCGATGATGAGTTGCACGAGGTAGGGGGCGAAGCGGCGCGCCGCGAGGATGTTCGCGGTAAGGGTTGCCGCGGCCTCCACGGGCATAGGCATCCCCCGCTTTAGGCGATAGAGCTCCACCTCGGCCGTGATGTAGCGGGTCAGGGATTGAAGATCCCCCACCAGCCCGGCCGTCGTAATGGCTAGGTTGTCGTCGAGCTTGAAGACCTTGCGGGTCGTCTTGTGGGCAATCAACGTGCCCGCTGTCGCCCGCTTCTCCGCGGCCAGCAGGGCTACCAACTCGTCCAACTTCTGTTGTGCTTGCGGCGACAGCGTCGACTTCTCGATTCGAGCGAGGCTGGGATTCGGCGGTCAACCAGCGGCCCTCCACCTAGCCGCTCTTGGCCACTCCGCGCTCGCCCCGCGCCCCCCGGACGCATCGCCGGCACGCCCGCCCCCCCCC
>CAYGBN010000088.1:1227-1741 GCA_964348155.1 uncultured Methanomassiliicoccales archaeon
TCCTTACAAACGAGTCCGAGGGTGGTCGTCCCGGACTGCAACTCTGCGTTAGTTTCCGGCATAGTACCCTCACCCAAAAGGGTCCAAAAACTGCGTTGGAAGCTAGGATAGCCGCGTATATAAGCGTTGTGGGGTCGGTCCTGGGACGGAGAACCAGGCCTTAGGAGGCGGCCATTTCTGCCTCGATGAAGGCGCCGACCTCGTCCACGTGTCCCTTCACCCGGACCCGGGGGAAGACCTTCCGAATGATGCCCTCCCTGTCGATCACGAAGGTGGTCCTGACGATCCCCCAGTACTCCCGCCCGTACTGCTTCTTCAGCTGCCACACCCCGTACGCCTCTGAGACGGCGTGGTCCGTGTCGGCGAGCAGGGGGAAGTTGAGCGCATGCTTATCCTGGAACTTCTCGTGGGAGGCGATGTCGTCGTCGCTGACGCCCAAGACCTCCGTGTTGGCGTTCCGCAGCCGTGCCAAGTTATCCCGGAAGTCACAGGCTTGTTGCGTGCAGCCCGGTGT
>CAYGBN010000088.1:1815-2239 GCA_964348155.1 uncultured Methanomassiliicoccales archaeon
AGCCATGCAACGCATCAGACGGAAGGGCCCTTTCAACCTTTCCCGCGGTCCTCAGGGCCTCCACGGCGTGCTCCTCCATGGCAGCCAGACGCGCCGACGTGCCCGGCCAATATTTAAATATTGTGGGTTCCCTAAAAACGCGGGCTTATGGCGGAAGTGGAGATTGTCACTCGCTGTCCTGAATGCAATAGCCCACACCTCGTCCGCGACTATGAGCGGGCCGAGGTGATATGCGAAGATTGTGGCCTGGTCCTCGACGAACAACTCATCGATGAGGGCCCCGAGTGGCGAGCCTTCGATTCCGAACAACGGGAGGCGCGAGAGCGGGCCGGTCCTCCTTCGACCATCATGAGCCACGACAAGGGCCTCTCCACCCAGATCGGTTGGCGGAACAAGGACGCGTACGGGCGGACCATTCCCCATC
>CAYGBN010000089.1:0-867 GCA_964348155.1 uncultured Methanomassiliicoccales archaeon
ACCATTAGCCCTGAAGAATCGTATGACATCAGGACTTATAGGATGCCCCCCTGTTATCCACGTGGAGAATAGGGCGCAGGCTGAGGACGGCCATGGTGCGGGGTGCTGCGGGACTCCATCCGCCGGAAAAGCCTATGAGCGGGGCGTCCGTTCCCGGGGACCGTGACCCTTGAGGACCTGGCGGCCAAGCTGAGCCCTGGGGAGCGCTCCCTCCTCCTCGCGCTGGGCCGCCAAGATGGGGTCACCCCCGAGTCGCTCGTCGAAATCGGCTCCTTCCGGGAGGAGGTCCAAGTCATGAACTCAGCTTCCCGGCTTCGATCGCAGCGTCTCGTCAAGATTCGAGAGCGCCTCGTCCGGCTCTACAGCCTCTTGGATTCCTCTTGGGCCGAGCGAGAGCTCCCGGAGAGACGGGCCCTGAACGTCCTGCTGGAGGCGAAGGAGCTCCCCCTCCCTGTGCTAGCGGAACGAGGGGGCTTCCGCGATGAGGAGATGCCCATCGTCCTGGGTTGGCTCAAGCGGAAGGGGTGGGCAGACCTCGTGGAGACCGAGCGCGGGACCAGGGTCCAGATCCGGGAGGAGGGCATCCTCGCCGCTGGGATGCGGGGACCCGACGAGCTCCTCCTGCAACGCCTGGGAGAGGGGCCCCTCCCGGAGGGAGAGGGCGACCCCCAAGTCCTTAAGCAACTCATCCAGCGAAAGGAGATGGTTCGCGAACGGCGGAGGGTCCTCCGCACGCTCCATCTTACCGAACGCGGCCGGCAGCTGCTCGACCTGGGGCTCGAGGACGTGGAGGAGGAGGTGGCCCAGCTGACGCCCGAGCTGCTGCAGACCCCCGCGTGGCGATCCAAGCGGTTCCGTCGGTACGAT
>CAYGBN010000089.1:877-1210 GCA_964348155.1 uncultured Methanomassiliicoccales archaeon
ATGTGAAGGCCTACGCGCCTGCGGCCTATGCCGGGAAGAAGCACCCCCTCTCCGGATACACCGAGAAGATTCGGCGGATCTTCCTCCAGATGGGCTTCACGGAAATCGAGGGGGACTTCGTCGGACCTGCCTTCTGGTCGTTCGACGCCCTCTTCCAACCCCAGGACCACCCAGCCCGTGACATGTTGGACACGTTCTATCTGGAAGAGGACCTCACCTTCGACCTGCCCCCTAGGGCCGTTCTCCGCCGTGTGGCCGAACGCGGTCTCGCCGTGGTGACAGGTACCGCAGAAGTCCCCGCTTCGATTGGCCTCCTCGGTGATTCCGGATCCG
>CAYGBN010000089.1:1228-1496 GCA_964348155.1 uncultured Methanomassiliicoccales archaeon
CCCAGAAGGCCTTCATAATCGGGAAGAACTTCCGGCGGGATCCCCCGGACCCCACCCACCTCCCGGAGTTCCACCAGATCGAGGGCGTGGTGATGGAGGAGGGGGCCAACCTGGCGATGCTCATGGGGACCATCGGCGAGTTCTACCGGAAGATGGGGCTGGAGGTCCGTTTCCGTCCGGGCTACTTCCCGTACACGGAACCTAGCCTGGAGCCCGAGGTCCGCCTGCCGGGCGGCTGGTTGGGGCTGGGGGGGTCGGGCAGCTGCCG
>CAYGBN010000089.1:1506-2155 GCA_964348155.1 uncultured Methanomassiliicoccales archaeon
ACACCCGTCCTCGCTTGGGGGCTGGGCCTGGAACGCCTGGTCATGGCCCTCGAGGGGCTGGAGGACATGCGGACGCTGATCTGGAACGACCTGGCGTGGCTGAAGGACTCCCGCTCGATCTTCTAGGAAAAACGCTAAAGCGCCGCCGGTGATGGCCCTTTGTCGCCATGCCCGATGCATCCGCCGAGATTGCCGAAGGGGAGCGATCCCTTAGCCGCCTCGATTACGACGAAGCGTATCGCCAGTTCCAGGCCGCTGCGAAGAAGGACCCCGAGAACGGATACGCCCTCTTTTGCCAAGCCGAAGCCGCTCTGGGGGTCGGGGACCTCGAACCCGGCGACATTGCGACCCTCTACCAGCAAGCGATCGAGCTCGAACCCGAAAACCCCCAGTACCTCAACGCCTACGGCCTGTTCTGTATCGACGCGGGCCGGTTCAAGGCGGCGGAGGAGGCCTTCAACCGGGCCGCGGAGGTCGACGAGGAGAACGCGGCGTTGTACTATTCAGACTTCGCCGTCAATTACTACCGGCAAGCTCCCGTCGTCATGCAGCAGTACCTGGACGCGACGACGGAGAAGATGATCGCCAAGAAAGCCGTCGACTACCTCCTCAAAGCCCTCAATATGACGCACGAGGAAATGCGCGACCT
>CAYGBN010000090.1:0-281 GCA_964348155.1 uncultured Methanomassiliicoccales archaeon
ACGCCGGCGGCAACGTAGAGCTTCGGGTTCACGGTCTTCCCAGAAGACCCTACCTGTCGACCCCGCGGAAGCCACCCATTGTCCACGACGGGTCGGGAAGCGCCGACAACTCCGCCCAGGGCCGCGGCCAAGTCCTCGGCGAGCTGGATGTTCTCCTCTTCCTTGATTCCCCGCCCCACTGCCACGACCACATCTGCCTCGGTCATTGACAAGCCCCGCGAGCGTCTGCATGCGGCGATCGGTGCAAGCAGTGCGGCCAAGAATGACCCGTTGCGCCAAGT
>CAYGBN010000090.1:291-1518 GCA_964348155.1 uncultured Methanomassiliicoccales archaeon
GCTCCAGGGAGGTAATGGGCACCTTCTGCGCTCCCGGTTCCGCCGCGGAAAACGTGGCGGGGCGTAGGGTGACGAAAGCGGGTCCACCGCCCTCCATACCGATATCGACGGCCACCTTTCCGTTGTATCCCGTTCGCGTGGCGACCACCGCTCCATCTGCCATGCTCACATCCACGGCCGCAGTGACCAAGGGCCGCCCCAAGTCGGCCGCAACCCGGGGCAGGAACTCATAGCCCGTGGCCGTATGGGGCGCGAGGACGAGGTCGACCGTCCGCTGCGCGAGGAGCGCGACGAGGGCGGCCCCATACCCTTCCGGGGTGTAGTCCTTGAGGCGCGGATCCTCCACCACCAGCACTTGGTTCACTGGGTAGCTCGACAGCTCTGCGGCTAGGTCCGAGACCCCATCTCCCATGAGAACGGCTTGGACATCGGTGGACGCCGAGACCGCCACCTCTACCGCCTTCCCGATGACGTCCCACGTGGGGTCCTGAAGCTTCCCTTGCCGGTGCTCGGCCACAACAAGGACGACCAAGGCTACCCCTCCGGCACGAGGCCCTTCTCCCGAAGAACGGCCGCCAGTCTTTGCGCCACCTCTCCGGCGGGCCCTTCCAACATCTCCGCCTGCTGGGTTACCTCTGGGATGTGCATCCGTCGAACGGTAAGCGCCCCCTCCGCCGGAGACACCATCACCTCCTGAATGGGCTGCCTCGTCGCTTTGAGGATAGCCGCCACGGAGGCGTACCGCGGCTCGTTGATGCCGAACTGGATGGTCAGGAGGGCCGGGAGAGGGACCGTCACCAGCTCCTCGATCCCACCCTCCAACTCTCGGTTCACCCGTACCCGGTCCCCCTCGGCCTCCACCTTCGTGACGACAGAGGCGTGGGGAATCCCCAGATGGGAAGCGAGAATCGGGCCCGTGGCCCCATGCGCATAATCGTCCGATTGCACCCCGCAGAAGACGAGATCGTACTCCAAAGGCCGGACGGCCTCGGCCAACGCCTGCCCGGTGAATGCGGGGTCAAACTCCCTCCCATCCGGGAAATCGACGCGGACCGCCTCATCGGCTCCCTTCGCCATGGCCTGGCGCAGGACCTCTGTCACACGCTCAGGTCCGGCAGCCACGGCCGTGACCTTTCCCCCGCCGGCCTCCCGGAGCCGGACCGCCTCCTCCAAGGCGTACTCATCGGGTCCGTTCATCTGGAACGTGAGGTTGTCCCGGACGATGTC
>CAYGBN010000090.1:1585-2151 GCA_964348155.1 uncultured Methanomassiliicoccales archaeon
GATACTGGAGCTTGGGGTTGGCGACCTGTTTGACACACACAACAATGTTCATTATGGCCCGCGCATCGGACGGTTCCCCCCCTATAAATCTGCCCCGCTGCCGCCTGGCTAACCGTTATAACCGGAGCCCTCCGTGGCTGGGGGGATGGGGTGGGCTAGAGGCTTCGTCGAGGCCCTCGCGCAGGAACCCCAGCGGGAGCACTTCGCGATCATCGGCGAGGAAGTCTTCGCGCCCATGCTCATCGCCATCTTCTTCGTCGGCCTCTTTCTCCGATGGCGTGCGTGGCGCCGAGTGAAGCGGACCAATCCCCGAGAGTCGATCCGCGGGCGGATGAGCATGCTCATCCGCGTGGGCCTCCTCCAGCGCAAGGTCATTAGTCAGGTCTATGCGGGTCTCCTCCACACCCTGATCTACACGGGCTTCATCGTCCTCCTCCTCGGGACGATACTGGTCGCCCTGGACTTCGACATCGCCATCAACATCTTCGGGGCCCCCTTTCTCGTTGGGACCACCTACGTGGTCTTCGAAATCGGGCTGGAGCTCTTCGGCATCTTCCTCATTGTGG
>CAYGBN010000091.1:0-354 GCA_964348155.1 uncultured Methanomassiliicoccales archaeon
CGAGTCGGACCCCAAGATGCCTGGCTTCTGATCTCGGATGGCGACCTCCAGCGACTCGCGACGTGGGCGGAGGACACCTTTGACCTGCTCTTCGTGGAACGGCGGGAAGATGCCCGCGATCTGGCCGCCACGGGCTTCTCAGTTCTCTCCCTGACCTCGGCGCCGGACTTCTTCGGGGAGGTCCTGGAGGAGGCTCGCCGGTTGGTCGGCGGCCTTGTGGGCGTAAGCGCGGTGGCGATCGCCGCCGTCGCCTACAGCCTCATCTCCCTGGACATTCGATACCGACGCTCGGAGACCCGCACCCTCCTGGCCCTGGGGATGGACGGACCCGGTTTGGGCAGGCTGTACGGATTC
>CAYGBN010000091.1:364-1339 GCA_964348155.1 uncultured Methanomassiliicoccales archaeon
CGGAGGGGCGCTTCTGGGTGTCGCGGGGGGCATCGTTGCCGCCAACGCCTTGGTCTCCTTCGCGCCACTCTTCGGACTCCCGACGGTCATCAGCCCCCACCTTTCCCTCACGGGGCTCATCGTCCCCCTGGCTGCCTCCCTCGGAGCCGGGTTAATCGGGGGCGGCCTGAGCCTCCTTCAGAACCTTCGGAGGTGGAACCGCGCGCCCCGCCGCTGAACTCTTCGTCATCCTATGCCTGGGCGCGGCCCTGCTCACCGTGTCTTTCCCCTTCTATGACGCCCTCGCCAGCACGCCCGAGGAGCTCTTCTTCGGACCGGGCGTGTTCGTCCTCAGCCAGGCTTCGGCCCGGCAGCCCCTTACCCAGGACTTGGTCGAGGACCTTCGGAGGGAACCATGGACTTCCGCCGTGAGTCCCGAGGTCTACGCGGGCATCAGCGTGAGCGGGCAAGCCCTCCTGGTCCGAGGCGTGGAACTCGAGTCGTTCCTGGCCTTGGAGGGACTGTCCTTGGAGAACCCCCTCGGTCCCGCCTTCCTCCTCGTGGGGGAACGCTTAGCCGCACGCCTGGGTCTGGGGGTGGGCGACGTCCTCTTGCTTCCTGGATCCACCGCACCACTCCTGATGGAGGTGACCGTTGACGGAATCCTGCAAGCGCAGGGGGCTCCCTCGGACGAGCTCCTCCTCGACCTGCCCCGAGCTCGTACCCTGGCCGGCCTATCGAGGGGCTCGCTGACCCTCCTCCGAGTCGGAACCGAGAACGGGGAGGACCTTCTTGCCTATCTCGCTGCCCACGAGACGGACGTCCTCGTCGCGGGAGAGGGGGAGAACCGGCTCGTGGAGGGTGGCATCGTCGTGGACGACCGAATCGGCTCTCTGATACTGGCGAACCCCGATCTGGGGAGAGAGCTCGGCCGGTCGTACATTGGCGCCTTCGCCCAGCATAGTGAGAACAGCCTTTCGGTTGTGGTCATTGGGG
>CAYGBN010000091.1:1349-2143 GCA_964348155.1 uncultured Methanomassiliicoccales archaeon
ACCGAGCTATCGAAAACACGTACCCCCCGTTCGAGCACCGCCAGGATGTTGGCGTCTTGCGCGCCCTGGGAGGCCGGGGTTCCGGGGCCCTTCGACTCTTTGGGAGAAGGCTCCTCGTCCTCGGAGTTCCGGCGACCCTGGTAGGTCTGCTCGGGGGCGTGGGCGTTGGACTGCTGCTGGGACTCACGGGGGCCTACACCTTCCTCGGTCACGTACTTCCATACGCACTGGACGCCACGGGACTCCTTCTGCTGGGATCTGTGTACCTTGGGGCTTTTGTCATCGTCCTGTTGGTGGGCCTCACGTTTCTACTCCGACAGCCCCCGCGGGACCTGCTCTACGAAGGGCCGGAGCCCGCGTGGAGGACTTCCTCGTTATCAGGGCCGCGAGCAAGGTAGAAACCCTTATTTCGTCCCCGTCCGCCGTCTCGGCGTGAACGCGAAGGTCCCCAAGATTGCCTTCCTTTCCCTCCTCGCCGCCCTCGGCGTGACCTTTGCCCTCTCCTGGGTTCCCCGCCCTGGCGCGGGGCCTCGTTCCCCTCGTGGGCGTCTCGGTCCTCGCCCTGATCGCCATCAACCACATCCTCCTCGGTCGCAGCCATCAGATCGAACAGGCCATCCTGCGTTGGCTGGAAGCTCGGGGTGAGTGGATCGCCCGCGGTTGGGACGACGAAGTGGAGCGTGGGCTGAAGGAAGGCGTCGAGCTGGGCCAATTCCCGGACGGAGAGGAGGACATCAAGACCGCCCTCAAGGAGCGGGAGAGCCTCCTGAAGGCCCGCTCGTGGTCGGCCCGTC
>CAYGBN010000092.1:0-307 GCA_964348155.1 uncultured Methanomassiliicoccales archaeon
ACTCACCGATCCCGAACCCGTGAACGTGGCCGGTGGCGAAGACAGAAGGAAGGGCATCGACGATGAGGTGGTCGGCCCGTTCAGGAGCGAGGGGCGTCTTCCCACCGTAGGAGGAGGCCAAGTGGCGCCGCTTCAGCATCTCTACCATCCCTGCCAGGGGCCGGTCGTAAGAGACGTGAGGGATGCTCGTCACGAGATCGTCCATGCTCTTCCCGTGGTAGCAGAGCACGTCCACGCCGTGGAGGCGGAGGAGGGACGGGTTGCCGACAAACAGGACGCCGTCGGGGAAGGCCTTCTGAATCCCAAC
>CAYGBN010000092.1:454-1537 GCA_964348155.1 uncultured Methanomassiliicoccales archaeon
CGTCCTGGCGTGGATAGACCCCGATGCCGTCCACAATATCACCTACCACCACGAGATACTTGATGCGGGCGGCCTCCTCGCCTCGTAGCCAGCCAACGAACCGGTCCCATCGGTCGCGCAAGAACAGGCGGCTCCCGACATGGATGTCGGACACGAAAGCCGCACAGAGGGGCTCCTCCGCCCCTTTGAAGGCGTGCGACGGGGGGACGTCGGGTCGCACGATCTCTTCCGCGAGGAAAATGCCGTCCTTCCACGGACGGCCCACGACGCCCATGACTTCGTCGGGGATGGGGGCGCCGTCGGACCCGGGACCCTCGCTTGGGACGAGGACCTGGCAGGAGGCCTCCTCGTCCTCGAGGAGGAGCAAGTGATTGCCCGTCCGCGTTCGCTTGACGGACTGGACGATGCCAATGAGGCGGACCTCCCGGGCCATCCGGAGGGCCCGGCTGATGGACACGGCGCCCACCATCTCTCGCCTCCCTCGGACCAACCCGGAGAGGGCTCGATAGCGATGGTCGAAGTACCGGGAGAAGTCCTGCATGTCCCCCGTGCAGGTGGACCGACCCGTGATATCCTGCAGAACGACCACCTGGGATTCGTGGTCTCTCCGCCGGACATCGCCCCGGCTTCGCGGGGGCGGGATAGGGGCAGCGGGAGGGGCCTGGGGGAGCCGCGGTTCGGGGGGCGGTGGATTGAGGGCTTGGACTTCATCCAGCGTGAGCACGAGAGGCCGGGGGTTCACGGCGTCCAGGATAGCGAGAAGGCTGTCGACTGGGTGCTCCCGCTCGGCGAGGTAATCCGCCAAGGCAGGGTCCAGGAGGACCCCCGACTCCATAGCGAGTGAGAGAAGATCCTCCTGCATTCCGCTCGGCATGGCCGGGCCGGCTAAATAAGGTTCGCGGACCCCCTCAAGGTTTACCTGATCGATAGGATGGGGAGGTGTGTACCAGGCCACCGTGGAGACCCCCCTCCGACCCACGGAGAGCGCGAGGAGAGTGAAACAGGCCATCCTGAACATCTTCCCCGAGGCGCGGTTGGAGGGGAACCATGGGATTGTGGGGGACGCCGGGAATCTCGATCGGT
>CAYGBN010000092.1:1547-2137 GCA_964348155.1 uncultured Methanomassiliicoccales archaeon
GTCAACATGGGTCATGACACCGTCGCGAATCTCCCATCCCGCCTCGGCGAAGAGTTCGATTGCGCGCCCAAGGTTCTTCCGGTTATAGCCGTAACCGGTCGATTCGCCATCGGGGAGCTGGTACGGGGGCCGAACCGAGGTGACGGCCCCGACATGTCGGCACCCTGGAGGATCGTCGGCGCCAAGACGGCCGGCATCACCCCCGGCTTCAGAATCGTGGACAGCCGCGGGGACCGGCTGGTCTTCTACCTGAACAAGCAGGCCGCCCACGCAGGGCGCGTCTCCTTCTCCGCTCACGCTCCGTTGGGCGACATCTGCGTGACCGTCGTCTCTGAGGACCTTGTGGGCCTAGTTGAGGAACTGGCCCCTTCCACCGTCCGACCCGGTGGTGGACAGCCGGGTCCCGCACCCTGAGCAAACCAACACCCCGTCCTGGTATTGGGCCTCATGGCCTCCACACTGGGGGCAGGTCACGGGGAAGAGCAGCGCACCGCCGGCTGGGTTGTCCGGGGACGGCTCGGGCGGCTGCCCGAGGACGGGCTTGGGTCTCGCGGGGCGGAATCGACCGAAAAGGAGGCCTCCCACGCGCA
>CAYGBN010000093.1:0-2051 GCA_964348155.1 uncultured Methanomassiliicoccales archaeon
CCTCTCCATGTGCGTCAGCCTGAGGCGAGCCGCCCTTGAGGCGTTCCCGGCGGCGAGAAAAGTGGGGGCCTCTGAGGGCGAATGGCGAGGCCGCCGGGGGACGCGCTGAAGGAAGCGCCCTCACGAGTCGAGAGGCGAAGGCGCTCGCCGTCCTGGCTGCCCTCCTCGCCTTCGTTCTGGTTGTCGACCTCCTCTGGGGTCATGCCATCTACCCCGAAGACCTCCAGGACCGATTTGCCTGGCAGACCTCCCCCTTTCCCCGGTTTCCCACCAACGATACCCTCCATGTGGTCCCGGTCCCCAGGACCGCCAACGCGTCCACGCTCCTAACCCTGGCGAGCCTCCAGGGGTTGGTCAACCGCGAGGGCGCTCGCCTCTACCTGGACCGACGGGACGAATTGGGCGACGAGGGGTCCATCCTTCGCTACCTCTCGCGCGCGTACGGCACCGCCCTCGTTCGGATCAGCCTGGAGGAGGCCCTCGCCCGCTACCTCTCCGTGGCGGAGGGGCTGTTCGTGGTGGACCCCGACCGCCCCGAATCCGTCAACGTGGGCACGATGCTCGCATCCCTACACGGCTGGGCCCTCGCGACCCCCAAGAACGCCAACCTCCTGAGTCGGGAGTGGGGGGTTCCCCTACGGATGGCATATGCCCAGAGCTCCTGGGCGGCGCTGTCCCCCGCCGAGGTCTATCGGCGGGCCCTGGAGGAGGTTTACCCGCGGCTGGAGAGTCCCTTCATCGCCATCCTGCCGCCGGAACGGCCGGCCCTTCGGGACTACCTCGTCGCCTCCGGGGCCTTTGTCTTCCACTTCCCCCAGGGCGCCCTGGCGAGTCCCCTCGCCCACGCCGCCACCTTGGAAATCCTCCACGCCACGCCGCGAGGCCTGCCAATTCTCGGCTGGTTCGACAGCCCGACGGTGACGGAGGAGAACCTGTTCGTGCAGATGTCTTCTCGGGAGGGGAAGACCCTTGTGGGGGGGTACGACGTCCCCAACCTCAGCGTGCTCGCCTCTTACGGCCGGGACCGGACATTCTCCCCACCTTCAACGCCCCCCGCTCCTCCGGCCCTCGAAGACAAAACGTACGCCGCCGTCGCCCTCGCCGACGGGGACAGCCTGGACTACCTAACCATCCGCATGTGGGACCTCTGGAAGAGCTCCGTCCGAGGGACCTTCCCCGTGGCGTGGAGCCTCAATCCCCTCCTCGTGGATCTCGCCCCCGCCTACCTCGACTACTACTACGAGACCGCCACGTCCGGGGACTTCTTCCTCGCAAGCCCGAGCGGGGCGGGATATCTCTACCCCGACTACCTTCGCGAGGGGGACCTGGGCCCGTACCTGGAGGTCTCCCGCCGCTACATGGAGGCGGCAGGTTTGGACATCGTCTGGCTCCTGAACGCCTTCCCGGCTTCGGAGGTTTCCTACAGCGAGGAGAGCCTGTCGGCCTACGTGGACGTCGTCCGCCCGCGGGGAATCGTCCTGGACTACGATGACGCCCCCGTGGCCCGGGCGACCTGGATCCAGGCGGGCGGGGGCGCGGCCTCCCCTGTGGTCCGCTCCACCCACCTCTGGACCACGGAGGCCAACTTCCTGGCCAAGGTCCAGTCCGCACTCGACGCCTCGGGCCCGGGACCGCGCTTCCTCTGGATCACCGTCTATCCGTGGCGGTTCACCCTGGAAAACGCTCAGGAGGTGGTTCAGGTGCTGGAACAGCGGGTGGGGGGCGAGCTGAAGGTTGTCCCGCCCAACGACTTCTTCACGCTCCTCCAGAGGGACGTTATCAGGCGCGCCGCCGACGAGCTGCAACGGGCGAGGCGAAATCCCCTGATTGCCCCCCTCTTCGCCCCGCTCCTGGACGATGCCGAGGGTCACCTGGACCAGGCACAGGCCCTTGCAGCCTCGGGGGAGGAGGGCCTGGGGGCGTACCACGCCTTCCTGGCTGGGGAGACGCTGGCCCACGTGTCCCTGGTCGCCCTCGTCGCCGTCGTGTCGGCGACGACCGGCGGAAGTCTCCTAGCGGTCTGGACATGGCGGAGACGCTCCGCAGGAACC
>CAYGBN010000094.1:0-2033 GCA_964348155.1 uncultured Methanomassiliicoccales archaeon
CTCGACCAGGCCGCCAGGCGGGCGAGTCCGTCACGAAGGAGGACCTCAAACACGTACGCCCGTCATGAGCTCGTGGTTAGTTAAAGCTGGACCCGAGGGCTGGAAAAAGGGAATTGTTCGTGAAAGCTAGATAGAAACTGACGGGCCGTCCATGGGAGGAGGAGGTGAGAGACGATGTACGGACCCCTTCCGCCCGTGGATGAGCCGGACTAGGAACACGTCCTGAGTCGAGGGTGCCATGCCGGAGAGCTAGCGCTAGCTGGCCTCCCCCACTCCCTTCGCCGCTCTCGGCGTCGCCTCGCCACGGGACAGAGCTGCCACTTCTTTCCGGGCTGCCGCCACCCGGGCCAGGATGCCCTCGTGATCCAGGGCCTTGGCGGCCTTCTCCGCCTCTTTGAGGTGCGCGTTCGCAGACACCACGTCGCCGTGGTCTGAATAGAGCCGGGCAAGGGTGAGGTTGAACAGAGATATCCCTCGTCGATCTTTGGCATCATCAAGCTGCTTCAGGCCCCTTTGCCACTCTTCCACGGCGGCCTCCGAGTCGTTCCGCATGAAATCGATGATCCCTTGGTATAGGCGCGACCAACCCACCTTCCGCCGTTCGCCGATGCGATGGAAGGTGGTCGAAGCCTCGTCGACGAGCTCTTGGGCCAGTGTCAGGTCGTCCTCCTTGATAGCGTGGCTTGCCAGGTCCTGCTGGGCGTAGGCTTTGATGCGTAGATTGCCCAGCAGGCGCGCGTACTCCATGGCCCTCTCGAAGAACCTGCGGGAAGCCGGGAGGTCCCCCAGGTCGTGGTAGCTAGCTCCGAGGCCCACGTACACCTTTGCCAGCTGCTGAAGGTCGCGGACCTCCTCGAGAATGTCCCGGGCCCGCATCTTGTAGGAGACAGATTTCTTGTAGTTCCCCCGATACCCGTAATTCACCCCGAAAGCGTAGAGGAGTTTGGCCTGGATGCGGCGATTCCCCGTCTCCTGGACCCGCCGATAGCCCTTTCGGAAGGCCCGGTAGGCCTCCATGAACTCCCCCTCCACGTTGCGCAGGAAGCCGATGGTGTAGAAGACCTCCGCCTGGCCGTCCAGGTGGTTCAGCTTCTCGAAGAGCTTGAGGCTCCGCCCCAGCTCCCCCTCAGCCGCCTCGTAGTCCCCCCGCTCCGCGAGGAGACGCCCCAGCCTCAGGCGCGCCTCCGCCTCCAGGGGAGCGGCCCCCGCCCCCCTCGCCTCCTCTACGGCGGCCGCGTAGATGCGTGCGGCCTCGTCCCAGTCCCCTTGTGCCTCCCTCGCGTAGCCGTCCAGGAAGCGGAGCTCCATGGCTCGCTCCGGGCGCACCTCCTCCCCCTTCAAGGCCTCGAGGATCTGCAGGAACCTCGGCCGAGAGCCGCTCCGGATGATGTCACGCCCGTGCTCGAGCGCCGACCTAGCCGCGGCTTCCGGGTTCTCCGCCTGCAGCAGGTGGTACTGCGCCTCCACCAGGTCCTCAGGCTCCCCCTGGCCGTTGTAGAATCGGGCCGCCCACTGGTGGTAGCGTCGACGCTTCGTGGGACTCAGGCGCCCGTAGAAGAAGCGGCGGAGGACGTCGTGGACGTTGAAGACCCTCGGTTCGCTCTCCCGAAGCAGGGACTGGTCACTCAGCGAGGTGAGAACGATGAAGTCGACGTCGTCGTCCAGAAAGAGGGCGTCGGCCTGTATGGGCATGCGGAAGACGGAGGCCAGCTCCAGCACGCGTTGCTCGACGCCGTTGAGGCGCGGCAGGAGCTCCTCCCCCAGGAAGCGATCCACGTCCCGGGCGTCCGTCACGTCCGGTCCCTGCAGGAGTTCCATGAAGAGAGGGTGACCATGGGTCTTGGCGTAGATGGCGTCCACATCCTCCTCCGGGATGTTCTTCAGCGTGAGGAGCGTTCGTGCCCCCTCTCGATCCAGTCCCTCCAAGGCGACCTCGCTCACCACCCCGTTCACCTTGACGTCCGCGCGGCTGTAGAACTTCGGCACCGTGCGGGACAAGATGAGGACGTCGGGTCCCTCCACCCGCTCCAGAA
>CAYGBN010000095.1:0-2018 GCA_964348155.1 uncultured Methanomassiliicoccales archaeon
CGCCTCCATGAGGTCGCCGTGGGTGCGGAGTTCGAAGTCAACCTCCTGCGACTCCCCCCAGCGCCGGATCTCGACGTTCTCTGAATCGTCCTTCCCGACGGGGACGTCCTCATCCAGGATGTTGGGCAACCGCATCAGGGCGCCATCGATGGACGTTCGGGTGGCCTCAATCTGGTGCTCCAGGGATTCGATACGCTCCCCCAGCTCGGCCGCCTCTTTCATGAGTTTCGACGGGTCCTTTCCTTCCGCCCTCGTGGACGCGACGTCCTTGGAGAGCTCGTTCCGCCGGTGGCGGAACTCGTTGACGCTCGCGGATGAGATTGATGTCCAACATCCGACTCTGGAACTCTCGAGGTCCGTATAAAGACTTGTGGATGGTTCTCGGATGCCAGAGGAAGTGGTCTCCACGGCCAGGCAGCGCACCCACGAAGGGTTTTTGGGAGGGGAAGAGCTTCCGACATCAGGGACCTCCATGAGCGGCATCGTCTGGAGTCCGTCGGAGGAGCTGGTGGAGAAGGCCAATATCACCCGCTTCATGCGGAAGCACGGTATCCAGGACCACGACGAGCTTCTCCGGAGGAGCGTGGAGGATAACCCGTGGTTCTGGAAGTCCGCCTTGGAGGACCTCGGGATTGAGTGGTTTGAGCCGCCCACGGGGGTTCTCGATGCCAGTGCTGGCATCCCCTGGGCGCAGTGGTTCCCGGGAGGCCGGGTGAACATCGCCCACAACGGCCTGGATCGTCGGGCCCTGGGGGCGGAGAAGGACAAGGTCGCGTGTATCTGGGAGAGTGACGAGGGCCAGGTTCGAAGGACCACCTATGGGGACCACTACGTGGAGGCGAGTCAGCGGAGCCATGCCATGGTCTCGGCGGGTATCCAGCCAGGCGACACCGTCGGCATCTACATGCCCATGGTCCCGGAGGTGATCAGCGTGATGTTTGCCTGCTGGAAGGTGGGCGCCCTCGCCGTCCCCATCTTCAGCGGCTTCGCCGCCAAGGCGACAGCGACCCGCCTGGACGATGCGGGGGCCAAGCTCCTCTTCACCGCGGACGGGTACGCGCGTCGAGGGAAGGTCGTGGCACTGAAGGAGGAGGCGGACAGGGCCGTGGCCATGGTCCCCAGTCTCCGCCGGGTGGTGGTCTTGGAGCGACTTGGCCGACCGGCACCCTGGCACGAGGCCAGGGACGTGAAGTGGACTGACTTCGTCCGCGGCCAGCCGCAGGAGTTCGAGACCCGCAGGCTGGACAGCGAGCACCGTTCCATGATCCTCTACACGAGCGGGACCACGGGCAGGCCGAAGGGATCCGTTCACACGCATATCGGTGTCCTGGCCCAGGCAACGAAGGAGATCGGCTATGGCTTCGACCTGAAGCCGGAGGATGTCTTCTTCTGGGTGACGGACATCGGCTGGATGATGGGCCCCTGGATGATCATCGGGGTCAGCACCCTCGGCGGGACCATGGTCATGATGGAAGGGACCCCGGATTACCCGGACCCCGCCCGACTCTGGCGGATGGTGGAGGACCACGACGTGACCACCCTGGGTATCAGCCCCACCGCCATCCGACTCCTCATGCGGTATGGGGACGAGTGGGTGGAGAAGCACGACCGGTCCAGCTTGAGGATCCTGGGAAGCACGGGCGAGCCGTGGGACGAGGAGTCGTGGATGTGGTTCTTCCACAAGGCCGGCGGGGGCCGCTGCCCGATCATCAACATCTCGGGCGGGACGGAGATCATGGGATGCTTTCTCTTCCCGCTGCCTGTTGTGCCTCTCAAGCCCTCTACCCTGGGCCGGGGAGCCGCGCTGGGCATGGACGTGGACGTGGTGGATGAGGCGGGCGCCAGCGTGCGGGGGGAGAAGGGGTACCTCGTGGCCAGGAGCCCCGCTCCCAGCATGACCAAGGGCCTGTGGCGGGACCCAGAGCGGTACCTCGACACCTACTGGTCGCGCTTCGACGACGTGTGGTACCACGGCGACTGGGCCACCGTGGACGAGGATGGCTACTGGTTCCTCCACG
>CAYGBN010000096.1:0-1480 GCA_964348155.1 uncultured Methanomassiliicoccales archaeon
TGGACACCCCCACCAAGATCTATGACGAGCCTGCCGACACCTTCGTGGGGGGCTTCATTGGCACACCCCCTATGAACTTCCTGCGAGGCACGGTTTCCCGGATGGACCAGGGAGCGGGGGTCGAGGTGGCCGGACTGGCTGTCCCGTGTCCTCCCTCCTTCGCCCCCGTCCTCGAAGAGCGGGCAGGGGAAGAGGTCACCGTCGGCATTCGGCCAGAGAGTGCGGAAGCGCAAAACGAAAGCTTCGAAGGGGGGCTGGAGGGCAGAGTGATCTTCGAGGAAGCGCTGGGGGCCAACAATCTCCTCACCGTACAGATCGGCGAGGAAACGGCCAAGTTTTCCGTCCCACCCGGCTATCGAGTGAGATCTGATGGGAGAGTCTGGTTACGGGTCGACGCGGATCGGCTCCGTTTCATGGACCGAGAGACGGGGGAAGCCCTCGGGCTGCCCGAAGACTAGTCCCGGCCATCGGGACTCGTGAACCTCCTCGAGAACTCGGTGGCATACTCCGCCTGCCTCCGGGTGTTGGCCTCCGCCTCCTCGAAAGTGGCGGCCTCATGGAGGAAAAAGGACAACGCCCGGGACCGCCAAAGGACGTAAAGGACGTCGTGATGCCGCGGGCTAAATCCCCCTTGGATGTACCCCGTGATCAAGGCGTGAAGCATTCGCACCCACCGATGCCCGTCCAAGGGGCGACTCTCCTTTTGAAACGCGCCGCGGCTCTCTAGCATCCGGGCCAACAGGGCGGAATCCTCTCGGTCCACGCCCAGCTCTTCTGACAGGCCCAGGTCCACTCCGGCGTCCTGAACAAAGTTCAAGTGGGCATTGAGCTCGGCCTCGAGGTCGGTGTAAGGTGAAGTTCGGACATCCCGGCCCACGCGTTGGACAGGGGACTCGGAGGCCGGAATGGTGGTGACCCCGGAGGGGAGTCCTCCAGGGACCTCCTGCTCCCGGTGGTGGAAGCGGACGAGCTGGGCCATCTCGTCGAAGCACTCAACAAGCATCCTCTGCAGGTCCGACAGCGTCTTGGGATTGTGAAACTTCTGGGCCAGGTACAGCTCTACCGCCCGGAAGCCGTCCACCAGCGTGTTGACCACGAGGAAGGTGTCGATGCCCCAGGTATGGGTCGGCGCCGCGGGATGGTCCAAGAGGTGCCGAACGAGGGTGTCCCTCATGCAGAGCTCGCCCCCCAAGGGCTGGCGGATGCCCCGGCCCTCGGGGAAGAACGCGTACATGGCGGGGAGGGTGACGTGGCGGGTGATCTGGGCGTCGAAGGCGCTCCGATCGAAGTATCCGCGGGTCATGTCGGCGTCGTAACGGTCGATCCCGTCCACCAGGTAGTCGAACCAGTCGCTGGTCGCGGAAGAGATATCGGCGTCCACGAAGGCCACCAGGTCATACCCGTCATCCAAAGCGACCTCCATGCCCGTCACCATGGCCCCGCCCTTCCCAGTATTGCGGAGCTTGCTACGGAGGAGACG
>CAYGBN010000096.1:1523-1963 GCA_964348155.1 uncultured Methanomassiliicoccales archaeon
CAAGATGTTTCCCTGCGCCAATTCGGCCGCCGTTCTGAGAGCGTCGGCAATCCCTCGCAACTGAAGAAAGAATTCACCCGCGTCGACGCTTCCCGAAGCGAGACCCTGTCTCACGACGGCGAGCGGAGTGGACCCCTCGTTCTTCTCGGGCACGATGAGCACTGTGGCCAGTGTCAACCCCTCCCTGGGGAATGGGTGAGATTACTTAAGCCGGCCCCGAGGCTGCGGGGTACCCTGGGAACTTAAGAAGGCGCGATGTCCTAGTCCCCCGGATGCCAACGGCGGAGACGAGGAAGGCGCCCGGCAGCCTCCCCGGCACCGCCGCTCATGGAGAGGACCGCGATGCCTCGTGTGACGGTGGACCTAGATTCTGACATCACGCATCTGTCGATTCTCGACGAGAAGGGCGCCGAAGGTCTCGACCTGTCGGCATCGGAGGT
>CAYGBN010000097.1:0-237 GCA_964348155.1 uncultured Methanomassiliicoccales archaeon
CCTCATCAAGAACCGCTACATCGAGCGCACCTTCATCCTGCCCGATCCCCGAGAGCGGGACATCGGCGTCCACCTGAAGCTCAACGCCGTGCGGAGCTTGCTCCAGGGGAAGCGGGTCGTCCTCATCGACGACAGCATCGTCCGCGGCACGACCATGCGCAAGATCGTCCGCCTCGTGCGGGAGGCGGGGGCCCGGGAGGTCCACGTCCGCATCGGCTGCCCGCCCATCCGGGCCCC
>CAYGBN010000097.1:247-1954 GCA_964348155.1 uncultured Methanomassiliicoccales archaeon
GCATCGACATGAAGACGCGGGACCAGTTCGTCGCCACGGGGCGCAACGTGGAGGAGATCCGCGGGACCCTGGGGGCGGACTCCCTGGCCTACGTGAGCAATCAAGGCCTCATGCGGGCCATCGGCATGTCCCAGGATGACCTCTGCCTGGGGTGCCTCACGGGGGTCTACCCCGTGCAGATCCCCGGGGAGAAGATGCGGCCCCAGCGCCGGCTGGACCTGTTCTTGGAGCGGCCGGAGGCGGAAGCGGAGGAGGCCCCACCGGAGGCGCGTCGTCCCTAGGGGCGGAGGGCTTACGTGCGGAAGCTTGAGGAGATGTTCTCCCAGACCCTCTTCCTGGGCACAGGGAGAGAGACGCCGCAGGACGAGGACCGCCTCTGGATGATCGCCGAGCACCTCCGGGAGGACGAGACGGCCCTGGCCTTCGTCTCCACGAAAAGGAGCAACCTGCTGCTCACGGAGAAGCGCCTCCTGGAGCTCCGACCCCACCTTGACATCCAGGGATTCTGGAACGTGCTGAGCTTCAAGGGCTACGCCCCCCGCAGGGAGATCTACCTCCGGGAGGTGGTGGGTTTCGTCCTGGAGCCGGAGGAGGCCGGGGGGCGCGTGCGCATCCAGGTGGGAGATGAGGAAGTCGTCCTTCCCGCCCCTCTGGCGGGGGCGGGCAGGGAGGCGGAGGAGGACCTGCGCTCCTTCGGAACCTGCCTAGAAGGGCTGCTCCTGGCCCGCAAGGACTCCGCGGGCTAGAGGGCTCCGCGAGACCCGGGTCCTCAGGCCGCGGTGGCGTACACCATGAGCGCGATGATCACGAGGCCCAGGAGGAAGACGACAATCTGGGCCATCCCAAATCGCTTCTGGAGGATCCCCACCTCCTGCGGGTGCGCCTCCTCCTCCTCCTCGAAGTGGACCAGAAGGAGGTTGGCGGATCGGAGGCCGATCCCGAGGCCGATGACGCTGGCGATCAACGCCAGGGCGAGTGCAACCAGGAGGAGTTGCCCCCACAGAATCCCCCACAGGAGGGCGGGGTCGAAGCTTCCGAGATACAGGTAGAGGATGAAGCCGAAGACGATGGTGAGGATGGCCATCGTCGGGAGGTACCGGGCCATCGCGGGCACCATGCGCTGCATCAGTTCCTTCCGGGCCGGCATCCCGAGGCGTGGCATGACGCCCCGCAGGACCATCACGCTGAACGCCACGGCGCCAATCCAGGCGATGCCGAAGAAGATGTGGAGCCACCGAAGGGTCAAGTGGACGACGTCAACCATGCCGCGGGGAGGGGCCTCCCCTAGATTAAGGCTATCCCTGCGGACGACCGACTTGCTGCCGAGGGGTGCGTGGCGCGAGACAAGGGCAGCCCTTAAGGCCTGAGGCGTCTTCCCGGGGAGCGCGTGGCGGAGAAGATCGTTACCTTCGACATGGCCAACGTGGGCCCCCGGCAGAGAGTGACCCACGCCCACATCGCCGAGAGGACCGTCGCCCTTCATTGGCACGAAGTGGGGGACGAGCCCGACGGGCCGGACGGCGTCATCCTCGCCAAGGCCGACTGGTTGCGTATGATGGACGCCGTCTACTGGAAGCGGGAGGAGGCGGTGGAACCCCTGGATGGGGAGGGGGCGAACCTCGTGGGGATGGAGACCCACATCGGCTACGTGGACCTCGCCTACACGAAGGGTAAGCGGAAGGCCCAGGAGGAGGTGTCCGTCCTCTC
>CAYGBN010000098.1:0-1313 GCA_964348155.1 uncultured Methanomassiliicoccales archaeon
GGCGTCCCCCCCACCCAGCTTCCGCAGTAGGAACTCCACCTTGAGCAGGACCGTCTCAAGCATCGTGGGGCTCTCCACGTACACGGCGCGGTCGTCCCGCTCCCCGGCCCCCATGGTCATGCGGGACACGCAATCCACGAAACGCGTCCGGGTCAGGTCCACCTCCAGGGTGGTGAGGGCGCTGATGATGGACTGGGACGGAATCGTGGCGGTGATGTAGACTGCCGCGAGCTCCTTCTGGGGAGCGAAGACGTCCAGGATCCCTCGCACCGCATCGAAGTAGTGCTCGGCCGCCATCTCCAAGGCGATGGCCGAGGCGGGGGGGATCTCTAGAAGCCTGTGGACGCCCGTGGCCGTTGTCTCCATCTACCGCCCTCCCTTGAGCAGGGGCGCCAGCAGGACGCCCACGGACGTCAGGTCCAGGATGTACTTCGCCCGGGAGTGGGTCGTCCCCCGCATCTTGACGACTTGGAGCGTGCGGAGGAGGTCCCCCTGGCGCTCCAGGTTGCCGAGGAGGATGACGCCATCCACGACGGCCTCCTCCACCCCGTAGGGGGAGTACCGCTCGTCTCCCGCAGGCACCTCGGCGATGAGGAGGGCCGTGCACCCCTCCTGGGCAACGAGTTGGCTCAGGCTCCGGATGAACTCACGAATGAGGTCCGCCGTGAGGAGGCGGGCACAGATGGAGGTGATGGAGTCGATGACCAGCCGTTGGGCGCCGCGGGACTTCACCGTGGCCACGATGGCCTTCACGAGGGCCTCGGAGCCCTTCTGATCGATCTCCGGCCCCTCGGTCCTCGCCTTCTTGTAGAGCTCGTGGAGATCCATGAAGACGATGTCCTTCTTCTCCAGGAGCTTGGCGTCGTAGAAGTCGTAGGGGATCATGTTCTCCGTAAGCTTGTCCGGCGGCTCCGTAGCCGCCACGAGGAGCCCTTTCTCCCCTTTCTCGGCCCCGTGCAGGAGGAACTCCAGGCCCAGGGAGGTCTTGCCGGTCCCGCAGCTGCCGGTGACCAGAATCGTATTATTCCGGGGGATGCCGCCGCTGAGGATGTTATCGAGGCCGTCGATGCCCGTCAGACACCGGTCTCGTCCGGCGGCGCTCTCCGAGTTACCCACGTCCGTTCGATGCGGAACCGGCGTTTATCAGGCTTTTCGCCTCGTTATCAACTCAGATTCTGAGACCCCCGTCGGAGGGGTTCCGAGCAAGCCTTTAACCCCGTGATGGGTATGGAAAGGCATGCTCACCGAGCCCGTCCTTCAGGTGGCCCTATACTTCATGCACCTGAAGCGGGCCCTTCAGGCCGCGAAGGAGG
>CAYGBN010000098.1:1323-1533 GCA_964348155.1 uncultured Methanomassiliicoccales archaeon
GGGCACCCCCCTGATCAAGAGCGAGGGGGTGGAGGCCGTGCGGGCCCTGAAGCGGGCCTTCCCCGACCGGGTCATCGTGGCGGATCTGAAGATCATGGACACGGGGGCCTACGAGGTCGAGATCGCCGCTAAGGCCGGGGCGGAGGTCATCACGGTGATGGTTGTCACCGACGACGCCACCGTCTTGGAGGCGGTGAAGGCAGCCCGCCG
>CAYGBN010000098.1:1663-1952 GCA_964348155.1 uncultured Methanomassiliicoccales archaeon
TGGCCGGAGGACTGAACACGGAAACGGTTCCCCAGGCCCTCAAGGCCGGGGCCACCATCATCATCGTGGGGGGCGCCATCATCAAAGAGCCCAAGGTCGCCCAGGCGGCTACGGACCTCAAGCGGGCCATGCGGGAACGAAAAGCCCGCCGGACCCAGCTGTACAAGAAATATGGACAGGAGGAGCTCTACGAGGCCTTCGCCCAGGTCTCCACCTCCAACATCGCGGACGCCATGCAGAAGCGGGGACCCATGGAGGGCATCGTTCCGCGGATCAGCCGGGGGACCCA
>CAYGBN010000099.1:0-1897 GCA_964348155.1 uncultured Methanomassiliicoccales archaeon
GATGAAGGGCTTCATGCGCTACCTGCAGCACACGAAGCCCCCGATCACATTCCCGGAGACCTTCACGGCCATCACGGGTCCCACGGGGGCGGGGAAGACCTCCATCCTCGATGCGATCACCTTTGCCCTCTACAAGCGGAGCACGCGGACCGACCTCCGTACCATCACGATCTCCGAGATCGTGGAGCCAGGCGGCTTCACCCGGGTGGGTTTCCGGCAGGGGGGTGCGCGTTACGAAGTCCGGCGGGGCCTCGACGCGTCCGGTGCGTCGTACCTGACCGTGCGACGGGACGGGAAGTCCCTCCGGGGCACGATCCCGGAGCTGGAGGCCCTCATCGAGGACATCGTGGGCCTGGACTACGACGGGTTCCGGAACTCCACCTTCGTGCGGCAGGAGGAAATGAAGGAGATCGGAGCCGAACGCCCCTCGAAACGGCTGGAGGTCTTCCAGAAGCTGTTCCGCCTGGAGACCTTCGAGAAGGCTGCGGCGAAGGCCAAGGAACGCCTCGAGGGCGTCCGGACCCGCATGGAGGGGATGGAGGGGGAGTCCAGAGCCCTGGGCGATCAACTCGTGAAACTGCCCCAGTGCCGTGAGGAGGTGGCGACCCTCCAGGCCCTCGTGGGGACGCAGCGCAAGAACCTAGAGGAAGCCGAAGGGCAACTCGGCGCCCTGAAGGAGGAGTTTGCCCAACGGGAGGCGGAGCACGAGTCGTACCTCCAAGCGCAAGCAATGCGGGAGGAGCATCGAAGGTCCCTCGAAGACCTCGAGCGGCGGTTGCAGGAGACCCGCACGGCGCATGGCGGCCTTCCCGAACTCCGGGAGAACGTGGCCGCCTTGGAGAAGGAGGTCGGGAGGTTGCGGGAAAAGGAGAAGGAAATCAAAGCGCTCCTCGAGAAGCAGCGGGACGCGACGGTGGTCTCCGCGGAAATCCAGGCCGCCCGAGACCGCCTCCAGGAGGCGGAAGAGGATGCGGGGACCCTGGAAGAAGAGCTGGGTCTGAAGGTCCAAGACGCCGAATCCCGGCTCGCGACCCTCTCGACGGAGATGGGCGTCGAGGAGGCCTTCGACTCCCTGCGCCAGGAGGGAGCCCTGGAGGAGCGAGTGCGCCGCATCGACGAGGAACTCCGATGGCTGGCAGAGCGGGAGGACCTCGTGGAGCGATTGAGACGGGAACAGGTGGAGAGCCAGGAAGCTCTCGATGCGGTCCGCCGGAAGGTCGAGGGAATCGGTCGGGATACCTTCCTCTTCAGCGAGATTCAGGAGACGATCCGAGCCCTACAAACCGAGCTCAAGGCGAAGCGTGGGGCAGCGGCCCAGCGCCGGAGCAAGTTGGCGGCCCAGGTCAAGGAGCTGACGGAACGCCAGGAGACGATCGGGTTCGGAGCCGGGGAAGCCGAGCGGCTGGAGGCCCTTCAGGACAAGGTCGCCCACCTCCCCGAGGCAGAAGCGACGCTGCAACGAGGCCGTAAGGAGGTACAGAGCCGGGAACGGGTCGCGGGTCAGCTCAGCGAGATGGAGGAAGGACGTCGGACGTTGGAGGGAGTCCTTCGGGAGGATGGGGAGAACCTGGAGAAGCTGGAGCGAGGAGAAGCCCGCTACCAGGAGCTTCACGCCGAGCTGGAGGCCCTGCGGCGTCGGAGGGATGAGGCGAGGGAGGCCCTCCTCCGATCGCAGGGGGAGCTCAAGGCTGCTGAGTCTCGGGTCACGGAGCTTGAGGGGCTGGAGGCCAAACTCCAGGCGCTGCAGGCGGGACTCGAGGAGCTGCGTCAGCGGGCCGAGGTCCTGACGGTCCTCAAGGATGGAGTGTTCCATCGCAAAGGCGTAGTGATGTATGCCGTCAACCGGCTCCTCCCGGAACTGCAGATTGAGGCCACACGGAACCTGGACGACCTGACG
>CAYGBN010000100.1:0-359 GCA_964348155.1 uncultured Methanomassiliicoccales archaeon
GTGCAGGTGGCCAAGAAGTTCGGGGCCATGCGTCGGGAGATCAACTACCGGGACGTCAACGTGGGTCGGGTCATGAAGGCCTTCGACGAAACGCCGCTCATGGAGGAAGTGGTGGAGAAGCTCATCTGGGAACACCTCGACCTCCGCCGGACGGAGTCGATCATCCGAGACCTCCATGCCGGCACCCTACGGCTCGAAGTGGGCCGTCTCTCGCGGATTGGACGCCTGGGGGCCGAGCGGGCCCTGGAGCTGCTCTTACCGCCCCGGCCCGACCACCACACCCCGAGCCACGCCCATGGCGTGAGTGGCGCCGGCCTCGGTGGCTGTTTCGCTGGGGGTCGCTGGCTCCTCTACGCTGG
>CAYGBN010000100.1:369-1313 GCA_964348155.1 uncultured Methanomassiliicoccales archaeon
GGACCAGAGAGCCCTCCTTGTCTGCCTCTCCTGCAAGCTCAGCCGCACGGAGAAGGTGGGCGAGGTGTCGGACCGCCCCACGTGTCCGTCCTGTGATTCCGTCATGCAGGCGGCCCTGCGGCCCTGGCAGCGCGACAAGGCCGCCCTCCTGCGCAAGGAGGATCTCACGGCCGAGGAACGGCGCGAGGTGAAGCGGCTCTATACGAACGCCAGCTTAATAATGGCCCACGGTCGCCAAGCGGTCATGGCCCTGGTCGCCCGGGGCGTCGGACCCGACGTGGCAGGCCGGATCCTCCGAGGCTTCCATCACGATGAGGACGAGTTCCTCCATGAGATCCTGGAGGCGGAGATTAACTACGCGCGCACGAAGCGGTTCTGGGACTAGTCCGGTCCCACCTCGTTGAGCGTCTCGATCTGGAAGAGTACGCTCATACCCCGGGGGGCCGCCGGCACCCGATCAGCCAACCACAGGGCGTCCTCCACCTTCGCACTCCGGTCCCACCGGTAGATGAAGTCGTAGTTCCCTTTGGTCGGCTCGAAGCCCAGGGACTGCAGGGTCGTGGCGACCTCAGAGGGGCGCGCGCCCTCGGTAGAAAAGGTGACCGTCAGGTAGCTTTCCATGGGCAAAAACACGAACTTAGCCTCGTGTAATAAAGGTTCTGTCAGGGGGTTTCGGGACCACGCCATCCCGTGGCCACGAGGTAGATTTCTGCGCTTCCGCGAGGCGAGGCCGGCGGAGAGAAGTCCTTGGCCCGGCGGAATTGGCCCTTCACAAGACGCCGAAGGTCGGGGTACATGTCGCCTTGGAAGGCCTTTGTCACGAAGTGGCCTCCCTTCCGTAGCACGCGGTGGGCGAGGAGGAGCACCGCGCCCGTGGTGTCCCGGACCGACTTCATGAGCACGGTGTCGTCGGGGTTCGGGGTGTCCCCGTCCCCATCAGGGGC
>CAYGBN010000100.1:1323-1818 GCA_964348155.1 uncultured Methanomassiliicoccales archaeon
GAGCAGTGCCCGTTCAGCCAGGTCGATGGACTTGGCGTGGTCCAGGCTGCGATTCCCACTCAGGTGGGGCGCCATGTCCGAGAGGACCACGTCCACGGAGCCGGTCACTTCCTCCACCCACTCCGTGAGTGCGTCGTCCTGGCTCATGTCCACCCGGAGGATGTCGACCCCTTTGATGGGTCGGATGTAGGCACGGTCTACGGCCACTACCACCTCTGCGCCCAACTCGCGGGCAACCTGCGACCACCCGCCTGGTGCCGCACCTAAGTCGACCACCGTGTCGCCGTGGCGAATCACAGAGAACCTGTCTTGGATCTGCAGGAGCTTGTAGGCCGCCCTGCTTCGATACCCCCCGGCCTTCGCCTTCCGGTAATAGGCGTCCTTCTTTCGGTCCTTCACCCAGGCCTTGCCCACGTTCCTCTCACGGGAGCGCGCTCCCTTAAGCATTCCTGCGGGGGGGGCGCCAAAGCTTATTCGATGGCGCACATCCTACGT
>CAYGBN010000101.1:0-1794 GCA_964348155.1 uncultured Methanomassiliicoccales archaeon
CCTCCTTCCGCATCTCCATGGCCCGCTGGTGGTAGTGATCCGCCCGTTCCTTGACCTTCACGAAGAGTTCATGGATCCGGTCCGCCTCGGCGGTCAGGACGGCCAGCTCGTCCTGCTTCTCCTGGATCTCCCCCCGGGCTTCCTGAACCAGCTCCGAGAGGCGCAGGACCTCCTGGTGCTCGACCTCGGCACGCTGGAAGTGGTCGTCGATGCCCGTGTCCAGCTCTCCCACCCCACGGAGGACCTCCTCGTGCTCCCGCTGCAGCGCGTCCAGTTCGACGAGCTCCTCTCGGGCGACCCGAAGGCTCTCCAGCAGCCGGCTCTCCTCGGCGAGGTTGAGGGACGTCGTCTCCTGCCTCGTTTCCATGTCCTGTATCTGCGCCCGCCGTCGGCGGATGTCGGCCTCCACGCCCCCCTTCAGCCGCCCCCGAAGCTGCCGACGGACCTGGATGAGCTCCTTGGCCTTCCGCTGCAGGTCGTCTCGATGCGTCTTGTGCTCTCGAACCTCCTTGAGGAGCCCCGACCGGCGGTCCCGCAGGGCCTTGAGCTGGCGGCGCACCTCTCCCTTCTTCGCGTTGAGGAGGTCTCGCTCCTCGCGGACGGCCCGGGCATCGGCGTTGAAGCCGTCGCGTCGTTCGACGAGGCGTTGGTACCGCCGCTCGGCTTGCTGGACTTCCGTTTGATTCTGCTTCCGGGCCATGCGGAGGACGTTCACTCTCCTTGGAAGGGCTTTAAGGTTTCGAAGGGAACAACCGGCGGGTCAGTTGGGCCATCTGCTCGGGTCTCATCTCGCCTGCCCGCATCCCGGCCAAGGGATCGCCATCCAGGATGTCCAGGAGGTCCCCCTCCGCCATCCCGAGGTCGCCCGCGGCCAGGCGAAGAGCATTACGAGCCGTCTTCCGTCGATGTAGGAAGAGGGCGTCGACGACACGGACGAAGGTGTCTCGGTCCACCGGAAAGGGCGGTGGTCGTGCCTCCAGTCGAACGACGGCTGCTTCCACTTCAGGACGAGGCCAGAAGGCCGAGGGAGGAATGGTGCGCACGAGCTCCGCCGCGGCCCCCAGGTAGACCTTCACGGAGAGGCGCGAATAGGCCTTGGTCCCCGGATCCGCCACCAACCGCTCCGCGAACTCGCGCTGGAGGGTCAAGATCGCCCGCTGAAAGGGCGTTTCGAGGAGTCGTTCGAGGAAGGGGGAGGAGATCTCGAAGGGCAGGTTGCTGACCACCTTGTCGAAGGGCGGGAGGGCCGCGCGGAGGACGTCGCCTTCCACGAGATGCGCGTGAGGGACCTGCTCGCGCAGATAGGCCACCAAGCGCCGATCCTTCTCGACGGCCACGACGTTCTTCGTGTGCTCCAGGAGGCGCCCCGTGAGCATGCCCAAGCCTGGTCCGACCTCGAGAACGGTCTCGCCCGGTTGAAGCTCGGCCAGGTCGACGATGGCGTCGGCCGTGGCTTCGTGGAGTAGGAAGTGCTGGCCCCATCGTTTCGAGGGACGGGTCCCGAGCCGTTGGAGGATTTCCTGAATCGCACTCACTTTCATGGTACACCCGAGGGTCGGAGGTCGGGAGGGCTAAGCGATCACGACGCTTTGGACGTCGTGGTACCGGCTGATCAGCTCCCGCGCGAGGCGAAGATTACTGCCCTCTTTCCCGATGGCACGCCCCTTCCGCAATGGGTCGACCTGGACGGAGGCATGCGTGGTCTCGCCTCGCTCCTCGAAGGTCACCTCCCGGACGCCGTAGTTCCGAAAGATGTTCTTGATGAAGCGAATGCGGTCCTCGCTGTGCTCCACC
>CAYGBN010000102.1:0-903 GCA_964348155.1 uncultured Methanomassiliicoccales archaeon
CCGCCACCCAGGGGACCCTCCTCCTCGCCTTTGGCCTCGCCTATGCCCTCTTGAAATACCCGGAGTGGTGGGTGGTGGACGCCACGGGTTTCGCCGTGGCCGCCGGGGTGACGGCCATCATCGGCATCTCCTTCGGCATCCTCCCGGCCCTCGTCTTCCTCATCGCCCTGGCCGTCTACGACGCCATCGCCGTATACCGAACGAAGCACATGATTGCCCTCGCGGACGCCGTCACCGGTCTCCGCCTGCCCATCCTGCTCGTCATCCCCAAGTCCTTGCCCTACTCCTTCCGGACTCAAGCCGGCCTCCAGGACGAGCTGGATGAGGGGAAGGAACGGGCGGCCATGTTCATGGGCCTGGGCGACATCATCATCCCCGGGATCCTCGTTGTGTCCGCCTTCGCGAACCTGGAACCCCTCGCCACCTCCCTCGGCGTGACCAGTAACCTCCTCGTTGGCTTGGCCACGCTGGTCGGCACCCTCGTCGGCTTCGGCGTCCTGATGCGATTCGTCCTGCGCGGACGACCCCAGGCCGGGCTGCCTCTGCTCAACTCGGGGGCCATCTTGGCCTACCTGCTCAGTTACTACCTCCTCTACGGCAACCTCAACTTCGGTATCGTGTTGGGGTTCTGACGTGCGCATCCTCCAGATGTCGGACCTCCATGGGTCAGACGCCGCGCTGGAGCAGAGCCGGTGGGCCTTTCGGGAGTTTTCCCCCGATCTCTTCCTCGTCACGGGAGACATCACGAACTTTGGCCCCCTGGACTACGCGCACCGCCTCTTCGCGGACCTTCCCGTACCCGGCTATGCGCTACCCGGCAACTGCGACCCCCGGGACATCGTGCCCCTCCTGGATGAGCTCGGTGTGAACCTCCACGGCAAGCGGACGGAGTTCCATGGATAC
>CAYGBN010000102.1:1039-1781 GCA_964348155.1 uncultured Methanomassiliicoccales archaeon
GGCCACGTCGACAGCCTGGCAGGCCGCCATCTGGGAAGCCGGTCCTTGCGGACCCTGGTGGACCGGTATCCGCCCCGCGTCGTGCTATGCGGTCACATTCACGAGGCCCGCGGGGTGGAGGAGGGGGCGACCACCTATGTGAACCCCGGAGCTGCCCGCGATGGCCACGCCGCCCTTGTGGACCTCGAGGAGGAGGTCCGGGTCCAACTTCTCCCCTAAGCTTTATCCCACCAAGGGGCCTGGAGGGAAGGGATGCCCGTCTGGCAGAAGCACTCGCGCCGCAAGCCCACGGGAGGCATGCGACGGCTCCACGCCAAGAAGAAGCGGCGGGAAATCGGTCGGGAGCGTGAGTTCGCCACCATCGGCTCGGAGCGCCGGAAACGCATCCGGGTCCTGGGGGGACGGCATAAGGCCCGCCTCCTCCGGGCGGAGTGGGCCGACCTGTTCAACCCCGAGACGGGGAAAACGGAACGAGCCCGGATCCTCTCCGTCAAGACGAACCCCGCCAACCCCAACTTCGTCACCCGGAACATCATCACCCGGGGAGCCACCATCGAGACGGAGAAGGGGGTCGGGCGCGTCACCTCCCGCCCGGGCCAGACGGGGACGGTCCATGCCGTCCTGTTGGAGGGCGCGGATTAGGCCGCCACCCTTTTACCGCCCACCGTCCTACGACCCGTGTGGTCTCCCAGGGCGACCGGATCATCGTTCTGTACCCCCTGTACTTCGATGCCACGGTCTC
>CAYGBN010000103.1:0-330 GCA_964348155.1 uncultured Methanomassiliicoccales archaeon
TGCTCGCGAGGCGTCCCCGGACCAGAAGAAGACCAGGTTCCGCCGTGCCAGGGTCTCCCTCGAGTCCCTGGGCGATGGCCTCTGCTGCCTCCTCCCACTTCCCGAGGTAGTCCAAGGCGCGCGCCCTGGCCAGAGAGGTGAACGGATCCGCCGGGAGCTCCTCCAGGACCCTCACGAGATCCGCCGCGCCGCCGGTCTCCAGGACCTCCTCCCACCGTTCCCGGACCAACTCAGTGGCGTCCGCCGACCGGCCCCCGCGGGCGAGGTGGTAGACCGCCTCCGTCCACTCCTGCTCCTCGGTCCAGTAGCGAGCGGCCCGCCGATGGAAGG
>CAYGBN010000103.1:484-717 GCA_964348155.1 uncultured Methanomassiliicoccales archaeon
GGAGGTCCTGGAAGGTCGCAAAGCCCGCCGGGGCTAGCGCGCCCGGAGGGACGGGCCGCCGATACACGGCCGCCTGGAAGAGGGCCTCTTGGGATTCGGTACCGAGGTCTGAGAGCACCTCCTCAAGGAGGAAGGTCTCCGTGTCTGCGAGGGTCTCGGGGAGCTCCCCTGAGGCCACCAGGCGAAGGAGGAGGGGGTGGCCCATGGTCAACTCGTAGGCCTGTTCGGCCTCG
>CAYGBN010000103.1:727-1776 GCA_964348155.1 uncultured Methanomassiliicoccales archaeon
GCACTGGCCCTGACAGGGATCGCCCTGATCCGTCTCGTTGTCCGCACCGTTCGTGCCCGGCTGGAGGTGGCTGACCGCCTGTTCGGCCTCGTCCTCCCGGCCTAGAGATTGCAGGAGTTCGCGACTCTCCTCCCGGCTTAGCCCCCCTAGGCGGACCTCGGCGAACCGTCCCTCCAACCGGTCTTTGGTCCCCAGAAACTTCGGGGTCTCCCGGGCGGTGAGGAGGATTCGGCCCCCGGGGACCCGATGATCCAACAGGAGTCGCAGGACTTGGGACGCCTCGGGGGACGCCGTGACGTCGTCGAAGACGAGGAGCAGGCCGGAGGCCTCGGTGGCGAGCAAGAGTCCCACCTCCCCGAAGTCCAAGGGGTTCCCCCGGAGGTAAGAGAGGAGGCGTGGTCGACCAGCGCGACGCAACGCCGAAGCGAGGCTCGCAACCAGGGAGGCGGCGCTGTCGAAGGGGAAAACCTTCACCCAGACGCCCTTCTGTTCGGCCAGGAGTGCCCTCGCCAGGGCCGTCTTACCGATGCCCGGGAGGCCGGTGATGAGCATCAGCGGCGGGCCTTCTTCCAGCCACTCCTGAAGCGCAGCCCTTTCCTTGGCCCGCCCCACGAGGCGTGGCTGCATGGGTGGGGCAGTGGTGGGCCGCTCGGCCCGGAGGTCGACGACCTCCCCTGCCAGGATGGCGAGGTACACCCCGCTTAGGGGATGCTCCTCCCGCCGAGCGAGTTGGATGAGCTCGGTCCCGGGACCCGTGCCCGATGTCCCGTCCGGCCCGATCCACTGGGCCACCGAGGAGTGGGCCCGTTCGCGCAGGGTCGATGCGATACGCTCCCCCTGAAACGTGTTGAAGTACACCTTCCGCCGGCTCTTTGCCCCCCTCACGTGGGCGAGACGGGTCTCCAGGAGCCCCTCCTCGCCGAGCTTCTTGAGTTCCAGGGCGATATGAGAGCGGCTCAGTCCCAGGTTCTGGGCGATGCCCTGCTGGGTGACGCCCCGAGGAACGTCGAACTCTTCGCGGTGCTGAGCGAAGAGGGACAGATGGAGCA
>CAYGBN010000104.1:0-1688 GCA_964348155.1 uncultured Methanomassiliicoccales archaeon
GCCGGAGGCGTCAAGCTGTTGGCTCAGTACCCCATGACCCCGGCCTCCTCCATCATGCATTGGATGGCGGCCCATGCCAAGGATTACGGGGTCGTGGTGAAGCAGACGGAGGATGAGCTGGCTGCCATGAACCTCATCATCGGGGCCAACTTCGCGGGGGCCCGGGCGATGACCGCCACGTCCGGTGGGGGCTACGCCCTGATGGTGGAGGCAACCGGTCTGGCGGGGATGACGGAGACCCCGGCCGTCATTGTGGAAGTCCAGAGGGCGGGTCCCTCCACGGGACTCCCCACGAAGACGGAGCAGGGCGACTTCCAAATGGTCTTCGGGGCCTCGCAGGGGGACTTCCCGCGGGTCATCCTGGCCCCTCGGAACCCGGAGGAGTGTTTCGAGGCCGCCTGGCGCGCCTTCAACCTGGCCGAGAGCTACCAGTGCCCCGTGTTCATCATGTCCGACCTGTACCTCGGGGAGATGTGGCGGACCGTAGAACCTCCGGACTTCCAGGTCCCCATCGTTCGAGGGCTCGTTGCCGAGGACGGAGGGGAGGACTACCAGCGGTACGAGATGACCGAATCGGGCATCTCGCCTCGGGCCCTGCCGGGCCAGTCCGGCCTGATGTTCGTGGCAGGTAGCGATGAGCACAACGAGAAGGGCGAACTTCTGAGCGATGTCCTCGCCGGGATCCCGGAGCACGTCGAGACCCGCGCTCGCATGGTGGACAAACGGATGCGGAAGCTCGAGTTCGCCCGGAACGAAATGAGACCGCCGGAACTCTGGGGGCCGAAGAAGGCCGATCTAACCATCATCTCGTGGGGGTCCACGCAGGCGGCCGTGCGAGACGCTGTGACGAGTCTCCACGGCGATGGGATGACCGCCAACTCCCTGGAGTTCTCGGACCTGTGGCCCCTCCGCGTGGAGGAGACGAGAAAGGCCCTAAAGGCCGCCTCCCAGACGCTCATCGTGGAAGCGAACTACACCGGCCAGTTCCACCGTTTGCTCCGGGCTGAGACGGGCTGGCGGGCGGACCACGAGTTCTTCAAGTACGACGGGGAGCCCTTCTCCCCGCGCGATGTGATCCAGAAGGCGCAGGAGGGATTGGATGGCCGTTGAAGTGCACGTCATCAAGTCGGATACGAAAGTGACCTGGTGTCCTGGGTGCGGCGACTTCGGGGTCCTGAATGCGACCTTGAAAGCCATTCAGGCTACGCAGCTCGATCCCAAGGACATCGTCATCGTCTCCGGGATCGGCTGTTCCTCCAACTTCCCCCACTTCCTTCGGTCCTACGGCTTTCATGGCATCCACGGGCGGGTCATGCCCGTTGCCACGGGGATCCGCCTAGCCAATCCCGAGCTCACGGTCATCGGCACGGGCGGCGACGGGGATGGGTATGGCATCGGCCTCGGGCACTTCATTCATACAATGCGGCGCAACTTCGACCTAACCTACATCGTGATGAACAACGAGATTTACGGCCTCACAACGGGGCAAGCCTCCCCCACGAGCGAGAGGGGCCACGTCACGAAGTCTACACCGTGGGGCTCCATTGAGTGGCCCGTGAACCCCATCGCCCTGGCCCTCAGCGCCGGTGCCTCCTACGTCTCGCGGGGCTTCTCAGGAGACCCCAAACAGATGGCCACCCTCATCGAGGGGGCCCTTCGGCACAAGGGCTTCGCCCTCGTGGACGTCT
>CAYGBN010000105.1:0-1677 GCA_964348155.1 uncultured Methanomassiliicoccales archaeon
TTCACCACCGCCATGGAGGCGGCGGGGGGCGGCCTGCAGGGATGGCTCGCGGACTCCGTGGTGAACGACCTGAGCCGCGTGAAGTGCCGCCTGAGCCAGTGGATGAAGTGGGCGAACGGCGTGACCCTCCGGATCACCACGGGCCACCCCGCCCTCTGGGGGTCGTGGCTCGAAGCCACCTTCCAGTCCGCGGGGGTGCGCTACGCCATGACCTATGTGGACGGAGGCCTCTCCGTGCGCCTCTTCGCCGTGGACGTCATCGACCTCCGGATGACGGTGGTCGAGATTAGCCTCTGAGGCCCGCGGTGGCCAGAAGCTTCTCCAGGACGCGGAAGGTGAACCCCCAGACGACCTGCCCCTCGACGAGGAACGCCGGGACGCTGAGGACCCGCCCCCGCACCTCGACCACGGTCCGGCCCTCGGTCGCGGGGAGGTCCGCCAACGGCACCGCGAAGTGGCTCTGGACCTCGTGATTCGTTCGGACGTCGGGAACCGCATCGAGGCGGACGACGTAGGGCAGGACCGGCATCTCCGGGCGGTTCGCGGGCGCCTGGGGCGGGAGGCAACCGAGGAAGTCGGCGTCCTCCCGCAGGTCCAGGCCGACCTCCTCCCGCACCTCGCGGAGGAGGGTGTCCATGGGGGTGGCGTCTCCCGCCTCCGCCCGTCCCCCCGGGAGTGCTACGTGACCCGACCACGGGTCCTCGGCGGCCTCCCTCCGCTGGATCAGGAGGAGGCGGTCGTCCTCCCCGAACAGGATGGCGGCCACGCACGCCTCGACGGCTTCGTCCTGGAAGTCGTCCGGCGGTTGAAGCCCCTTCGCCAGGGTCTCCACGAGGTGCCCGGCCCCCACGGCACCCGCCAGCGGGGCAGTCCTACTTCTCCCTTGGCATCCCCGGGTTATCATGACTGATTTCGGCGGCCCAACCCTTATGCTCGACCCGAGGAACGCTCCGCCTGATGCCCAAGGTCGTCAAGAAGCAGCTCAAAAAGGGCGCGGCCGCGCCCGCGAAGGAGGGGGAGGACGGCGGCGTCACCGTGCCGCCCATCACCCCGGAGGTCCGGAAGAAGCTGGAGACGGCCCGGGCCCTCATGGAGCGCGGCGAGCTGGACGAGGCCTTGGAGATCGTCGACGAGATCGTGGACGACGACCCCATGAACGATCCCGCGTGGAGGATCAAGGGGGAGGTCCACAGTCGGATGGGGGACGAGGTGATGGCGGAGCTCTGCGCCCTGTAGGGCTCGCGCTGGGCAGGCATTCTAACGGAGCTTTGCCTCGCGGCTAGGAGCCCGTGAAGGTCTTCTTCGGGGAAGGCGACCGGCCGCGGGCCCACTCCAACTCGAGGTCCAGGAGCCGCTTGATCTCCTTGCAGCGGGACCGGAGGGTCACCTCCGAGATGCCCACCACGTCGGAGATCTTCTTCTGGGCCACCCGCCTCCCCTCCATGATGGAGGCGATGTAGATGGAGGCGCCGGCCGTCCCGGAGGCGGACTTCGACGTGACGGCCTGGATGTCTGTCAGGTCCGAGAGGATCTGGGCCGCCCGCCGGGAGATGCCCTGGTCCACGTCCAGCTCGCTGCAAAACCGACCCAGGAAGTCCATGGGTTCCGGGAGGGGCACCTTCAGGCGGAGGTTCCGCGTGATGGCGCTGGCCGCCTTCCGGACCTTGCGGCGGTCCT
>CAYGBN010000106.1:0-529 GCA_964348155.1 uncultured Methanomassiliicoccales archaeon
TCGGGTTCGCGGCGGCGGCGGCCGCCGCCGAGGACGAGAGACCCCGCCCCGATCCGCTTCCATTCCGGGCGGAGGGCGAGCTCCCGACCGCCTTTGTCGCGGAAGGCATACAGCTCCCCCACGATGGCGGGTCCCGACTTGGCGATGAAGAGCTGGGCGTGCTCGAAGGTCGGGGTGGCCACCTCTCCGTAACCAAACCGTCGGGCGACCCGCATGAAGGCAGCCTCCACGGCGCGGCGGCGGCCCATGTCCTCCGGCGTGAAGTCCCGTGTGCCCCGGGGCCGCTCAAACATCGGCAGGTTCCAGGGGAAGTGGCATTAAAGCTTTTGTCGAACCTAAATAGCACCGCTCCCTCTGCCAGACGTTGCCCGAGGTGAACACCCTCTTTTTCGACCTGGATGGGACTCTCTGCCAGTACGGCCTGGCCCCGAACACGGCCCTCCGTCAGGCCTGCGCGGCCGCCGGCATCGACGCGGATCTGGACCATCACGCGTACTACGACCTCTACAAGGTCGTCCAGGCTGAGCGA
>CAYGBN010000106.1:539-1677 GCA_964348155.1 uncultured Methanomassiliicoccales archaeon
GCCTCCACCTGCCCCCGACCAGCGTTGCCGAACGGGGCCGGGCGCTGGCGAACGTGCAGGCGGGCTACGAGGAGGTGAGCGACGAGGCGTACCGCCGACTCCTGGCGTATCTCGGTTTTGACGATCCCGCGGTGGCCCAGAAGGTAGCCTCCACGTATCGGAAGGACCGACTGGCGAGCATCGACCTCTATCCCGAGACCCTGGAGGTCCTGGACCAGCTGCGCGGAGAGTATCCCCTCGGCATCATCTCCAACGGGCCGGGGGTGATCGTCATCTCCGGAGAGGTCGGCACGGAGAAGCCCGAGGCCGCCATCTTCCGCCTCGCCTTGGAACGCCTCAATAGGAAGGCGGAGGAGAGCGCCCACATCGGAGACCGGATCAAATACGATGTGGCGGGGGCCCAGGGAGCTGGACTCGTGGGCATCTGGGTCAACCGTGGGGTCTATCCGGAGCCCGATGGAGACGCGGTCCCGCATTACGAGGTTTCGGACTTGCGGGGTCTCCTCCCGCTGCTGAAACGGTAGCTACTCCACGGTCACGCTCTTGGCCAGGTTTCGCGGCTTGTCGATGGAGCACCCCCGCTCCCGGGCGGTGTAGTACGCCAATAGCTGCAGGGCCACGACGTTGACCACGGGCGAGTAGATGGACCGGACCCAAGGCACCCGGAGGACCGCGTCCACGTATTTCTCCAGCTCCTCATCCCCTTCGAATCCGATGGCCACAACGGGGGCGCCGCGGGCGCTTACCTCCCCGATATTGCCGATCATCTTTTCGTACGTGTGGTCCTGAGGCACTAGGGCCACGACGGGGGTCTCCTCGGTGATCAGGGCCAGGGGTCCGTGCTTCAGCTCGCCGGACCACAGATTGGACGGCCCGGGGCAAGGCCCGAATCTCCTCCGTCCACTTCCGCGCCTCGTCGGGCGTCAGGGTTCCCCGGGTGATGCCCAGGCGGAGGGCCAGGATGTAGAGGGCTACGAGCTGGGCCGTGAAAGTCTTCGTTGCAGCCACACCGATTTCCAGACCCGCGCGGGTGAACAGACTCTCATCCACCACTCGCGTGAGGCTGGAGTCCACATAGTTCGTCACGGCGAGGGCGCGGCTCCCCCGCCGCTTCGCCTCACGGGCCGCGCCGATCGTG
>CAYGBN010000107.1:0-303 GCA_964348155.1 uncultured Methanomassiliicoccales archaeon
TGGCGGATTTCTGGGCGATGACGTGGCACAACACCAATACTTTTGGCGCCTGGTGGGGACAGGGCTGTCCGACCGTGCAGAGCGGATTGGTCCCGCGTCAGGCCGAGGTGCAGGACGTGTTTCCTGAGCACAGGACTCTCCCTGGGGTGGGGACACCCCCCGCCAATCACTCTGACGGCCAGATGATTGCTTGGGCGCACTGGCAAGGACGGGAGGAACTACGGGCGGCCACCGCACTCGGTCCGCTGGTGATGACCGCCAATGTCATCGCCGCGATGGCAAACGCAGGCGTCGGTGTCTTGT
>CAYGBN010000107.1:313-1335 GCA_964348155.1 uncultured Methanomassiliicoccales archaeon
CGAGTGCATAATGCTTTTCGTGACCTCTTCCACCAGGTTGCGGCGCGCTTTGACGGTTCGCGCAATGCCCACAAGATTCTCGCGGGATTCGCACGGGCGGGCCTCTTCTTGACCCCTCAGGAAGCGATCATCGATATCGACGACGATTACCTCGATCGCGGGTCGACGACCGGGCCCACCTTTACGATCTGGACTGGACGCGACTACACCTTCGTGGGCTCCAGCGCGAGCACGGCTGCGCCGCCCTTCAATACCCAGTTCGAGGTCGAGGTCGCGAATGATGACGCCTTCACTCTGAATCTGGTCTCGAGTGGAACGCTGGGCGGCGTGGTCGCGGCAGATGGCGGCACTGCTACCTTTACGCTGGCCGCGGCGGACTGGAACACACTCAAGGCGGGCGACTTTCTGTACTACCGCGTGACCACTACGGACGCAGCCGGTGGCACCTCGCGCTCCTCGCTGGATCCGAGACCGGGTGTCCTCACGACGGTTCCGCCACCGCGGGCAGTTGTCAACGAGTCGGGCATATGCGTGTGCGGCGGCCCGATAGCGACCGTGTGGCCGCCGTTCGGCATTTTCTTGGCGTTCCTTCCGCTGACCGTGGCGCTTATATGGCGTAGAACGATCCGGTCGCGCCGGACGTGAGACCACGCATTGTTGACTTCCTTACTGAGCTGACGGGCACGTCGCTCGTCCGCTGGATTGTGCCAATACCTGCTGTCATCTACACCGTGGCGATGATCACGGTGATGGTGATCTTCGTCCGAAGATGTGGCAAGTCCGGGCAGTCCATGGATCTCGCCCTGGGCGCTTCTTTCTGGGCCATGGCCGCGGGTTTGGTGGGGGCCCGGGTTTTCTACCTGGTGACGCATTTGGATCTCCTCGCGATGCGTCCGAAGATGGTATTGGACCTCCAAGGAGGGACCGCCTCCTGGGGCGCCTACATCGCTCTGGCCTCGACCGCCTCGCCAAGTTCTTCGACTGGGAGGGACCTCCTCACGACCGACGGCGCGAAGAAGGAC
>CAYGBN010000107.1:1345-1628 GCA_964348155.1 uncultured Methanomassiliicoccales archaeon
GCCTCCTGGGGCGCCTACATCGGCGGCGGAGTGGCTTTTCTGGTCTACCTTCTCATTCGGGCGCCCGGCTCCATTGGAAGATACGCGGACGCTGCTGCCTCCACGCTCGCCCTGGGTCCGTGTATCGGAAGATGGGCCTGCTTCCTCAATGGAGATGACTTTGGCAAGTTGTCCAACCTTCCCTGGGCCGCGCGTTTTCCCGCGGGCAGTCCGCCGGCGGTGGAAATGACGGAGCTCAACAACATGCCGGAGCGGAACTGAGGTAGGGGGTCCGTCGCCCGGT
>CAYGBN010000108.1:0-1595 GCA_964348155.1 uncultured Methanomassiliicoccales archaeon
CGGCAAAACAGTTGGCGGTCATCAGGCCGTAGTCGCGCACGTGCCAGCCGGTGGGGTACCGTGGATTGGTTTCGTGGTCCAGGATGGCGATGCCGACGTGTTCCGCATGCCGAGCTGTCAGGCCGCTCGGTCCTGTTCTCTCGCACCGGGATGGACGGAATCCTCCGGTGGACCCGGCTCACCTTCGATCCGCTCCCAAATCGCCTCAACCGGCGACGGGTGGTCTGGGACCTCTATCTCGCGCCCCAATCGGAAACGGTCCTTAAGGCAAAGGTGGAAAGCGGAACCGGACCGCCCTCTCATGAGACACGAGTCGGGTCCCTGAGCTCCGTCCTCAAGAAGGTCCGCGCGCGACGTAGGGAGAAGCTGCAGGCCTGGGGTCATGTCGAGGGCGACGGGACACTGGCTCAGTGGACACGCCAGGCGACGCAAGATCTCCTGACTCTACTCATCCGAGTCGACGGGTCTGTGGTCCCTGCAGCGGGTCTGCCTTGGTACGGCACGCTCTTCGGCCGGGACAGCCTCATTGCCGGACTCCAGACAGTACACCTCAATCCCCAGTTGAGCCGGGACATCCTCGAGGCCCTGGGCAACCGGATGGCCGAGCGACCCGATCCCTTCCGCGCGGCTGAAACCGGCAAGGTCCTCCACGAGCTCAACCGGGGCGAACTGGCGCGGGCCGGCGTCACACCGTACGGGCCCTACTATGGGACCGTCGACGCCACTCCCCTTTTCCTCTGCCTCCTCCACGAGGTCTATCGCTGGACGGGGGATCTGGTCTTCTGCGGAGCCATGTACCCCTTCGCCCTGGAGGCCGCCGAGTACGTGATTCGGCAGCTCCGTGGTCCCCTGGGGTTCGTAAACTACCAAGGAGGGGATCCGCCCGCCCTCCGCCATCAGGGCTGGAAGGATGGGGCGGTGGGAATCCTGGGAGCCGATGGAGGCAAGCCCGAACAGCCCATCGCCCCCTGCGAAGCCCAGGGGTACGCCTTCTGGGGTCTCCGCGGCCTGGGAGAGGTGGCGAGGGCCCTAAGGTTTGAGGAGGAGGCCGCTGTCTGGGAGGCTGAGGCCCAAACGCTGCAGGGACGGTTCCACCGGGCGTTCTGGATTCCGAGGGAGGGAGCCTACGCCATTGCCTTGGACGGCCGCGGGAAGCAGATTCCCCTCGTGGCCTCCAATCCTGGCCACTTGCTGATGTGTGGGCTCCTCACCCCGAGCCAGTCGAATCGTCTCGCCGATCGCCTCATGGCCGAGGACCTCTACTCCGGTTGGGGGCTCCGGACGCTCTCCGACCAGGCCCCCTATTACGACCCCATGAGCTACCACCATGGGTCCGTCTGGCCTCACGATACCTCTCTCGTGGCCTTCGGGCTCGCGCGCTCGGACCGTCCCAGCGAGGCCGCCGGTCTCTTTGGGGACCTCTTCAGCGCCGCATCGAGCTTCCCCCATTCGCGTCTCCCGGAGCTCTTCGGAGGGCGCCCCCGGAGGGAAGGTCCGCCCGTTCCGATATCCCGGGCGTGCGACTTCCAGGCTTGGGGGTCGGGGGTCCCACTGCTCGCCACGCGTGCCCTGCTCGGGCTGGAGGCGGACGCGGC
>CAYGBN010000109.1:0-236 GCA_964348155.1 uncultured Methanomassiliicoccales archaeon
ACGACGGCGCTGGGGTGGGGACCGAGAGTACCCATACGCGCAGTTGCGGAAGCTTTTGGCCTCCGGCGTCCCGCAAGAGGCGGGGCGGATTGGCCCGACTGAGGTCTTACGCGGAATATTCAGCGAAGAGGTCGCCCGCGCCGACTTCAACTGTGTCTACCCCCTCATGCCTCTCTGGTGCGGCGTGGGTCCCGGCTCCAGTGGCATGGGGATGCCGGCGGCAGTGGCCGAGCAGG
>CAYGBN010000109.1:246-1290 GCA_964348155.1 uncultured Methanomassiliicoccales archaeon
CGAGACCGGCTCCGACGCCGGCCACATTCGCACCACCGCCGTCCGCGACGGCGACGAGTGGGTGCTCAACGGCGAGAAGAACAGCGTCTCGACCCTCAACGCCGACTACTTTCTGGTCTTCGCCCGCACGGGTACGCCGGAAGAAGGGGCCCGCGGCCTCAGTGGCTTCCTAGTGCTTCGGGACACGCCTGGCGTCTCCGTCTCCGAGCCCTACCGAGACTTGGGGAACCGGGCCACGCCCAGGGGGGTCCTGCGCCTCGAGGACGTCCGGGTGCCCGCAGCCAACTGCCTCAGCGGTGCGGCAGCCGGATGGAAGGGGTTCGCCCACATCGGCAGCATCCTGGACACCAACCGTGCCATCATTGGCCTCATCTGCCTCGGGGCTGCCCAAGCCTCAGTGGAGGAGACCATCGAATACGCCAGGAGCCGCATTATCTTCGGGCAGCCCATCTCCAAGTATCAGGGCGTGGCATTTCCGCTCGTGGAAGCCCACACGCTGATCGAAGCCGCCCGTCTCCTCTGCTACAAGACCCTGTGGATGGCGGATCGGGGGCTCCGCCACACTACGGAGGGGGCGATGATCAAGTGGTGGGTGCCCCGCCTAGCCGGCGACATTATCCGCGAGTGCCTCACCCTCCACGGCCACCTGGGCTACACTAAGGATCTGCCCTTCGAGCAGCGGTTGCGCGACGTGCTGGGGTGGGAGATCGGCGATGGCACTGTCCAGGTATGCAAGCTCGTCGTAGCCCGGGCCCTCTTCGGCAAGGAAGCGGCACCCCTGTGAGGGTTACCCCGCCCACACGTGCCGGCCCAAAAGGAACGAAGCGGCCCGGGGCATGGGTTCCACGATCGCGGTTCTCCCTGTACAGAGCTAGGGGTTACCTCGCCCTGACAGCAACGCACTAAAACAAGGCCTGTCTGCAAACCTGCAAACATGTCACGGGGCCATTATAGGTCCCGACGCCCGCGGCTCAGATGGGCTTAGCCGTCAGAGGGCCAACCGCCCGCAGCGCTTGTCTGCTGACGAGCTCAGTGGGAACCGCT
>CAYGBN010000109.1:1300-1594 GCA_964348155.1 uncultured Methanomassiliicoccales archaeon
CCAGATCAGCCACCGAACGCCGCGCTGCTCTGGCGTAGTATACGCGCTCTTTAGGTGCGGTGAAATACTATCTGCTGCCCCGTACGGCTAAGGGCCGTGGGGAGTGCTCAAGCCCGACACCCACACGCGACGCCTTTTGCACGGTCAACAACACGGGCACGAACGAGGTGCGCGTGAGACCTTGGGATATAAGTGCAGGAACAACCATAACGGCTGCCGAGTACTGGGTGCTCGTGTATGGGTTAGACCAAGCACCCTGAGCCCTCTAACCCATAGCGAAGAGCGAACTCCTTA
>CAYGBN010000110.1:0-1591 GCA_964348155.1 uncultured Methanomassiliicoccales archaeon
CCATGTGGTTCGGGTCCCCCGAGAAGCCCCGGGAGACGTACGTGCACTCGGAGCTGAGGGCCAGGGCAATGGGGTTCACCGGCCACTCGAGGACGCCGCCCGGGGTGGACTTCGTCACCATGCCCCGCTCGCTCGTGGGGGAGGCCTGGCCCGTCGTCAGCCCGTATATCTCGTTATTCATCACGATGTACGTGAGGTCGACGTTCCGGCGCATGGCGTGGACGAAGTGGCCCAGGCCGATGCCGTACCCGTCCCCGTCGCCCCCGGCGCCCACGACGGTGAGCTCCGGATTCGCCAGGCGAATCCCCTGCGCCACGGGGATGATGCGGCCATGGATCCCGTGGAAGCCGTAGGACTTCACAAAGTGCGGGAAGTTGGAGGAGCAGCCGATGCCCGAGACGACGACGAGATTCTTGGGGTCGAGCTCCAGCTCCGAGACCGCCTTGAGGAAGCCGTTCAGGACGCCGAAGTCGCCGCACCCGGGACACCAGGTGGGCTTCACCTCCGACTTGTAGACCTGGACGTTAGTGGCCATGCAGCACCTCCTTCACCTTCGCCACGATCTCCTTCGGGTAAAAGGGCTCCCCGTCGTATTTATGGAGTTGGTGCTCGATGCGGACGCCCGTCTCCGCCCGCAACAGGCGGGCGAACTGGCCCGTGTAGTTGCCCTCAACCGCCAGGGTCTCCGAGGCCGCCTCCAGATGCCGGAGGGTCTCCTCTCGCCGAAGGGGCCACAAGTCGACGAACTCCAGGGAGTTGGCCGTGACCCCCTCCTCCCGCAGGAGGTCCAGCGCGTCCCGGACGGCAGCCTGGGTGGAGCCCCAGGAGACGACGGTGATGTCCGCCTCCTCCGGCCCGTAGAGCTCGGGGGGTCGCATGTCCTCCTGGGCCGTCTCCAGCTTCCGCATGCGCTTCTCCATCATCCGGCCGCGAACGTCCACGTACTTCGGGACGCCGGCCAGGATGTCGCTGATGAGGTCCCCCTTCTCGTCGTGCTCGTCACTGCCGGCGGCGAACATGAGGCCCTCCTGGCCCGGGATGGCGCGGGGCGAGATGCCCGACTCCGTGAACGCGTACCGGCGGTACTCCTTCTCCCCGTCGTCGGCCATCAGCCCGCGGATGATGGGGACCTCGAAGCTGGGCGGCTCGATGGTGCGCCACATCTCCCCCAGGTAGAGGTCCGTGATGATGAACACGGGACACTGGTACGTCTCCGCCAGGTTGAAGGCCCGCCAGGCCACCTCGAAGCACTCCTCCGGGTTTCGCGGGGCCATGATGATGCGGGGGAAGTCCCCCTGGCTGGCGCCGAAGATCATATTCAGGTCGCCCTGCTCCGTCTTCGTGGGCATGCCGGTGGACGGGCCGGCCCGCTGGGCCTCCACGATGACGGCGGGGGTCTCCGTCATCCCCGCCAGGCCTGTGGCCTCCACCATGAGGCTGTACCCCCCGCCGGAGGTTGCCGTCATGGCCCGCACCCCGGCGTAGCTGGCTCCCACGACCAGGTTCATGGCGGCTAGCTCGTCCTCCGTCTGCTTCACCACCACCCCGTAGTCGGCGGCGTGGGCGGCCATCCAGTGCATGACGGAGGAGG
>CAYGBN010000111.1:0-1584 GCA_964348155.1 uncultured Methanomassiliicoccales archaeon
CCGGCGGGTAGTACTCCTGCGTCCCCTTCACGTACTGCTCCGCCAGGGGGAACACCTTCCTCAGCAACGACTCCCGCAGGGTGGCGGTGTTGTGGCCCACGACGGTGTACTCGGGCCACCTCTGCGCCTCCAGCAGGGTCATCTGCTGCGGCGCGGGCAGCCGCACGTGGCCATCCAGCGAGCTCTCGAACCGCCAATCGATGCCCAGCAGCTCCAGCTTCTCCCCCTCCCTCTCGATGGGGGAGTAGAAGAAGTCGAAGTTGAACACGGGCCCGATGATGTACTCCTCGATGCGGGCCTCCGCCAGGTCGGACTCCGCGATCACGCCCTGCTTCAGGAGCAGGTCCACCTTCTCCCGGTACTCCTCGAAGCTCGCGGCGGTGAAGAACCCGCGTTCCAGGCGCTTCACCTTGTGGGGGAGCTTCACGATGACGAGGCCGTCGATGTCCCCCGCGGTCTCCACCGCCTTCGGGTGGGGGAGGCCCATCTTCCGGAGCATCCAGTAGTAGTCCTGCTCCTCCGTCCGCTCCTCGGAGCGCAGGAGGTTGCGGCTCCCGATCATGGGGACGGTGAACTCGTCCTCCACGGCGTCGATGCCGCAGTAGGAGACGAAGGAGCGGTTCGGGATGAACAAGACGTTCTGGTCCTTCAGCCAGCCCAGGTGGGCGGCGTCCATGAGCTCCCGGAACTTCTTCAGGACGACGGCCCGGTCCACCATGCCTCGGACGATCCGGCCCTTCCCGTCCCGGACGGCCTTGAAGTAGCGGGTGTACGGCTCCTCCCGCCCCGCCTCGCAGATTGTGACGGTCTCGAAGCCCTCCTCGATGGCCCCGTCGCAGACATCCAGGGCGGAGTGGGACGCCAGGACGCCGATCTTCGCCTCCTTCAGGTCGTAGTCGTCCAGCGCGGTGAGAACCTGGTCGCGGTCGAGCATGCGCCTCCCCTGGCGGGGGATGGCCTGCGGCGTATATAGGCTTTCGAGCTTCCCCTCGCGTCGGGAGGGTGCGCCGTTCGATACTTGTTGGAGAATGCCTTTTAGGGTCTCCGACAAGTGCGCCCGCCGGTGAACGGTATGAACGGTCAGACGACATCGCCGGGCGAGGGGCCTCGGCAGCCACGAAGCCCCGGAACGCGGTCAGACTATCAGGGCCCCGACCCGTTCGGGAAGCGGACCCTGGCGGCCATCCTCCTCGTGTTCCTCATGCTCCTGCCCGCCGTCGCCTTCTTCGCCTACCGGGCGGGGTCGGAGGCAGAGCGGGAGGCCCTGCTGAAGGACGCGACGCTACTCGTGCAGACGGAGAACGCGTGGCCTGAGGCTCTACGTGAACGGTGATCTCCACGGAACCCTGACCATCCCCGGGGAGGACACGGTCACGGAGGAGATCAAGGTGAAATTCGCCGGGGGGACGCAGGGAGCCTTCCAGGTCTGGGCGGTGCCCACCTTCGGGGATGACGACCGCGAGACCGTCCTGGTCTCCGACGGTCAAGTCGCAATCGTGGATATGAACGTGGGGTGAGGAACAGCCCCCCCCCCCCCCAACTCCGCTGAGAACTCAGTACTGGGTCGGCCGGGGTTGAGGGAGC
>CAYGBN010000112.1:0-745 GCA_964348155.1 uncultured Methanomassiliicoccales archaeon
CAGACTCGCTGAGGAGGGATCCTAGGTGGAGATCCACAGAATTGTCGACCTGTCTTTCGATGTGAACCTCTTTCTCGTGCAAGGACCGAAGGAGGCCCTCCTCGTGGATGCCGGAACCGGGCGTCGATCGGATCTCGTTGCCGGTGAGATTGAGGCGCACCTGGGTGGACGGACGCTGACCCATCTATTGCTGACACACCGCCATTTTGATCATGTGGGGGGTGCCAGTGATCTCGCCAAGCGTTACGGTGTCAGCCCTCGCATCTCCGTAGATGATGCTCCACCCCTCGTCCAAGGTGACGCTGCGAGCACCGGCGCCATCTATTTTGGAGGGGCGATGGGTCCCATTCCGGTGGAGGTCGTTGAGCCTGGCGCGCGGTTCGATTTGGGGGACGGGACCCTCGAGGTCCTCTCGACACCCGGTCACACCGTCGGGAGCATCTGCCTCATGGGGGATGACGGATCCCTCTTCAGCGGGGACACCATCTTTCCATACGGGGGTGTGGGCCGCTTCGATCTCGAGACGGGAAACTTCACCCAGTTGGTTGCCTCTGTGAAGAAGCTGAACGCTTTGGACGTCACGGACCTCTATCCCGGTCACGGCGAGCCGGTCCTGGGGGAGGCGGATGAGCACCTCCGATGGGCCCTGGGCACCCTCGAGGGGTATGGGGGATGAGGGGCGACCCTCGGGTCGTGAAGGCGCACCGTGTCGGTCGGGAGTGGGTGCTTGGCGAGGAGGGGTTGA
>CAYGBN010000112.1:755-1275 GCA_964348155.1 uncultured Methanomassiliicoccales archaeon
CGAGTGCGACGATTGGGAAGCTCTTTGGCAGGAGCTCAAAAGCGTCGTGCTCTTCTGGATCGAACACGGTGTCTGCATCTTTCGAGTCGACAATCCCCATACCAAACCCTTTCGTTTCTGGGAGTGGGTGCTTGGCGAGGAGGGGTTGACGCACGCCGTCGAGACGCTGAAGAACGGCTCCCTTGTCGTTTACCCCACTGACACCCTCTACGGCCTCGGTGCGGATCCCTACGATGAAGCCGCTGTGCAGCGTCTCTATCGGACAAAGCGGCGCCCATGGACCGAACCGGTCGCCCTCGTCGTGGCGGGGTTCGAAGAGGCCAGGCGGTTGGCCCATCTGACGGCCGCCGCCCGGCAGCTCTGGAAGCGGTTTCTGCCCGGTCCCCTGACGTTACTCCTTCCCGCGAAGCCCGAGGCCCCCGGCACCGGCAAGGCACGCCGCTCGTAGAACTGAAGCGCGGTCCGGACGGGAAACAGGCGCGCTTCGTTCCCCGGTCCGGAGACGCCCAGTTCTTCCAGA
>CAYGBN010000112.1:1285-1545 GCA_964348155.1 uncultured Methanomassiliicoccales archaeon
CCCCCCCTCTCCCGTGACCCGGGCAGGCGTGATCGGCCTCCGGAGCCCCGCGCATCCCATCTCGCAGGCCCTGGCGGAGGAATTCGGTCCTCTGACGACTACGAGCGCGAACCGCCACGGCGCTCAATCCTCGCGAGGAGTGGGTGAGGCATTGGACCAATTGGGGGCCGATGTCGCCCTCTACATCGATGCGGGTCCCGTGCCCCGGGGTCTCCCCTCGACAATCGTGGACCTGTGCCAGGACCCGCCAACGATTAAGA
>CAYGBN010000113.1:0-1539 GCA_964348155.1 uncultured Methanomassiliicoccales archaeon
TAGTCGCGCACCGGCCGGTCCCAGTCGAGCCGGCCCTCGTCGGCCAGGATGGCCAGGCCCGTGGGAATGTCCAACCGTCGCTTCCGTTTCGCGGGGTTCAAGGACCCAAACCGCTGGTAGGGCTTCCGATCCAGAAGGAAAGTCAGGTTGTCCACCTTCCACATGTCCGTGTCGATGTATGCGTCCTCTACGATCCCGAGGTTCTGACCGTCCTGGGACACGACGGGCATCCACAGGACCCACGGCAGGGCCATGGGCGGCTTGTCCGGTTTGATGAGGAACTCCGACAGTTTCGCCACGGGCGTCTTGAGGAGGACGAAGTTGCCCACCGAGGCGATGGCGTCGGCGCTAAGCAGGGCGGCCTCCCGCTCCTTCCTGGTCCGGAGTCCCAAGGCCTTGGTGAAGCCCCGCTCCGGCCGCATCTCCAGGGCCGCCACGTTCCAGTCATCCCCCACGAGGGCGATGTGGACGCGCCCCACCTGCCACGCGTCGGCGGAGATGACGGCCATGCCGTAGAGCTTGCCGGCCCGGAATTGCATGCTTGCCTGAAACTGGCACTCCCGCATATATATTATTGTTCCGATGATTATCCTTGGTTTCTCGGCGTTTTAAAGCAGGAGCCCCCTTTGGTCCCGCGTGGCCGAAGCGGGAAAATCCTTCGGAGGACTCTGTGAATTCTGTAGTTACGAGGGGCCCTTTGATCGGGACGAGGAGACCGGGGAGTTCGTCTGCCCCCAGTGTCGCCACTCGCACCGAGACGCGCCCGAAGACGAGTGGCTTGGCTGACTATGAGCGATGACGACGTCCTGACCCGGCGAGAGGGAGAACGTCTTCTCGACTTCCTGGAACGGGCCATTCGGGCCCGTGGGGGTGCGCGCCGACTGGTCCTGGGATTGGATGTGTACCGGGAGGTGCAGGACAGCGTCCGGAACGAGGACTTCGGCCGCGTCAGCATGGGGGGACGCCACCCCATCCAGAACATCTCCCACATCTTCGGGGTCCCCGTCGAGGTCGACTATCACGACAAGACCCGCCTCGAGTTTCTCGATTGAAGGGGGCCCCAGCCGCCCAAGGGCTATATGTCGCCTCCTCGTCCCTCGGGCGTGGCCGAGGCGCACTGGACCGTCCAGCTCTTTTTGGAGCACCCCGATCGATTCCTTCCGATCCACGAGGCCGGCCTCGCGTACGCCCCGGACCAGGTGACGCGCCTGGAGCAGATTCTGGAGCAGGCGGGAGTCCGGGGCCGTCGTCTCCTCGACGCGCCCTGCGGGATCGGCCGCCATGCCGTGCACTTCGCGAAGCGCGGTTGGCGGGTGGTGGGACTCGAGCTCGTGCCCACATATGTCCAGCGGGCGGTCGCCCTGGCGGAGGAGCTCGGGGTCGAGGGCCGCGTCACCTTTCACGAGGGGGACGTTCGGGAGGTCGGTTCCACCCTCAGCGACGAGAAGCCCTTTCACGCCATCGTGAACCTGCTGACCTCCTTGGGTTACTGGGACGATGACACCGACCAGGCCATCCTGCGCCAGTTCCGCGACCTGG
>CAYGBN010000114.1:0-1505 GCA_964348155.1 uncultured Methanomassiliicoccales archaeon
GACCGGCGGAAGTCTCCTAGCGGTCTGGACATGGCGGAGACGCTCCGCAGGAACCGCCAAGGGCAAGCCCCCGCCGAGGGAGGTGATGAGCCTCATCGTGTCGGCGTCCGTGATGGCGACCTTCCTCGTGGCCGTCCGATCGGCGCTGGAAGCCAACTTCTGGGCCTACCACTTCCTCATCGTGGCGGCTGTGGGTTCCGCTTCGGCCGTTCCTGTTGCGGGACTGGTCCGCAGGGTCGTTGGGCCACGCGCCTCCCTCCTGGCATCGGCCCTCCTCCCCCCCACGGTCGCGCTTACCGTGTACACAGCCGTTGCCCTGCCTCTGGTGACGTTGGTCTCCGTCTGGGTGATGTGCGGCAGGCTTCAGGGCGATCCAAGGGCCGGCCCGAAGCTCTACGCCTCCCTTCTCCTGGGCGGCAGCCTCGGCCTCCTCGTTCCCGTGACGTACGCGGTCGTGGCCTTGCTGGGCGTCCCGCTGGTCGCCGCGGCCCTCCTCTCCGCGCGTAACGATGTCTCGTCAAGCCTCCCACGCCCCACCCGTGGCTCCTGGTACGTCGGCGTCGTCATGACGCTGCCTCTCTTCGCCCTCGCCGTGGCCCACTCCTCCTCTCTCTCCCTGCGCGTGGGGATGGAGGGCGAGGCGTTGATTGTCGTGGGCGTCGCGGCCTTGGCGGGGGGCGCCCTCCTGTCCTTGGCGGTCCCGCTGGGGGGGCGGGGAGCATCGCACTGGACTCTACTCCTCATGGGGGGCGCGGGCGCCCTCCTCCTGGTGAGTCACCATCCCGTCCTCACCGTCCTCCTCCTGCTGGGGATGGCCGCGGGCGCGGCTCTATACGCCAGGGCCACCCTTGACCGGTTTGTGGGCCGTGGAGGCGAGCCGACGCACGCCCTCCGGGCCATGCTCGTAACCGCTCCCCTCCTTCTCCTCTTCCTCCGCCTTCCCCCCCTGGCGTACTCCCTCCTTCTTCTCCCTCTCCCCGAGGTCCTAGAGTACGGGCTCTACGCCCGCCAGGCGGTGGCAGCGGGCGTCGCGCTCCTGTTGTTCGGGGGGATGGCCCTCCGTCGCCTTGGCCGGAAGGGAACGCGCACAAAGGCTATGTAGCGTGGCTGGAATCCGGGGTGCCATGAGGACTCTTCCCAGGCGGAAGTTCCTCCAGACGGCCTCCTACATGATGAAGAACTGGCTGGCGGGGGAGGCGATCTACCCCTTCTACTGCTCCTTCAAGCTCACCCGGCGCTGCAACTTCACGTGCTCCTTCTGCAACTGCTGGCACCTGAAGAACCGATGGTACGACATCCCCACGGAGGAGGTGAAGGCCATCTTGGACAACCTGGCCCAGAGCTCCGTCATCGTCTGCAGCTTCGAGGGGGGCGACCCCCTCGTCCGGGACGACATCGAGGAGATCCTCCGGTACCAGTACGAGAAACCGTGGTACCTCCTCTTCACGACGAGCGAGCGGGACCTCCTGGATCGCTACCCCATGGCGGACTACTGCAAGTACATC